>NZ_SRHV01000005.1:300000-600000 GCF_004698125.1 Halosimplex halophilum
CGGCTACCCGCTCGGGACCGACATCGCCAACGCCTGGATCGCCGTCAACGCCTTGGTGCCGCTGGCGGTCCCCGCCGGCGTCGGCATCGCGCTGGTCGCCGACAGGGCCCGGGACGCCCTCCACACGGACTCGGTCCGGTTCGGCATCACCGCGTTCGCCCTCGTGTTGATCGCCGGCTACATGGCCGGCTCCGCGGGGTGGTACGTCTACATGAACGACACCACCGACGACAACGAACTCGTCCAGTACGCCCAGCCGGCCGACGACTTCCGCCCCTCGATGGCGGTGCTGGAGGACCACGCCGCCGACCACGAGGGGGTCGACGTGCTCTTCGTCGGGAACAGCTACGTCCGCGACAACCCGCGGGACGCCGGGATCGAACCGACGTGTACGAGCATCGGCAACACGCTCCCCTTGCAGTGGTACGTCGAGGCGTACGGCGCCGAGGGCGACTGCATCCAGGACGCCGAGACCGCCGCCCAGCAACTCCAGGACGGCGACGTCGACCCGCTGGTCGTCATCGCGCCGAACGAACTGGAGACGGATCTCGCGCCCGCGCTGGAGGGGTACGACGCCGACGAACACCGCCTGCGCCACTACGGCAGCGAGGCCGTCTTCTTCAGCGACCGGTCGCCCGACGAGTCGAGCGACGCGAGCGCCGTCGAACCGCGCGCGCTCGCCGTCCGCGACTGACTGGCCTCCGAGTCACGTTTCGCCCTCCGGCCGCAACCCGCGCTCGCGCTCCCAGCCACGGACCAGCGCCGCCAGCGTCTCGTTGACCGGCACCGCTCCCTCGGCCCGGTCGACGACCGCGCCGTTGATCGCGTCGATCTCGGTCCGCTCGCCGCCGTCCACGTCCTGCAGCATCGACGACCGGTTGGCGCTCGTCGCCGCCGCCACCCGTTCGACCGCCTCGACGGCCGTCGACTCGGGCAGGTCGACCCCCCGCTCGCGCGCGACCCGCGCGGCCTCCCTCGCGGCGCGGCGGGCCGGCCCGCCCGCCGGCCCGTCGACGACGGCGCCGTTCTCGACCCGCGCCAGCGCGGTCACGGCGTTGATACCGGCGTTGACCGCCAGCTTCTCCCACAGTCGCCGGGGCATGTCGGCCGCCACGGTCGTCTCGACCCCGGCCGCCCGCAGGGCCGCGCCGACCGACTCGGCGACCGGCGACTCGCCGCCGTCGGGCGGCCCCAGCGCCACCTCGCCGCGGCCGGTGCACTCGACGACCCCCGGCTCGGTCAGGCGCGCGCCGTACGTGCAGGTGCCCGCGAGCACCGCGGCGTCGAGCGCGCCCGCCAGCGTCGCCTCGTTGCCCAGCCCGTTCTGGATCGAGAGGACGGCGTCGACCCTCGCGGTGGCGAGCGCCTCGGCGGCCGCCGGCGTGTCGAAGGCCTTCACGGCGACGACGGCCAGGTCGAAGCGCTCGTCGGGGACCGCCGTCGCGGCCGCCGGTTCGACGCGCTCTGCACACTCGCCGGTTATCCGGAGGCCCTCGCTCCGGACCCGCTCGACGTGGGGGTCGCGGCCGACCAGCGTCACGTCGTGGGCGCGCGCGAGCAGGCCGCCGAGGAGGCTGCCGAGGCTGCCGGCGCCGAAGACGAGGACGCGCACGGCCGGGCGTCAGTCCTCGGTCCAGTAGTAGATGCTCTCCCGTTCGGCGCCGCAGGCCGGGCACGTGTCGGGGATCTCCTCGATGTCGCCCATCTCGCCGCACTCCCAGCAGCGCCACATCAGCTCGGCCTCGCCGGAGTCGGCGGTCGTCGAGAGGTGTTGGCCCATCGCGGCGATTCCCTCCTCGGTCGTCACGTAGAAGCCGTGCTCGTCGAACCCGCGGATGGTCCCCAGCCGGTTCCCCTCGTCGTCGAACACGGCCTGTCCGAACCCCAGGTCGATCTCCTCGTCTCCTTCGCTCATACGTGAATCGACGCCTGACTGACGCTTAAATGTAGGTGCCGAACCCCGTGATCGTGTACCGCGTGGTGGGTTCGAACCGGGTCCTCGGAAGTCAAACGGGGACGAACGTGTCGTCGGGGGCCGCGCGTGTTGAAGGCCCTCGATGCGTCGCTAGCTGACGTGTCTACTGCAGGAGACAGCAGGCGACGAAAGCTCTCGACGCGCTCGCTAGCAGTCGACTCGACCGTCCGAGACAGTAGGCACTGAAAGCCCTCGGCGCGCTCGCGGTCGCTGAGCGACATATCCGCGCTCTCCGCACCGCCCGCGCGGATAGGGGCCGCTCAGACGACTGAACTGGACGCGAGCGCGCCTCGCCCTTTCAGTCCGCCAGGACCGCAACCGCACCGCTCCGCAACCGCCTCGCACAGCACCACAGACCGCCTCACACCTCCCAGCCTCTTGCGCTGTCTGCGGGCGACCCGAGCGTCGCCCGCATGGCCCGAGGGACCGCCGGTCGCTCGCTGCTCGCAGGCTGCGCTTCTCATCCACCGTCAGAGCAAGCGCTGACGAGCCTTCGCTCGCAAGCTCGCGAAGGCCTCGCCCGGTTACGGTCGCGCGCACGAGAGCGCGCGACAGCGCGCGCCGGGTGTCCGACTCCCGGGCTCGAAACGCCGTGGGACGGTCACGCAGGGCGACACAAGACCTATCGGAGCCGGCCGAAACAGACGGGGTATGACCGAGGAAGTGAGGGAGTGGTGGGAGCTGACGGCCCGCTGGTTCCAGGACGACATCGACCTCGACGTGGGGGTCAACTGGACCGGCGTGGGCGTCGACGACGACCTGCGGCTCCTGCTGGACGTGGCCGGCAAGGACGTGCTGGAACTCGGCTGCGGGGGCGGACAGTGCTCGGTCGCGCTGGCCGAACGCGGCGCGAACGTGACCGGTATCGACCTCTCGGCGGAACAGCTGGATTTCGCCCGCGAGCTGGCCGCCGAGTGCGACGCCGACGTGGCGTTCCTCCAGGGCGACGTGACCGGCCTCCCGCTCGCCGACGATTCGTTCGACGTGGCGTTCAACGCCTACGTCTTCCAGTGGGTCGACGACCTCGCCGCCTGCTTCCGGGAGACCCACCGCGTGCTCCGCGAGGGGGGTCGGTTCGTCTTCTCGATGCCCCACCCCGTCTACGAGTTGGCCGACCCCGAGAGCCACGAGGTCGAGGAGAGCTACTTCGATACGGGGCGGCAGGTCACGCCCCAGGACGACCTGGGGACCGACATGGTGACCTACCGCCACCGGGTCGGCGACGTGCACAACGCGCTCGTGGGCGCGGGGTTTCGGGTCGAACGGCTGCTCGAACCCGGCTCTCCCGACCCCGACGACTACGAGGAGGGGCCGTGGGGCGAACGCAAACCCGAGTTACTTGCGAAACTGCCGTCGACGCTGCTATTCGAGGCGCGGGCGGCGTGACCGGCCGACCGGCAGCTGGCCCGTCGGTCGACCCGGGCGTAGCTTTTTCTCCCGGGGGCGAAACTGCCGAGTCGTGCCACCGGACACCACGGACCCGCCGAACGTCGTGGTCGTCTTCGCGGACGACCAGGGGTTCGGCGACATCGGCTGTTTCGGCTCGCCGTACATCGAGACGCCGCACCTCGACGGGATGGCGAGCGAGGGCGCGAAGTTCACGAGCTTCTACGCGGGCGCGCCCATCTGCACGCCGTCGCGCGCGTCGCTGCTGACCGGCTGCTACCCCGCCCGGGTGGGGCTGGAGGAGTGGGTGCTGTTCCCCGGCGACGACGAGGGACTGCACCCCGACGAGACGACGATCCCGGAGGTGCTCGGCGAGGCCGGGTACGCCTCGACCTGCATCGGCAAGTGGCACCTCGGCGACCGCGAGCCGTTCCTGCCGACGAACCACGGGTTCGACGGGTACTTCGGCGTGCCCTACTCCAACGACATGGGCGCCGCCCACACCGAGGGGAAGTACCGCGACCTGCCGCTGATGCGGGACACGGAGGTGGTCGAGGCGCCCGTCGACCAGTCGACGCTCACCCGCCGGTACACCGAGGAGGCCGTCGAGTTCATCGAGGACAACCGCGACGGCCCCTTCTTCTGCTATCTCGCCCACACCATGCCCCACGTCCCGCTGCACGCCTCCGAGGGGTTCGACGGCGCCTCCAGGCGCGGCGACTACGGGGACGCAATCGAGGAGATCGACTGGAGCGTCGGGCGGATCCTGGCGACGCTCGACCGGCTGGGCATCGACGACGAGACGCTCGTGATCTACACCTCGGACAACGGGCCCTGGCTGGAGGAGGGGGTCGACGGCGGGAGCCCCGGCCACCTCTCGGGCGGCAAGTTCTCCGTCGCGGAGGGCGGCCCGCGCGTCCCCGCTATCGCGCGCTGGCCGGGGACGGTCCCCGCCGGGAGCGTCTGCAGCGAACTCGTGACGACGATGGACCTCCTGCCGACGCTGGCGAACCTGGCCGGCGTCGACCCGCCCGCCGACCGGGCCCTCGACGGCGAGGACGCGACCGACCTCCTGACCGACCCCGAGTCGGCGGACTCGCCCCGCGACAGCTACCTCTACCAGACCGGCGGCGGCGACTTCGACGCGGTCCGCGACGCCGACGGCTGGAAGCTCCGCCTCGACTCCGGGGACCTCTATCACCTCCACAGCGACGTGGAGGAGCGGTTCGACGTGGCCGACGAGAACCCGGGTGTCGCCGACCGACTCCGCGAGACCGCGAGGGACCTGGCGACGGACCTGAGCGAGAACGCCCGACCGGTCGGCCGCGTCGACTGAGCGGCGGTCGGCGGCGGTGACCTCGCGGCCGCCGGACCGACGCTCACGCCCACTCGTCGGGCCAGATGTCGGCGGCGCGCATCCCCTCGTCGGCGCCGTACTCTTCGAGCGCGTCGCGGACGGCCGCGGGGTCGAGCCGCGGCAGGTCGCTGGCGGCGACCGCGCGGACGAACAGGGCGACCAGCATCGCGTGCTCGCGGAGCGTCCGCCGGTCGGCCTTGTCGCGGGTGTCGGCGCGGGTGTGGGTCCACCCGCGGTCCCACGTCCCCTCGGCGTCGGGGCTCTTGCTGTGCAACTGCAGCGCCGGGACGCCCGCCCGGAGGAACGGCCAGTGGTCGCTGTAGGGGTGTGGCCGCTCCTGCACGTCGACGGGGTGGCCGACCGCGTCGGCGACGCCCTCGGCGAGGTCGCCCATCGCGTCGGAGGCGTGAACGAGGGCGCTCAGGTCGCGGTACCGGCCGGCGCCGTCGACGTTGACCACGGCGTGGACGCCGTCGAGGTCGAGGCGGTCGGCGAGCGCCTCGCTGCCCACCAGCCCGAGCTCCTCGCAGCTGACGCCCGCGAGCCGGACGGGGCGGTCGAGGTCCATCGCACTCAGGATCCGGGCCGCGCCGGCAAGGGTCGCGATCCCGCAGCCGTTGTCCAGCGCCCCCTCGCCCACGTCGTGGGCGTCGAAGTGCGCCACGACGACCACCTCGCCGTCGGGCGCCGCCCGCTCGCCGCGGTCGTCTGGGTCCGGCTCCGGTTCCGTCCCCGGCCCGACCCGGCCGACGACGTTGCGGCTCGTGCCGGGCTCGGTCTCGGCGTCGACGCGCAGGTGCGCCCGGGCGCCCTCGCTCGCGTACTCGCGGAGCCACTCGCCGGTCTCCCTGCTCACGCCGAGCCCGGGGATCGCGGCCTCGGCGTCGAACCGGAGCGAGCCGGTCGGCGGGAGCTGTCCGGGGACGTGGTTGGTGAAGACGAACGCCTCGGCGCCCGCCGCGGCGGCGTGCCCGACCTTCTCGGCGCGGTGGTACGGTCGCCCGAAGTCGGGCGGCGTCGCGGTGCGCGTGACGGCGACGGCGCCGGCCACCTCGGCCTCGTCCAGTTCCGCGGGCGTGCCGTAGCCCACGTCCACGAGCGGCGCCTCGCACTCGTGGGCCGGCGAGTACGGGAGCGCGACGGCCTCGAACGACCGCTCGACCCCGCGGTCTGGAACCGCGACGGCGAGGTCGGTCGTCCCGCGGGTCCAGCGGTTCACGTCGAACGGCCGTTCGCGGACCGCGCGGACGCCCGCCGACTCGAAGGCGTCGGCGACGAGTTCGGCCGCGCGGCGGTCGCCGGGGTGGCCGCCCAGCCGGTCGTCGAGTTCGGTCAGCCGCGTCAGCAGCTCCCACGAGTCGTCGGCGAGCCAGGCGCGCCCCAGCGCCGCGGCCGCCGGGTCGTCGCCGGCGAGCGACCCGCCGGCGTCGGATCCGTCCATACCGCCCCTGGCGTCGCCGGCGACAAAAGCGCGCCGTCCGGCGGCCGGGCCGACCCGGGCTTCGCGACTCCGCGGGGTAGCCGTCGGGCCCACCCCTTCCGGCATCGAACGGCTTACGGCGCGACGGCGCCAACTCCGTGCCATGAGTTCCGTGCCCGAGCGCAGCGACATCGACGAGGAGTACAAGTGGGAGCTCGAATCCCTCTACGCCGACGACGACGAGTGGGAGGCCGCCTTCGAGTCCGTTCAGGAGCGACTGGACGACCTCCGGGCCTTCGAGGGCCGGGCGACCGACGACCCCGAGACCCTGCAGGACTGCCTAGAGACCTACGAATCGGTCATGCGCGAGGTGGCGAACGTCTCCGCCTACGCCCGGATGCGCAGCGACGAGGACACCGCCGACAGCCACTACCAGGCGCTGTCCTCGCGGGCCCAGTCGCTCTCCTCTGAGGCTTCCTCGGCCGCCAGCTTCCTCGAACCCGAGATCCAGAGCCTCGACCGGGAGACGGTCGAGCAGTACATCGAAGAGAACCCCGATCTGGAAGTCTACGAGCACTACTTCGACGACGTGTTGCGGATGAAACCGCACACCCGCTCGGCCGAGGTCGAGAACCTGCTCGCGGATCTGGGCGAGGTGCTGGGCTCGACCGGCGAGGTGTACAACATGCTCGTCAACGCCGACGTGGAGTTCCCCAGCGTCGAGGACCCAGACGGCGAGCCCCGGCGGATCACCCTCAACAACTTCACGACGCTGCAGGAGAACCCCGACCGCGACTTTCGCCGCGACGTGTACGAGACCTTCTACGACGAGTGGGAGGAGTACCGCAACTCTATCGCCGCCGCCTACAGGAACAGCGTCAAGACCGACGTGAAACTGGCCCGCGCCCGCGACTACGACACCGCCCGCGAGGCCGCCCTGGACGGCCCCAACGTCCCCGTCGAGGTGTACGACACGCTCGTCGACACCGTCGACGAGAACCTCGACGTGCTGCAGCGCCACGCCGACCTCAAGCGTCGCTCCATCGGCGCGGACGAACTCAAGATGTGGGACCTGTACGTCCCGATGGTCGAGGGCGAGAGCCCCGACGTGGAGTACGACCAGGCCCGCGAGTGGGTCACCGGCGCCGTCGAACCGCTCGGCGAGGAGTACCAGGAGTGGCTCGCCGAGGGGCTCGAATCGCGATGGGTCGACGTCTACGAGACCGAGAACAAGCAGTCGGGCGCCTACTCGGGCGGGACCTACGACTCCCAGCCGTTCATCCTGATGAACTACCAGGACGACGTGGCCTCGATGTACACGCTCGCTCACGAGCTGGGCCACTCGCTGCACTCCGAGTACACCAGCGAACACCAGCCGTACGTCTACAGTTCCTACGAGATCTTCGTCGCCGAGGTGGCGAGCACGGTCAACGAGACCCTCCTCACCCACCATCTGCTCGATGTGGTCGACGACGAGCGTCTGCGCCGGCACGTCCTCAACCAGTACCTCGAACGATTCAGGTCGACGCTGTTCCGACAGACGATGTTCGCGGAGTTCGAGCACGAGACCCACCGACTCGAAGAGGACGGCGAGGCGCTGACCGCCGACCGGCTGGACGAACTGTACGGCGACCTCAAGGGGAAGTACTACGCCGACGCGGACGTGGACGACCGCATCGCCCGCGAGTGGATGCGCATCCCGCACTTCTACCGGGCGTTCTACGTCTACCAGTACGCGACGGGCATCTCCGCCGCCGTCGCGCTCGCGCAGGGCATCCTGGAGGAGGGCGAACCGGCCGCCGAGCGCTACCGGGAGTTCCTCGCCAGCGGCTCGCGGGAGTACCCGCTCGAACTGCTGGAGGCCGCCGGCGTCGACATGACGAGTTCCGACCCGATCCAGTCGGCCATCGACACCTACGACGAGTTCTTGGACGAGTTCGAAGGGCTGATCTGAGTCGCACCCTCGTCTCAGCCCTCGATCCCCCCGTTTCGACTCGAACCGACGACCGACGGAACCCCTTTCCGCGTCACGACCCAACACCGACCGATGAGCACAGACCAGCGACAATCAGGGGACGACGCGGCGACGAAGGTGGTGCTGTCCTACCCGTCGGACCTCAGCACGTGGGGGCGGGACAAACTCGACGGGTCGCCGTTCCGCGCGTACCTGCGGAAGACGCTCGGGCGCGTCGAGGCGGGGGAGACCACCGAGCAGTTCGCCGGCGTCGGCTGCTGTGGCGACACGCTGGACGTACCGCTACGGGTCGAATCCGTCGAGGGCGGCGATGCCGTCGGCGAGTCGACGGCCATCGAGTACGAGGTCCGCGACGCCTGCGAGGTCGAGGGCGGCTGGCGCGTCCAGAGCGCGGGCGGCCCGACGGAGTAGCCCTCAGCGGAGATACGTCGTCAGCGCCTCGACGGCGTCGTCGACGGTCGACGACCGGAGCCGACCGAACCGCTCGCCGATATCGCTCTCACCGGGCGACGCGACTCCCCACGGGACGACGAAACTGTCGTCCGGAACCCCGCCCTCGACGAAATCACCGTCGGAGAGCGGGATCGTCCCGTCGAACCAGGTGCGGGTCGTGAGCGTCAGCGCGACGTACTGCTCGCCGTGAAACGGGTGGTCGTCGGTGTTGACCACCACGAACGGACGAGCCTCGTTGTCGTCGAACGGGTCGCTCACCGCGACTACGTCGCCGCGTTCGAGCGTCATTCCCCGTCGTCGCTCCGTTCGGCCGCCTCGCGCCACTCGTCCATGTCCTCGGTCCCGAGCCGGTCGTTGAGCGCGGCCAGCGAGTCGCTCGTCGCGCTCGCCTCGCGGAGCCGTTCCGGGTCGCCGACCGCCCAGTAGGGCCGCTTGTGTCGCACGAGGTCGCGCGTCTTCAGCCGGTGCAACACCGAACTCACGGTATCCGCATCGATGCCGGTCTCGGCGGCGATCTCGCCACGCCGGAATGCCTTGTCGTCGTTCGCGGCGAGAAACTCCAGGATTCGAGCCGCGTTGGTCTCCTCGCTCCCGAACTCCCCCTCGCGCTCGAACCGCTCGATGTCGATCGGCACGTCTGTCTGTTTGTCTGACTGCCGTTTGAATGTTTGCCCGTTTGTCGCGAGCGGTGGCCGGCCGTGAGGGAGTCGGCTGTAGAAACCCGGACTCAGGGCAGGTAGCGGACGCTCACCACGCCGGGTTCCGAGCGGATCTCGACGCGTTCGACGCCGAGGCGGGCGGCGCGTTCGACGGTCGCCTCGTCGTCGCGCACGTCGGCGACGGCACCCTCCGTCGCGTCCTCGGGAACGGTCAGCACGTGGACCTCCCCCGTCCCCGCGCGCTCGTGGGTGGTCACCTCGCCGACGGGCTGGTCGGCGGCGGTCTCGCGGGCCCGCTGGGTGGGCGGTTCGTCGTGTTCCTCGACGGAGACGGTGAACTGCCGCTCGATCTCCTCGACGGTCCAGACCACGTCCATCGGCGGCTCGGGCGCCAGCGTCCCCTCGACGGCGACGCCGGCCTCCAGGTCGGGATTCGAGCCCAGCGTGTGGATCTGCCCGTCGCTCACGTCGCGCAACACCGCCGACTCGGGGTCGGCCTCCGTGACGACGAACGTCCCGGTCTTCATGGGCGTCCGTAGCCGGTCGGGGCTTTTCCCCGTTTCGACGGCGACTCGCGCCGACGGCCCCTCGTCCGCGCGGGGCCGCGCCGGTTACCCGAGCTGTCGATGGGTGAGGTAGATCAGCAGCGCCGCGGCCACCGGCGGGACGACCGCCGCTTCGTTGGGTAGCCCGTAGAGGACTTCGGCGACCGCGCCGAGGGCGCCGTCGGGGTCCTCCCGCAGGTCGGTCGGCGTCGTGATCACGAGGGCGACGTACATCGCCAGGAGGAACCCGTAGCCCGTCGCGGCCATCTGCCGGTCGTAGCGGGTGTCCGACCCGGTCCGGCGGTGGCGGCGGGCGACGAACAGCACCGGCGCCACCAGCGGCGCGACGACCAGCAGCATGAGAAACAGGAAGAAGGCCCGGGAGAAGGTGAACGAGCCGCCGGGCGCCTCGGCGGTCGACCCCAGCAGCGTCACGACCGCGAAGGTGAACAGCAGGACGATCCCGGCGCCGAACAGCGCGCTGGTGCCCGCGTAGATCCGGAACGCCAGCGAGTCGCTCGCGCGGACGGCGTAGGGGTAGGCCGTGAGGATCCCCTTGTACGTCTCCGCGGCGCCCCCGTCGCTCGACGCCGACGCGACCTCCCCGTCAGCGCCCACCTCGTCCGTGGCGTCGCTCATCCCCGGAGGGTTCGGCGCGGTCAGGAATAAACCACCCGTTCGACGGTCAGGGGCCGTCCGGGAGCCGTCCGGTCGCGCCGTGACGGCCGGCCGGCGCGACCCGAAAAGGACTATCCCCTCTCCGGGCGACCACCCGGCCATGAAGATCGACATCGGGAACGCGCTGGCGAGCGAGGCCGACCCCGGCATCGAGCGGGCGGCCCTCGACGACCTCGACGAGCGCGTCGCCGACGCCCACGACCGGATCGCCCGCGGCATGGCCGACGACGAGTTCGGCTACGCCGCACTCAACCTGCCCGAACGCGCCGACGCGGCCGAGATCGAGGCCGCCGTCGACGGCTTCGATCCCGAGGCCGTCCTCACCGTCGGCATCGGCGGGTCGGCGCTGGGCGCGGTGACGATCACCGAGGCGCTGGCCGGCGACTCGCCGGTCGACCACCACGCGCTGGACAACGTCGACCCCGCCCACGTGAACCGGCTGCTCGACGAGTTGCCGCTCGGCGAGACGGTCGTCCACGTCGTCTCGCGGTCGGGGACCACCGCCGAGACGCTGGCGAACTTCCTCGTCGTCCGCGAGGCGATGGCATCGGCGGACGTCGACTGGACCGAGCGGACCGTCGTCACGACCGGCGAGTCCGGCCCGCTCCGCGAGCTGGCCGAGCGCGAGGGCCTGCCGGCGCTGGACGTGCCCGACGGCGTCCCCGGCCGCTTCTCGGCGCTGTCGACGGTCGGGCTGGTGCCCGCCGCGCTGATGGGCGTCGACCTGGAGGGGCTGCTCGCCGGGGGTCGCGCGGGCGCCGACGCGCTCGCGGGCTCGCTGTACGACTGCCCGGCCTACGCCTACGGCGCGGTCGCCTACGCGCTCGACGAGCGCGGCGCGACGATCAACGCGATGATGCCCTACGCCGAGGGGCTGGAGTCGTTCGCCGAGTGGTTCGCCCAGCTGTGGGCCGAGAGCCTCGGGAAGGACGGTGGGGGCCAGACGCCCGCTCGCGCGCTCGGCGCGACAGACCAGCACTCCCAGCTGCAGCTCTACCGGGCGGGACCCCGGGACAAGCTCGTCACCGTCGTCCGCCCGCGCGAGCGCCCGGACTGCCGGATTCCGGAGACGGACGTGGAATCCCTCGAATACCTCGGCGGGCAGGACCTGGGGACGCTGCTGGACGCGGAGTTCGAGGCCACCGAGGCGAGCCTCGCCGCCGCCGAGCGCCCCTCGGTGCGGGTCGAGATCGACGGCGTAGACGCCGAGAGCGTCGGCCGGCTCCTCTTCGACATGGAGGCCGCCTGCGTGCTGGCGGGCGAACTCTACGGCGTCGAGACGTTCACCCAGCCCGCGGTCGAGTGGGGCAAAAAGGCCGCCCGCGGCCTGCTCGGCGGCGGCGACTTCGAGGAGGCCGACGCCGTACGCGAGAAGACGGAACTCGTCGTCGAGTAGCCGGCGAGCGACAGAGTCCCAACCAGCGTCACTGCTGGCGTACAGGCAGGAGCCGTTTCGGTAAGCGGTCGCGGTGCGGTCGGCGCGCGCTGGAGCGCGCGTTCATGCGCGCGACGGTAGCCGCGCGAGGGATTCGCGACTCGTGTGTCGCGAATCGGCTGGGGAGGCTCGTGGCCGTCTGCGGTGCTGTGCGAGGCGGTTGCGGTCCTGGTGGACTGAAAGGGCGAGGCGCGCTCGCGTCCAGTTGAGTCGTCTGAGCGGGCACTATCCGCGCGGGCGGTGCCGAGAGCGCGGGTATCCCGCTCAGCGACCGCGAGCGCGGCGAGGGCTTTCATCGCTCGCTGTCCCCTGCGGCCGATCCTGAAGCTAGCGAGCGCGCCGAGGGCTTTCGTCGCCTGCTGTCGACTGCGGTCGCTGTCGCGCTCATTTCACCCGCACCAGAACCAACTACTCAACGAATATTGTGAACTGAACGGCTCCGCGGGACCGGTGCAGTCAAACCCGTGGACTCCCTACCGGCGGCCACGCAGATGGGTACGGAGTACTACCGCGTCGCCGACATGGAGACTCGCGTCGAGAGCCTGTTCCACTCGATCGCGCTGGTGGTCTCGGCGTTCATCCTCGGGACCTTCCTGATCGCCGGTGCCGGGTCGGTCCTGAGCGCGCTCGGCTTCGACGTCACGTCGACGGCGACGCTGCCGCCGCTGGCCTACGCCGCGCTGACGGCCACGCAGTTCGTCGGCTTCTTCGCCGTCGTCGCGGCCTATCTCACGTGGCGCTCCGACGAGCAGTTCTTCCAGGTCGCCGTCCCGTCGCTCCGGGACCTGGGCTGGGTCGTCGCCGGCTTCGTCGCCCTGTTCGCCGTCGCGTCGGCGCTGTCGGCGGTCATCCAGGCCGCCGGCGTCGACAGCGCGACCAACCAGGTGATCACGCAGGGCCAGCAGGACCCCGTTCGCTTCCTCTACCTGATCCCCGTGACCTTCCTGTTCGTCGCGCCCGCCGAGGAGCTGCTGTTCCGCGGGATCGTCCAGGGACTCTTCCGCCGGGCCTACGGCGTCGTCCCCGCGGTCGTGCTGGCCAGCGCCGTCTTCGGCGCGATGCACTACTTCGCGCTGTTGGGCTCGGAGGGCAGCGTCGTCTCGACGCTCGCCGTGGCCGCCGCGCTCGGGCTCGTCCTCGGGACGCTGTACGAGCTCTCCGAGAACATCGCCGTCCCCGTCGTCGTCCACGGGCTGTGGAACACGATGAGCTTCCTCCTGCAGTACCTGCAGGCGACCGGCGCCGTCGGCGGGTGAGCGGCCGGCCCCGTCGGCGCCGAACCCGACTCCGCGACTCCCCGACTCGACTGCCAGGAATCGCAGTCTGACGGCCGTCTGACGGGTAGTTAAGCCGAGCGGGCGAAAATACGGGGTGTATGCCGACCCGCTACACGGTCGTCTGTGACGACGACCGCGCCCGGGAGATCGAGGCGATCGCCCGGCAGTACGACCTCACGGAGGAGGAAGTACTCCGGCAGCTCGTCGACACCGGGCTCGAACAGCTCGACGAACAGACCCAGTAGCGGGTGGGCGGGACTGGGGCAGTCGCCGAGGGCGGATGGCTGGCCAACGGCGGCTCGGGCGGACTCGCGAGCGGCGGCTCAGGCGGGGTTCTTCCGCGTGAGGTCGCTCCCGCAGACGGGACAGCGGTCGTGGTTCTCGTCGAACTCGCGGCCGCAGCCGGAACACTGGAAGCGCCAGTCGCGCTGCTCGGTGATCCCCTCGCGGGCGATGAGCTCGACCGCCACCTCCAGCTTCTCGGCGACGTTCTGCATGGCGTAGTCGTCGGTGACGAGCCGGCCGTCGAGCTCGAACGCGGCGGCGACCAGCCGGATGTCCGTCTCCGAGAGGGTCTCGAGGTCGCCCGTCTCGCGGGCGGCGCGCTCGATCCGCTCGACGGTCTCCTCCTCGGGGATGTGGATGTGCATGCCCGACCCCTCCATGGCGTCGTAGCGGTAGGCGCTCTCGTCCTCCAGCTCCTCGCGGACGAGCGGGATCGTGGCCTGCTGTTCGGTCGTGTGATACTCGTTGATAAAAGCCGAGGCGTCGAGGACGTACATTTAGCGCTGGACGATCATCTGGTCTTTGACTGCCTGGACGCGGTCGACGGGCACGAGGAGGTGGCCCTGCTCGTCGACCTCGAACTGCGAGTTGTCGAGGTGCTCGTTGGGCTCGATGATGAGGTTCTGCAACCGACCGGTCTCCAGGTCCATCGTGATGTTGTACAGCATCCCCATCTCGGCGCCGTCCGTTCCGGTGACGGCCTTGCCGGAGAGGTTCTCGGCGAGTATCTCGGCCATACTCCCGACTACCGAGTGAGGCCCCATAAACGCCACGGGGCCGTCTGACGACCGCGTGACGCCCGCTGTGCGGTCCGTCGGGGCCCGCCGCGGGCTCACAGTCGCCGGAACCACCGGGATTATGCGGGTGGTCGTCCATGTCGTCGCCATGGAGCGCAGACGCCTGTTGCGGACGAGCGCCGTCGCGCTCGCGGGGCTCGTCCCGGGGTGCGGGCTGGGATCGGGTGACGGCACGGCGACGCCGGACGACGATCCGGCACCGAGCGACCCGCCGGCCGCCACGACCGGCGCGCCGACCGCCGCGCCGACGGCGACGCCGACCGCGGAGCCGACGCCGACGCCGACGGCGACCCCCACTGCCACGCCGACGGCGACGCCCACGCCGGCGCCGAGCGACGCCGACCAGGTCGTCGCCGTCGCCGACGGGTCGGGGGAGTTCGACCCCGAGACCTTCGAGATAGCGACCGGCGAGACGGTCGTCTGGGTGTGGCACGCGTCCGGCCACAACGTCCGGGCGACCGCGCGGCCGCGGGGCTCGACGTTCACCGGCACCCCCGGCGGCGACGGGACCACCTACGGCGAGGGGTACACCTTCGCCCACACCTTCGAGGTCGCCGGCCAGTACGAGTACCGCTGTTACCCCTACCGGAACCTCGGCATGACGGGCTCGTTCACCGTCGTCGAGTGACGGGGCGTCGCCCGCCGGGTGACGCAGCCTCGCCCACCGAGTGGTCCGGAGCGTCGCGGGGTTTATTCCGCGACGGTCCTGAGCGGGGGGCATGGACCGCCGTAGCCTGCTCCGACTGGGTGGAACCGCGCTCGCCGCCGCCGTCGCCGGCTGCGGCGGGGACGACGACACCGAAACCGACGACGGCTCCGGGACCGACGGCGACGCGACGCCGACCGAGAGCCCGACGCCGACGGAAACGCCCGGGACGGATACGCTCACCCCCTCACCCACCGCCGAGGCGACGCCCACCGCGACGCCGACCGACACGCCCGACTCGGCGGGGACGCCGACCGCGAGTCCCACGCCCACCGAGACGCCGACGCCCACGGCGACACCCAGGCAGGCCGCGCAGGTCGTCGCCGTCGCCGACGGAGGACTGTCGTTCTCGCCCGAGACCTTCGAGATAGCGACCGGCGAGACGGTCGTCTGGGTGTGGCACAGCTCCGGGCACAACGTGCGTCCCGCGACGACCCCGAGCGGGTCGGCGTTCTCGGGGACGGCCGGCGGCGACGGCGACCTCTACGACGAGGGCCACGAGCTGTCGTTCACCTTCGAGACGCCCGGCGAGTACGAGTACTACTGCAGCCCCCACCGAACTGCCGGGATGACGGGCTCGTTCACCGTCACGGAGTAGCCCCGTGCGAGCGACGGCGGGCGCGCGCACGGGCAGATGAGATCACTTATCCGGCCCGCGGGGCTGATCCGAGACAACCGAACTTCTGTGGTGATAGGATGGCAGACTCACAACCGACAGACACCGACGACGAGTCCGAGGCGACGCTTCGGACACCGATAGTCGCCGTACTCGGCCACGTCGACCACGGCAAGACCAGCCTGCTCGACGAGATCCGCGGCTCCGCGGTCACCGAGGGCGAGTCCGGCGCGATCACCCAGCACATCGGCGCGACCGCGGTCCCGCTCGACGTGATCTCCGAGATCGCCGGCGAACTCGTCGACCCCGACGACTTCGACCTGCCCGGCCTCCTCTTCATCGACACGCCCGGCCACCACTCCTTCTCGACGCTGCGCTCGCGGGGCGGGGCGCTGGCCGACATCGCGATCCTCGTCGTCGACGTGAACGACGGCTTCCAGCCCCAGACGCTCGAAGCCGTCGACATCCTCAGCCGCACGCAGACCCCCTTCATCGTCGCCGCGAACAAGATCGACACCACGCCCGGCTGGAACCCCAACCCGAACGCCCCCAGCAAGCAGACCATCGAGGCCCAGACCGACCGCGTCCAGAGCGACCTCAACGAGAACCTCTACGAGCTCATCGGCGATCTGTCCGACAACGACTTCTCGGCGGACATGTACTGGCGCGTCCAGGACTTCCAGAACAACGTCGGCGTCGTCCCCGTCTCCGCCGAGACCGGCGAGGGCATCCCCGACCTGCTGACCGTCATGATGGGCCTCTCCCAGCGCTACATGAAAGCGGAGATGGCCGTCGACGTGGACGGGCCCGCCGCCGGCACGGTACTGGAGGTCACCGACACCCAGGGCTTCGGGGCGACCGTCGACGCCATCATCTACGACGGCACCATCTCGGCCGACGACCAGATCGTGGTCGGCGGCGTCGAGGGCCCCATCGTCACCGAGGTCCGCGCGCTGCTGCGCCCGCGCCCGCTCGAGGAGATCCGCACCGAGGGCCAGTTCGAACAGGTCGACTCGGTCAAGGCCGCCGACGGCATCAAGATCGCCGCGCCGGACCTCGACGACGCGATGGCCGGCGCGCCCATCCGCGTCGTCGGCGACCGCGACGTGGACGACGTGATCGAGGAGGTCCGCGCCGAACTCGCGGACATCGCCGTCCAGACCGAGGAGGAGGGCGTCGTCGTCAAGGCCGACACGCTCGGGAGCCTGGAGGCCCTGGCCTCGACGCTCGAAGAGGAGGAGATCCCCATCGTCCGCGCCGAGGTCGGCGACATCGCGCCGCGGGACGTGCGCGTCGCCGAGACGGCCAACGAGGACAAACACCGCACCATCCTCGGGTTCGGCGTCGAGGTGCTCGACGACGCGGCGGACCTGGCCGAACAGGAGGACGTGCGGGTCTTCGACCACGACGTGATCTACCGGCTGGTCGAGGAGTACGAGGAGTTCGTCGAGGAGCGCGAGCGCGCCCAGCAGGACCAGGTCCTCGAAAATATCACCCGGCCCGCCCGCTTCCGGATCCTCGACGACCACACCTTCCGCCAGTCCGATCCCGCCGTCGTCGGCGTCGAGGTGCTCGGCGGCACGCTCAGACGCAACTCCAACGTCGCGCTGTTCGAGGGCAGCGAGCCCGAGCGCGTGGGCCTGCTCAAGTCCATCCAGGACGAGGGCGAGGACGTCGACGAACTACAGCGCGGCGAGCGCGCGGCCGTCTCCATCGACGGCCCCACCGTCGGCCGCCAGATCGAGGAAGGGGACGAACTCTGGACGGAGATCCCCGAGAAACACGCCAAGATCCTCGAACAGGAGCTCTCGGAGGACATCCCCGTCAGCGAACTCGAGACGCTCAACGCGTACCTCGAGAAGCGGCGCAACCGCGACCCCTTCTGGGGGAAGTGACCGACCGAGAAGGGGCCGACGCCGAACTAACCGACTTCGGCGGCCGCTCCGAAGTCGTCCCGGCGCCGTTCAAATTGACGCGAGGGAACTGGCGTTCAGGTATCTTCACCGTAGTCGCTCAGGACGTCAGCCCGGCTGAGTACCTCGATCACCCCCGAGTACATCTTCGCTGTCTCGGGACTCACATCTCGCACGTCTCTGTAGACGTCCAGAAACGTGAACGACTCGCCAGTGTGCATCTGTGACCTGACGTAGAGCGGTACCAAGACGTTCAATATCTCGTCGGCTGTACGGACTGCCTCTGAGCCTTCATCGTAGTCCTGTTCGAACTCATCTGCCAACTCGTCGGGGGGCTGGACCTCCCCGTCCGGATCTTCGAGACTATCGAAGGTCTCTGCCAACCGCCCGGTGGTCGCCTGCAGTATGTCGCCCGATAAGTCGGCAGCAGGCCGGACTATCCGATTGTACGCGGCCGCTTGAGTGCGGATCTCCTCGGCGATCTCTTGGGGGGGTCGATCGAAATCGCCCGCTCGTAGCGTGCCGGTGTCAAACAGTCGCAGCAGCTCGCGCTCGACCTCCGCTGGAGCGATACGTTCGGTATTCGCGTCGTCACTGGCGTCTTCGGTCATCGATAACCCATAGAGCTCCGAATATGTATAATTGATGTATATTTTCGGGACTCGATGGAGGGCGGGGTTCTCGGGAGCGCCACTGGCGCAGCGTAATGTATCTACCCTTCGAGGCCTGTCACGGCGTCCGGTGAACGTCGGAGTTTTTACTCCGTCTTCGATCTGCGATCTCGGCCGGGGGAGTGGGACCTCCTCGGGGAGCGTGCCCGTGTGAACGTAGACAACCGCCTCTCGATCCCCCTCACTGCACACGCAGTAATAACATTTAATTAGGTCACGCTCGACGGTTGACACGTGCTTCGACCAGCAGCGAGCGACGCGCGCGGTGTGGTGTCGGTCCACGACGCGGTTCTGGCGCTGATCCCGGCGCTGCTCGCGCTCGCGGCGCTCGCCGGCGTCGTGCTGTCGTGGTCGTGGGGGACCGCGATGGCCGTGGGGAGCGTCCCGGCCAGCGGGACCATCGGCTACGCGCTGTTCTACAACCCGCCAGAAGCGGCCGTCGAGAACTGACTGGGGCCCTCCGCTATCGCGCGGCCGGGCTGTCGTTGTTGGAGAGGGCCTGTTTGACCTGGAGGGCGGCGCTGGCGGCCAGCCCCTGTGCGAGGTCGGCCTGTTCGTCTTCGTCGATCGTGGCGTCGGCGTCCTCGGGGGTGTACCCGGCCGAGACGACGGGGCCGACGGGCGGGCGGACGGCGACGGTGGCCTCGGGGCCGTCGGAGCCGGCCGTCAGGTCCGACCCGACGACGAACTCCTCGGGGAGGAGTCTCCGCGTCTGGTGGGCGACCTGCGAGAGGTCCCGCTCCAGCCGGCGGCGCTGGTCGGGCGTGAGCGTCTCGGGATCCAACCCGTCGTCGCCGAGCGGCGAGTTTCCGTACATTGGGCTCTTCCGCGGCCGTATGCGGCCCAGGGTCTTAACCCCTGGGAGAGGCGTACACCTTGCCGTTCTACACGATCGATCGTGGCCGCGCGGGCCGCGCGCTCCCGCCGTTCGCGGTCAGTCGAGCAGCGGTTCGCTCCCGCCGTAGGCCGCGACGACGACCGCGGTGGCGTGGTCGGCCGGGTCGGCGGGGGTCGACTCGACGACGACCTCCGGTTCCTCGCGGAAGGTCCACTCGCGCAGTTCCATCCCGCGGCGCAGGCCCGCCTCGACCGCCTCGGCGACCGCGTCGGGGTCGGTCCCGCTGGCCTCGTAGAACAGCCCGCGGCCGGACTCGCTGCGGACCCACCCGAGGCCCGCGCAAGCCTCGCCGTCGGCGCCCGGGGGAAGCGTCTCGCGGCCGACGACGGCGTACAGCGCCTCGCCGGCCGGTCCCAGGTCCGGCGCCGTGCCGACGCGCTCCACCCGGGCCGCCGCGGGGATCACCGAGGAGAGCGTCACGAGATTATAATTGTGGACGCCCGCCTCGGCCAGCGCCGCGTCGAACGACGACATCGCGGTCGGGCCGGCGGCCGACCCCCACGCGACCCGGATGGTGCTCATACCTCCGCCTCGTCGACTCGCGCGCTAAGGGGTTTCGCTTCCGGGCGAACGGCACCGCCCACGCCTGTCGGCGAGAAAGTATTTACCGGCGGGCGCGCCCGTCTGTCCCGTGACGCCGACACGCCGCTCGGTCCTCAGGACGGTCGGTACGGCGAGTGCGCTCGCGCTGGCCGGCTGTCAGACGGGAGGCCCAAGCGACTCGGGCACCGACAGCGCGCCGCCGCGGGCGCCGACCGATTCACCGACGCCGGAGCCGACGCCGTCGGAGACGCCAGAACTACCCGCTCGGCGGGCGCTCCCGGAAGCGGGCGATGATTGGGAACTCATCGGGATCGACCGGATCAGCGCGACGAACCTCGGCGGGAAGGCCGGCTTCACCGGCGGGTACCGGGATCCGGAGGGTACTCGCTTTCGCGTCGTCGCCCTGGAGATGAGCGAGGGGTACGACGCCGCCGACAAGGCCGAGCGGTGGGCCTGCATCGGCTGGGACATGGCGGTCGCCTACGAGGGCTTCGCGCTCGCCGCCGGGACCGGGACCGAGCAGCGGAACTACACGCCGGAGACGCCACCGAACATGGACCGGACGGCGATCCCCGGCAGCGCGGACCGGTCCCGGGAACTGCTCACGCGGTCGCCGCTGCTCTCCGCGGAACGCGTCGACGCCAACGAAGTCGCCTGTGAGGAGTGAGCGGCTCGCCGACCCCTCACAGTCCGTTCGCCATCGGCGCGAGGTGCAGCGGGTGGGAGCCGCCCGACCCGTCCCCGCGGTCGTCGATGCCGGGCGTGGGCGGCACCGCGCGCTTGTGGAGCGAGTCGACATACATCCGTGCGACGGTCTCGGCGGTCTCCGGGCTCACGTCCAGATCGTCGATAACGTCCTCGACGCGCTCGCTGCGGTCGACGACCCGCCGGAGCACGGGGTCGATCTCCGAGTAGCGAGCGCCGAGGTCCCCGGCGTCGGTCTGACCGGCCCACAGGTCCGCGGTCGGCTCCTTGGCGACGATCCGCCGCGGGACGCCGACCTGCTGGGCGAGCGCCTGTACCTCCGTCTTGTAGAGGTCACCGAGCGGGAACAGGTCGGCGCCGCCGTCGCCGTACTTCGTGAAATAGCCCAGCAGTAGTTCCGAGCGGTTCGCCGTCCCGCAGACGAGATACGACCGCGCGTTGGCCGCGTAGTACAGCGCGCACATCCGCAGGCGCGCGGTGAGGTTCCCGATGGCCCGCCGGCCCCCGTCCGGCGCGACCTCGGGCGCGACGTGGTCCTCGAACAGGTCGAGTAGCGGCCGCAGGTCGACCTCGCGGAACTCGATGCCCAGCCCCTCGGCCATGGTCTGTGCCTCCTGGGCGTTGTCCTCGTCGGTGTGGGCGGGCAGTCCCAGCCCCAGCACGCGGTCGCTTCCGAGCGCCTGGACGGCCAGGTTCGCCGTCAGTGTCGAGTCGACCCCGCCGCTCAGCCCGACGACGACGCCCCGCGCACCCGCCGCGGTCACTCTGTCCTTGATGAACGCCACCGCCTCCTCCCGGACCGCCGCCAGGTCGTCGCGGTCTGTCAGGAAGCCCGGACCGTCAGTCCGGACCGACGTTACCCCCTCGTCGGCGTCACTGGATACCATGTGTTCGGTCACCGTAATACGTTTTCTCTGGTCGAACGTCTCGTATTTAGTTTTGATCCTTAAACAAGTTCTAAGGATCGGCCTAAACAGTGATCGGAAGCGTTCGAGTAAGTCGGTGGTCGCGGGGCCGCCGGATATTTCGTCTGGGGAGTACAGCGACGCACACATGGCCGGGGATCGGTGGAACGAGTTCTACGCCGGCGGCGAGTACGAGCGGTGCGCGTACCTCGCGGGGGAGGAGATGGACGAGTACGTCGACCGGTTCCTCGACGGATCGGGAGCGGACCCCGAGTCGTTCGCCTCGGTCGGGTGCGGCCCGGCGGTCACCGAGTTCGCGCTCGCCGAGCGCCATCCCGACATCGAATTCTACTGCTGTGACCTTTCGGAGGACGTGATCCGGGACGACCGCGAGGTGGCCGACCGACGCGACCTACCGAACATCTCCTTTCACGTCCGTTCGCTGCCGGACCTCGACCTGGGTCGGGAGTTCGACATCGTGTACTGCATGGCGACGCTGTACTTCGTCGAAGCCATCGAGGACGCTATCGAGGCGCTCTACGACCACGTGAAACCCGGCGGCTACCTGATCTTCAACTATCCGAACGAGGCGACCCGGGAGTGGCTGCGGGACGAACCCGAGGGGAAGCGGGAGTTTTTCGCGCCCGTCGCCGCGGGAGCGAACCTGCTCACTCGGGAGGCGATCGAACAACTGCTCGGCACGGATGTCGACGATTACTGGGAGTTCGTCGGGGCGGCCGAGTTACAATCCGGGGATAGTCCTGCGGTCTTCGTGCAACGATAGCTCGTCAGACTGTATCGAGCATCCGCGCCGCAGGCGCGGTCCGCCGTCAGAGCAAGCTCTGACGAGCCTGCGGTCGTTCGCGGTGCTCACTCCCGCAGACACCGGACGCAAGCGAGCGAAGCGAGCGCGCCGTCCGGCCTTTTTCCCCAAGTTTTTGCGACGGAGGATCCCCGCAGCGAGGCCGAAGGCCGAGCGAGGAGCTCTCCGTCGCAAAAAGTGGGCCCTAGTAGAAAGCGACCGGCTGGCCCTCGGTGGCGTCGCCCTCCTCGATCTTCTCTAAGGCCTCCTCGAAGTCCTCGGTGCGCACGTCGGTGCGGCCGTCGCGGATGGCGAACATACCGGCTTCGGTGGCCAGTGAGGCGAGTTCGGCGCCGGAGAAGCCGTCGGTCTCCGCGGCGAGGTGCTCGAAGTCGACGGTCTCGGCGAGGCTCATGTCCTCGGTGTGGATCTCGAGGATGCGCTTGCGACCCTCGGCGTCCGGTTCGGGCACCTCGATGAGGCGGTCGAAGCGACCGGGGCGGAGGATCGCGCGGTCGAGCATGTCGAAGCGGTTGGTGGCGGCGATGATGCGGATCTCGCCCCTGTCTTCGAAGCCGTCCATCTCCGAGAGGAGCTGCATCATCGTCCGCTGGACCTCGGCGTCGCCGGAGGTCTTCGACTCGGTGCGCTTGGCGGCGACGGCGTCGATCTCGTCGATGAAGATGATGGCGGGCTCGCGCTCGCTGGCGAGTTCGAAGAGATCGCGGACCAGCCGCGAGCCCTCGCCGATGAACTTGCGGACGAGCTCGGAGCCGGCCATCTTGATGAAGGTGGCGTCGGTCTCGTTGGCGACCGCGCGGGCGAGCATCGTCTTGCCGGTGCCCGGCGGCCCGTGCAGCAGGACGCCGCTGGGCGGTTCGATGCCGACCTCGTCGAACTGGGCGGCGTCGACCAGCGGCTGCTCGACGGCCTCGCGGACCTCCTGGATCTGCTCCTCGAGGCCGCCGATGTCGTCGTAGGTGACCGTCGGGGACTCGTCGACCTCCATCGCCTGGGCGCGGGCGTCGGTCTCGCTCTCGAGCTGGGACTGGATGGAGAACGAATCGTTGATGGCGACGCGGTCGCCGGCTTCGAGCCCCTCGCGCAGCTGGGCGGGGAGCTCGGTGAGCACCTCCTGGTTGTTGCCGTGCTGTTTGACGACGACGCCGTCGTCTAAGATCTCCTCGGCGGTGGCGACGTACAGCGAGGAGGTCTTGAGCGTCTCGTTCTCGCGTTCGAGCTGGTCGACCTCCTCCGTGAGCTCTTCGCGGCGCTCGCGCGCGCTTTCGAGCTTCGCTTCGAGTTCGCGGTTCACCTGGACGAGCTGTTCGTAGTGGTCCGTGAGCGCGCCCAGTCGTTCGGACGGAGACATGTCGGGGTCGAGTTCCAGCCGGGGGCGCTCGGGGAGCGAAGGACTGCGGGACATCGGGTTAGTGGGTGGTAACGAGCGAAAGAAAAAGTGCCTTTGGGTGTCCCGGCTCGCGTTCGCGCCCGTTCCGTCGGCCACTCGTGTCGTCGAGCGGTCGTTCTGGCCGGGATCCGCGGTCGCTCCCGGTCGGCCCCGTCGCCTGCCGGCGCAATGGAGAAGGCTTATCGGCCGGCGTCGCACACCGACGGGCATGGTCGAGTTCGTAGTACCGGAACCCGATTACGACCGGTACTCAAACCGTCAGCTGGCGGCCGTCCCGCTGGCCGTGCTGGCGATCGCGTTGCTGGTCCTCGCGGGGTGGTACCTGATGACCGGGGCGCCGGTCACACCGGGGATCGCCTTCACCGGCGGGACCGAGGTTCAGATAGCGACAGACGACTCGCGCGCGCAGGTCAGGCAGACGCTCGACTTCGCCGAGAGCGTCCAGCCGATCGCCGGCTCGAACGAGTTCATCGTCGCGACGCAGTCGACCGACACCGACGCCATCCGTTCGGGCGTCCAGTCGGCCGACTACGAGATCGTCTCCATCCAGTCGCGCTCGGCGAGCTTCGGCGCCGACGCCCAGCGGCTCGCGCTGATCGGCGTCGCCGTCGCCTTCGTCGGGATGAGCCTGCTCGTGTTCGCCCTCTTCCGGACGTTCGTGCCCTCCATCGCGGTCGTCGTCTCGGCGTTCTCGGACATCATCATCCCGCTCGCGCTGATGAACGTCTTCCAGATCAAGCTCTCGCTGGGGTCGGTGGCGGCGCTGCTGATGCTGATCGGGTACTCCGTCGACTCGGACATCCTGCTGAACAACCACATCCTCCGGCGGCGCGGGAGCTTCTACGAGAGCACCTACCGCGCGATGCAGACCGGTGTGACGATGACCGTCACGTCCATCTCGGCGATGGTCGTCATGTGGATCGTCTCGTCGCTGTTCGGCATCCCGCTGTTGCCGGATCTCGCGATCGTGCTCGTGTTCGGACTGACCGCAGACCTGCTCAACACCTACATGCTGAACCTGAGCCTGCTCCGCTGGTACAAGTACGAGGGGGTGGCCCGATGAACGCCGTCACACGCAGGGCGCGTGACGAGCTCGCGCGAACCCAGGGGGGATTCGCGTGAACCTCCGCGAGAACTGGCGGATCGTCATGCTGGTCGTGTTCGTCCTCGCGTCGACGTTCGCGCTGTTCGGGCCGGCCGGCGCGATCGACGCCGGCGCGAACAACAGCTCCGCCTACAGTTCGGCGGACGGGCCGACGAACCTCAAGTTCGGCCTCGAACTGGCGGGCGGGTCGCGCATCCGCGCGCCGCTGGTCGGGACGACCGCCGAGAACCTCGACATCGGACAGGACGACCAAGCGAGCGTCCGCCAGACCGTCGCCGCCCAGCTGGACGTCTCGACCGGCGACGTGTCCGTCGTGTCGAACACCGGCAACGGCGACGCCGTCGAGGTGCTCGTCGAGAACGTCAGCGAGCAGCGGTTCCGCGACGCGCTCGCGGAGGCGGGGCTCGACGCCGACGCGGCGACGATACGCGACGGCGTGACCGCACAGACCCGCCAGCAGACCGTCGAGACGATCACCGCGAAGATCAACCGCGGCGGCCTGAGCGGCGGGCAGGTGGCCACCCAGCGCTCGGCGACGGGCGAACAGTACGTCGTCGTCGACGTGCCCAACGCCAACACGACCGAGGTGCTCAACCTCATCGGCGACGAGGGCGAGGTCAGCATCGTCGCGCACTACCCCGTCGAGTCCGGCAACGGCACCGCCTACCGCAACCAGACGGTGCTGACGAACGACCAGCTCGAACAGTCCCAGGTCGGCGTCGCCGAGACCTCCGAGAGCGGCGAGCCGTTCGTCCCGATCACGCTGACCGAGGACGCCGCACAGAGCTACGCCGGCGACCTCGTCGACCTCGGGTTCACGTCGAGTCAGGCGACCAGCCCGTCGAGCTGTCGCTGGCGGGAGAACCCCCAGGACGCGGGCTGGTGTCTGTACACGGTCGTCGACGGCGAGGTCGTCTACGCCGCGTTCATGAGCGACGGGCTCGCCCAGTCGATCGAATCGGGCGAGTTCGAGAAGGCGCCGACCTTCCGGATGTTGACCACCTCGACCGACGAGGCCCAGCGCCTGCAGGTCAACCTCCGGGCGGGCGCGCTGCCGACGCGGCTGGCCGTCGAGGACGGGACCGTCCTGTTCCTCCAGCAGAGCCTCGGTGACCGCTTCAAGTGGCAGGCGCTGCTGACGGGCCTGATCGCGTGGCTCGCCGTCAGCGGGATGGTCTTCCTGCGCTACCGGAACCCCCGCGTCGCCCTCCCGATGCTGGCGACCGCCGCCGCCGAGGTGTACCTGCTGCTCGGGTTCGCCGCGGCCATCGGCCTCCCCCTCAATCTCTCGTACATCGCCGGGTTCATCGCCGTCATCGGGACCGGGGTCGACGACCTGCTGATCATCGCCGACGAGATCCTCAACGAGGGTGAGATCGCGACCGGTAGGGTGTTCCAGAACCGCTTCCGCAAGGCGTTCTGGGTCATCGGCGCCGCCGCCGTGACGACCATCATCGCCATGAGCCCGCTCGCCTTCCTCTCGCTGGGCGACCTGCAGGGCTTCGCCATCGTCACCATCGTCGGCGTCCTCATCGGCGTGCTCGTCACCCGCCCGGCCTACGGTGACGTGCTCCGGAACCTGATGCTCAGCGAGGAACAGCGCGAGTAGGGACCCCTCGCCGGATCCCTCGGCTACCGAGCCCCGTTCAGCAGTCGGAGCGAGCGGTGCCGGAGGCGTTGTCGTAGACGTTCGCGTCCGCGATGTCGCTGAAGGTCACGTTCGAGCAGTCGAGGTCGGGGTTGTACGTGCTGATCCCGTGTTTCGCGCTCTCCCGGATCGTCGCGTCGTGGAGGTCCAGCGCCCAGCCGTCGTTGCCGAACCACCCGACGACGAGACACGCCTTCGTATTGTCGCCCCCGGCGGCTCCGGACCCGCCACCGGCGTACTCCACGACGACGTTTCGCAGGCGGTTCCGCGAGTTCGAGGTCTGGATGCTGAGTCCGGTCCAGTGGCCCGGCGTCTCCTCGACGCCGGTGAACACGACCGGGTCCCCACCGCCGGCGTCCGCGCGGAGGTACCCGTTCTCGACGCGGATCGTCCTGTTCTTCCCGACCGTGAGGGTGGTCCCGGGCTCGATCTCGAGCGGCGCTCTGACGTGGAGGTTCCGACTCAGCCGGTAGGGGACCTCCAGACTCGCCCAGGTCGCGTCCGTGGTCGTCGACATCTCCGTTCCGTCGTACCCGACGTAGACGTGGCTCTCGTCGTTCCCGAGGAAGCTGTTCGATCCGGCGACGTGTCGAACGAGGTCCGGGGGGAGTCGCATGGGGCGGTCGTTCGCGCCGAACTCCGTGTCCTCGACGGCGAAGTCGAACCCGGCAGCGTCGGCGGTCAGACCGCACACCGCGTTGTCGAGGAAGACGCAGCCCTCGACGGTGACCGCGTCCTGCACGAACAGTCCCGCCTTCGACGCGGGGTTGCCGGTCCACGCGCCGCCGCCGGCGTTCATGATGTGGGCGTGTTTCAACGTGGTCGTCGCGGAGCCGGCGTCGGCGACGCGGATCCCCTGCCAGGCCCCGGCCCCGCTGTCGACGCCCCGGAACTTGACCATGCCGTTCGACGTTCCCTCGACGGACAGTTCGCCGCCGTCGACGCTGAGTCCCGTCCCGTCGCGGAACTCGAACTCCACGCTCGCTTCGACGGTCAGCGCGCCGGTGAGCGAGAGGTCCGTCGCCACCTCGTAGGGCTCGCCGGTGTCCACGCAGGTCTGGTCCGTCGAGATCTCGGCCCCCGTCCCCGTCGAATCGAGGCGTATCCTGTCGGTGTCGTTCCCGGTGACGAGCACGTCCGAGGCGAACGACCCGAGGTGATCCGGGTGGACGCGGACGGGCAGGGGGTTCGACTCGAAGGTGCTGTTCGCGACCGAGAGCACCGAACTGCGCTCCCTGGCCACGAGCCCGGCGCTGTCGGACGCTCGCACGGTCGCCTCCGAGAGCGCCACCTCGGCGTCCCGAACGAACAGCGCCGCCGCCGACGCGGCGTCGCCCGTCCAGGGCTCGCCGCCCGCGTGGGCGACGACCAGCCCGCGGAGATCGTTCCTCCCCGCGCCGGCCCCGCTGGACCCGTCGTCGAAGCGGATCCCCTTCCAGAACCCCCGCTCGGCTCGCCGCCCTCTGAGCACCACCGGATCGCTTCCGCTGGCGTCGGTCTCGAGCCGCGGCGGGTCCGCTCCGTCGTCGGTGGCGACGAACTCCAGGCCGGCGCCGGCGGCGAACTCGACGACGGCACCGGCCTCGAGCGTGAGCGTCCCCTCGTCGATACGGTGGAGCGAGTCGACCCGATAACACCCCGGCCCGACCGTCGCGCCACCGTTGAGGTCGCTCCGGGCGAGCGTCGTGTACCTGGAACAGTTCGCCGGGACCGGCGTGCCCGTCGGTTCGTCCGTGGTCCCGAAGTCGTCCTCGCAGCCTGCCAGCCCGGCCGCCCCGACGGTCGCGCCGAGCGTCCGCAACAACTGCCGCCGATCTGTCGCGCCGAGTGCTCCGTCCGCGATACGCGCTCCGCGTTCGTCCCGACTCGCCGCCCCCGTGCGTTCGCTCATGCAAATTGATGAGAACGAGATATAATAAGTTGACATGATCGTTCGAGTGAACTTACGAACTCGTAAGTGGTCGTCGGTCCACTGCCGCTCCGATGGACTGCCGGTCTCAGAAGTCGTCGAGCGTCGTCCGCCGGAGGCCGCTGCCGTCGGAGCGCACTTCGGTCTCCTCGGGACTCTCGTCGACCGCACGGCCGCCGTCGGGTTCGAACTCGCCGAGCGAGGACTGCGAGACCGCGGCGAGGGCGTCCTTGCTGGTCTGCCAGGACGCGCGGGCGCAGGCGGGCAGCTCCTCGTGGTCGGCGACGTAGGCTTCGAGGAACTCCCGGGTCGTGTCGTCACCGGGGTAGCCGCTGCCCACCTCGCCGTACTCCTCGGCCAGCCGTTCGACGTGGGCGTCGCGGGCCACCTTCGCGACGATGCTGGCCGCGCCGACCACGGTGTAGGTCTCGTCGGCGCCGTGCTCGGCGCGGGCGTCGACCGCGGCGTCCGCGGCGTCCTCGACGCGGCGCTCGAAGCGGACGGCGTTGGTGTCGCCGGCGTCGACGTAGCCCTCCAGCGGGTCGTCGTCGGTCGGCGTCTCCTCGACGGCGTCGGCGAGCGCGTCGACCGCCTCGGCGTGGGCGGCGACGGTCAGCGAGTTCATGTCGGTCTCCTCGTCGTCGATGCGCTCGACGGGGATCTCGGCGACGCCGACCGACCCGACCTCGCGGATCCGTTCGGCGAGCTCCGCCCGGCGCTCCGGGGCGATCCCCTTCGAGTCGCCCACGTCGCCGGGCAACTCGGCGGGGTCGACCGCGACCGCCGCCGCGAACATCGAGCCCAGCACCGGCCCCTTGCCGGCCTCGTCGACGCCGAACTCCTGCATGGCCGCGGCTTGTGTCCCCTCGTATTTAAACCGTCGCGGTCGAGACGCCGACCGTCTGACGCGCGTCTGCCGTCTCGGGGTCGCTCCCGGCGGTTCTCCCCGCTCGAACCGGGCTATCGGCCGGTCCGAACGGCGTCGGCGACCTGAAAAAGCGGGGCGGGTACGTTCGCGCGCGGTCGGGACGGGTCAGGCCCCGCCGGTCGGCGTCGTCACTCGACCCGCTCGTCGAGTTCCCGGGCGAGGCTGCGGCCGATGGTCTCCATGCCGGCGTCGCCGGGGTGGAGGATGTCGGCGGTGTAGCCGGACACGTCGGTCAGCTCGCGGCCCTCGACCACGGAGATGTCGGGGTGGTCGGTGTCGGCGACGATCTCCCGGAGCGTCTCGCGGTAGGCTTCGGCGCGCTCGGCGTCGCCGCCCGCGACCACGTCGGGGTAGTAGGGGAACAGCGTGATACAGAAGATCGGCTCGTCGGGGTGGGCCTCGGCGACCGTCTCGACGAACGCTCTGGCCTTCGCCTCGAACTCGTCGACCGGAAAGTCCTGGTTAGCCATGTTGATCGACAGCGCGAGCGTGGCCACGTCCCAGTCGTCGCGTTCGGCGATGTACTCGCCCATCGGCAGGTCGGCGTACGCCGAGCCCGAACAGCCGAAGTTCAGGGGGTCCCAGCCCAGTTCGCGGGCGGCCCGCGAGACGTAGTTGAGGTGGTCCGCGGAGGCCGCGGCGCCCTCAGTGATCGAGGTGCCGTAGGCGAGATAGCGGGTGTCGGGCAGCTCTTCCGGTTCGGGCGGTCGGCAGTCGCCGCGCACGTCGTGGACGGCGACCGCGGGGACGCGCTCGAAGCAGATGCGACAGACCCGTGGGTCGTATCGTCCGTCCAGATCGGCGTCGAGTTTTCGCAGCCGTTCGGGCACCGAGAGCGTGAGCGTCGTCGGCTCCGGACCGATGTCCGTGGGCTTCCAGGGCTGGAACCCGCCCCAGAACACGTGGAGTTCGCCCGGCTCGTCGGCCGAGAGGGTGACCTCGACCTCCGCGTCGTCGCTCCCGGGGACGAACCGGAGTTCGCTCCCGGTCGGGTGGCGCACCCGGTCGTCGGCCATCTCGTTGAGTTCGGCGGCCACGTCCGCCGGGAGCCGGTGCAGCCGGTCGCCGTCGTCCGTCCAGTCGGCGGGCACCGTCTCCGCGACGTTGTGCAGCGACACCGAGGGGTACTCGTCGAGCGTCGTCATTCGGCCTGACAACTCGCAGCCGCCCCCTTGGCTCCGTCGGTGTCGGCGCTCCCCTCCGGCATCCGCCGACGGCGCGAGGCCCGACCACGCGACTCGCCGGTGGCCGCGACCGGCGACCCGAAACGGGGCGGTCCGAGCCCGACCGCTCCCCGTCTTTCGTCACGCTCCCGCAGAAATATCGATTTCACATATTGTATTCTAATTTGTTATACACGATCTGACAGAGTTCCGAACCCGTCAGGCGAGGCGGCGTCCGCTCGAACGCCGCGGCCTCGTCTCCGTCCGGTTCCCGCCCGGCCCGAACGACGCTCCCCGGGAACGTGATACTCCGATAGCAAGCCGTTAGACCGCTGTAATCGCGATACGACGGTCTCTCGGCCGGTTCGACGCTCCCGCCGGGACCCACGAGTGTCGACCGTCGACCGGTCGGCGTTCGCCTCGCGACCCCGCGGGTCACTCACGCCGAATTCGCGCCAGACATGGGGCGAGCGTCGTATCGAATCGGATCCTGAATCACCGGATTCGGGCCGTGACACCCCACGACAGACCGATGCGCGGCCCCCTCTACGAACCGACCCTGATCGACCGCGGACCGGAGCCGCTCGGGCCCATCGCGCGCTCGGCTACCGGCGGGTCGGACCCGACAGCGAACTGCGCTTCGGTCGGCGCTCTCCGCGCACGGATCGGCCGGACGGCGGGCCGGCGCTCGCCCCGGCCACACCGCGAAAGTCTATAATATCTCTTAGGTTATAGAGTAACGATAGGAAAACTATCAGTATCCGATCGGGGGTGCGACGAGTCGAGCGCCGTCGCGAACCGATCCCTCCGGGACCGCGCCACCGGGGTCGGCGGTGTCGAGGCGGGCGTAGCCGGGTCCCGCCGGTGGGACCCGGATCGGATCAGGCGGTCTCGGCGAACCGGTTGAGCGCGTAGACCGTCGCGAGCGGGTCGCTCGCGCCGCCGGCCGGGAACACGAGGTCGTCCGTCGACCGGACGTGGTCGAGGACCGCGGGCGAGGCGTGCTCGGGCGCGGCGGCGATCCCGGCGTCGTGGTCGTCGACCCACTCCATCACCCGCAGGTCGGTCTTGCTGTCTCCCAGGACGAGCGCGAACGGGTCGTCGACGCCCAGCACGTCGAACGCCGCTCGGACGCCGACGACCTTGTTCAGGTCGCGGCTGGCGACCTCGGCGGCGTCGCCCTCGTAGTAGGCCACGTCGAACTGGTCGAGGTACGCCTCGACGCGGTCCGGGACCGTCGTTCCCTCGGGCAGCGCGTCGCTCGTGGTCAACACCTCCCGGATCTCCCCGTCGGCGCCGGCGTAGTACGCGCGGGTCCAGTCGACCGCGGCGGCCACTGCGGCCGGGGCCGCGTCGACCGCAGCGGCGATCGGTTCGTAGTGATCCGGCGGGAAACCGCCGTCGTGCCCGCCGGGATCGACGTTGAGTTCGGTCGCCACGACCCCGCCGAGGAGGTCAAGCAGCGTCACCAGCGCGGTGTCGATGACCGCGACCGCGTCCTCGCTGCCGGTCTCGAAGTTCGGCTTGACGGTGACGTTGAACTCGTTGCCCTGGAGGTGACACCCCCGCCGAACGGAGTCGGGGGCGACGGCGAACACCTCCCGGCGCAGTCGGTCGAACACCGCGCGCACGTCCTCGTCGAGGTCCTCGTACAGCAGGCGCTTGGTGTCGGGCCCGTGACCGGGCGTGAACACGCCGTTGCCGCTCTCGTAGACGACGCTCAGGTCGCCCGAGTGGACGATCTCGTTGCCGAGGCCCTGTATCAGGAAGCCCTTGACGTTCTCGAGGGTCTGGCCGGTGCAGACGACGATCGGGACGCCCGCGTGGTGGAACTCGGTGAGCGCGTGGAGGGTCTCGCGGGGGATCTCGTTGTCGGTCGTCCCCGCCGAGCGCAGCGTCTCGTCCACGTCGAGGACGAGCACCGAGACGGCGCGGCCGTACTCGTTGTAGAGGTCGAGGCCGGTAAAGGCCTGGTCGCGGGTCGCGCGGGCCGCGATGTCCGCGTACGTCTCGCCCGTCGCCGGGAACGCCTCGCGGATCTCCTCGCGGTGGGCTTCCAGTTCGTCGCTCGCGTCCTCCCAGTACGACAGGGCGACCGGCGAGTCGACCGGCGGGAACAGGTCGACCATCTCGCGGTAGGCCCGGAGCGACGCCGTGTCGAACTCGTCGTACAGGTGGTACAGCTGCTCGTAGCGGTCCATACTCTCCGACACGGGGACACGGGTGAAACTGGTTTCGGTGGTCGCTCCGGCGCCCGATGCGGGACGGGTCCCCGCCGGCACCCGGGGGCGACACAGCGGAACGGCTAACACCCACCGGTCTGAACGACGAGAGGGATGAAGAACATCGACGACCTCATCAGCAGCGCGACCGCCCTCGCCGAGGACGGCCTCGCGAAGGGCGAGATCGCCGACGAACTCAACGTCTCGAAGGAGACGGCCGCCTGGCTGGTCCAGCGAGGGGACGCCCAGTCGCCTCCCCCGGCCGGGTCGACGACCGAACCGGAGGACATCCACGTGGACTGGTCGGCGATCGGCCGGGACAGCGCCCGGCTGACACACGTGGGCCGCGCGGTCGCGGACCTGCTGTCGAAACAGGGCGAGGAAGTGGATCTCACGATCGGCGTCGAGAAGGCCGGCGCGCCCATCGCGACGACGGTCGCCCGCGAACTCGACACGGATCTGGGCACCTACGCGCCGAGCAAACACCAGTGGGACGACGGCGAGAGCGAGGAGCTGTCGGGCTCGTTTTCCCGCAACTTCGCGGGGATCCGCGACCGGGAGTGCTACGTCGTCGACGACACCATCACCAGCGGGACGACGATGACCGAGACGGTCGAGGCGGTCCGCGACCGCGGCGGCGAACCCGTGGCCTGCGCCGTGCTCACCGACAAGCGCGGCGTCGAGGAGATCGAGGGCGTCCCCGTCTACTCGCTGGTGCAGGTCCTGCGCGTCGGCCAGTCCGAGTGACCGGCCGGCTCGCGCGCGGCCGGCGGTCGAGCGGCGTCGCCCGTGCCGTCGGGACGGAACCGCCGGTGGGGAACCCCCGAACTTTTGTCGGACGGTTCGGTGGTGGGTCACATGGACCCGTCCGTGCTCGTCGCCGGGGAGACGCTCGTCGACTTCCTCCCCGACGCCGACCGGCCACTCGCATCGACCGAGCGGTTCGCCCGCCAGCCGGGGGGCGCGCCGGCGAACGTCGCCGTCCGGCTCGCCCAGCTCGACCACATACCCTGGTTCTGGACGCGCGTCGGGGCCGACCCGTTCGGCGAGTTCCTCGCGGGCGTGCTCGCCGACCGGGGGCTCCCCGACCGCTTCGTCGAGCGCGACCCGTCGGCCAAGACGACGCTCGCCTTCGTCAGCGGCGACCCGACGAGCGGCCCCCGGTTCACGTTCTACCGCGACGGGACGGCCGACACGCGCTTCCAGCCCGGGCGCGTCCCCGACGAGACGCTCGACGCCGTCGAGTGGGTCGTCGTCGGGAGCGTCCTCCTGGCGAGTTCCCCCTCCCGGGAGGCCGTCCACGACCTCGTCGAGCGCGCCGAGGCCCGCGACTGCACGGTCGTCTTCGACCTGAACGCCCGGCCGGAGCTGTGGCCGGACGCCGACTTCGCGGCGGAGACCCGGCGGCTCCTCCCCTCGGTCGACGTGGTGAAGGCCTCGCCCGAGGACCTGGGGCCCGCGGGGTTCGACGCGGACGCCGCCGACGATGCGGCGCTGCTCGACGCCGTCGCACCCGAGCTCCACGACCTGGGACCGCACACCGTCTTCCTGACGCTGGGCGACCGGGGCGCCGCCGCGTCGGCGACGGCCGCCGCGCCCTGGGGCGCCGACGACGCGACCCACGACGGCCACCGCGTCGACGCCGTCGACACGACCGGCGCGGGCGACGCGTTCACCGCCGGCGCCGTCGCGGCGCTCGTCGAGGGTGAAGACGACCTCGACTCCGTCCTCGCCCGCGCCAACGCCGTCGCCGCGGCGTCGACGACGCGGGCGGGCGGGATGGCCGAACTGCCCGACCCCGAGTCGGTCAGGTGAGTTCCGGGGCCGGGCGGGGACGGCGGGAAACCAGTCGAACGAGTTCCGGGGCCGGGCGAGTCCCGCGTCGGGGGACGGACAGTCCGCGACGGCGGTCTAGGACCAGATGCTCTCCATGTCCCACACGTCGAGCGATTCGAGGCGGGCGGCGCCGCGGCGGGCCGAGAGCGAGAGGCCGACGCTGTCGTCGCGGTCGGGGTAGACCCGCGTCGTGAGCGTCCGGCGGCCGTTGGCGAACACCTCGACGATGCTCCGGTCGACGAACACGCGCAGGTCCAGCCGCTCGTCGTCGGCCAGCGACAGCGAGCCGACCTCCGGCGGCCGGCTCCGCGCCGCCGGGTTCTCGCTCGACTGTCCGAGCTCGATCCCCAGCGCGTCCGCGTCGTCCCAGTAGGTGACCGTCGTCGCCTCGTCGCCGTCGGGCGAACGGAGGACCGAGAGACCGACCTCCGCGGCGTCGCCGACGTCGATCTCCGCCCGGAGTTCGAGGCTCGCCCCGCCGATGTCGGGGACGACCCACTCCTCGTCGGCCGCGAGCGGCCGGTCGTCGACCCGGCGGTGGTTCGTCCGGAGCGCGGTCAGTTCCTCGACCGGCTCGACGCGGAGGTCGTCGCCGTCGAGCGAGAGCGCACGCGGGAGGCTGACGACGCCGGCCCACCCCTCCTCGGGGTCGGCCCGCCAGTCGCGGCGGCCCTCGACGACGTTGAAGAAGGCGATCGACCGGTCCTCGGCGTGGAGGACCGACGGCGCGTGGAGGTTGCCGTGGTCGACCGGGCCGAAGTTCAGCCGGCCGTGCGACCGGATGTCGAAGTCGGTGCCGCCGTGGTAGTCGCCGACGTAGTACTGCGGGCCGTGGCTGTGACTGAAAAACAGGAGGACGTGCTTCCCGTCGAGCTCGAAGAAGTTGGGGACGGCACCGTCTTCCTCTGGGTTCGTGTGGTAGCCGTCCTTGACGAGCGTGCCGCGGTAGTCCCAGTCGGTCAGGTCCCCGGAGGTGAAGTGGAACTCGGCCGTGCGGCCGTCGCGCTTCCAGCCCGACAGCGAGTGGTACGTGTCGCCGTCGCGCCAGAGACACGGGTCGAAGATCTCGTACGGAGCGTCCTCGTCGATCGGGATGACGGGGTTCTCCTCGGCGCGCTCGAAGTCCGTGAGGTACTCGTCGTCCGCGGCGGCGATGCAGTTGCCCGCCTCCGTCCCGAAGTACATCACGAGCGCGCGGTCGTCCTCGACGAGCGCCTGGCCGCTGAAACAGCCGGCCTCGGGGCCGTTCTCCGGTGACAGGGCGATCGGGAGGTCTCGCCAGTGGACCAGGTCCTCGCTGACCGCGTGGCCCCAGTGCATGGCCTCCTCCCAGGGCCGGTCGTCGGTCACGTGGGGTGGCCAGAACTGGTAGAAGAGGTGATACCGGCCGTTCCAGTAACACGCGCCGTTCGGGTCGTGGAGGATCCCGCCGGGCGGCACGAAGTGGTAGTCGGGTCGATACGGATCGCTCCTGAACTCCCGCCGTCGGTCGACCAATCGGTCCAGATCCGACGACATAGCGATCTCTGCGGGGAGCTCACCGTCGAGGCTCATACGTGTCCGTTCCCGGGAATCGACTTAAATGTGTACGTTGAACGAGCCGCGGGCCGGCCGCTTCATCACCGGATGGCAGGGGGACGGACCGATCGCGGGTCGGTAGCACCACGTCGCAGGTCGGTGACGGAACCGCCCGCCCGAGCCACCCACCGTCGGTACCCGGAGCAGTACCCGACGCTGCAGTACCGCCCAGGCCCGCGGTGCGTGTCGCGGTCACTCCCCTTCGCCGGCGCGCTCCTTGACGAACGTGACCGGGCAGTCGGCCTCCAGGAGGACGGTCTGCGCCGTCGACCCGAACAGCGCCTTCCCGCTTGGCGAGCGCTTGCGCCCGCCGATCACCACCATGTCCGCCGCGACCGCCTCGCTCACGTCGAGGATCGAGTCGCTCTCGTCGCCGACCGCGCCCCGGACGACCACGTCGACGCCGGCGCCGTCGAGGTGGTCGGCGACCGAGGCGGCGACGCCGTGGCGCTCGGCGAGCGCATCGGCCGCCCCTTCGGCGTCCGGAGACATGTTCAGCTGGTCCAGGAGCTCGTCGTAGCGGTCGGCGTCGAACGCGTGGAACACGACCACGGTACCGCCGTCGTCGACCACGTCGGCGGCCGTCTCGGCGAGACGCTTCTGGCGCCGGTCGTCGGTACTACTGACAGCGAGGACTACCGTCTCGATCATGCCAACGTATCGCACTATCACGGCGCTACTAAAGCTTTGGTACTGTTCCGCGCGATTCACCGCGCTGGGCGGCCGGCCGACGCCTCCCGGGATCGGTCGGGGGCGACCCCGTGACTGCGACCGCCCGTTCGTGTCTGATATCGTATGAGAAACCTTTTATATTAGTATAATCCCATCAGGCATATGGTCGAACGCTTCGCGGACGAGGAGTCTGCGGTGTCGGGGGTCTCGCCCCGGTCGAGATGGACGCGCGAGCAGGCCGCGCACATCCGGCGGATGCCCGAGACGGTCGCTCCGGTCGTCTACCCGCCCGAGGGGGTCCCGAACGAGGACGTGCACGTCTGGGACACGTGGCTGCTCCGGGACCGCCACGGGCGGGTCGCGACGGTCGACGGCTGGCAGGTCGCCTTCTCGCTGACGGCGGCTGCGGATCTGTTGCCGGGGACGCGCCACGACGTGGCGACCATCCGCTATTTCTACTCCCGCGACGGCCGGACCTGGCACAGCGGCGGGCGGGTCTTCGCCGAGGGCCGGGCGTTCGGGCAGCGCCAGTGGGCCGGGTCGGCGCTGTACGACGACGGCGACGTCTACCTCTACTACACGGCCGCCGGCGAGGCCGACGCCGACGAACTGCGCTACAGCCAGCGGATCGCCGCCGCCTCCGGCGCGACGGTCCGGACGGGCGACGAGCGCGTCGCGTTCGACGGCGAGTGGGACCACCGGCTCCTCCTGCGGCCCGACGGCGAGCTGTACGAGACAGAGGCCCAGTCGCGGGCGATGACCTACACGTTCCGGGACCCCTGGTTCTACGAGAACCCCGAGACGGGCGAGACGTGCCTGCTCTTCGAAGCGAACGTCCCGGTGCCCGAGGGCAGCGACGCTTGCGGCGGTGACGACGCTCAGCAGGTGTACAACGGCTGCGTCGGCGTCGCAGTGTCGGAGTCGGGCGACCCGCTGGAGTGGGACCTGCGGCCGCCGATCCTCGACGGCGTCTGCGTCAACCAGGAGCTCGAACGTCCGCACGTCGTCCGCCGCGACGGTCGGTACTACCTCTTCGTCTCGAGCCACGACCACACGTTCGCGCCGGGGATCGACGGCTACGACGGGCTCTACGGCTTCGTCGCCGACTCGCTGGGCGGCCCCTACCGCCCGCTCAACGACTCCGGCCTGGTCGTGACGAACCCCGCGAACGCGCCGTTCCAGGCCTACTCGTGGATGGTCCTGCCCCACGACGAGGAGCTGCTCGTCCAGTCGTTTTTCAACTTCTACGACTTCGCCGGCGACTCGGTCGACCTGATCGGCGAGCTGCCCGAGTCCGAGCAGCTGCGACGGTTCGGCGGGACGCTCGGCCCGACGCTCAGGCTCGCACTGGACGGCGACCGGACGCGGATCCGCGGGACGCTCGACGCGTGGCACCTCCCGACGGCCGATGCGGCGCTGCCCGACCTCGCACCGGACGAACCGGGGTCGACGCGCGCGTTCGAGGGCGGACGCGGTTCGTACGGCGCCGACGAGTCGAGCGCCGACGGGAACTGACTGCTCGCGGCCCGGACGCGGCATCCGCCGTCCGCGTCGCCACTGCGTCCGCCGGGACGCTCGAACGCGGAGTCCGGACCATCGAAAGAACGAGCGACGGCGGGCGTCGCCGGTCGGCCAGCGCGGCGCCGCTGGCGTCAGTCGACCTGCGCGTCGCCCCTGTCGGCGTCGGTGCTGGCCTCCGCCTCCCGGACCAGCCCGTGCGAGAGCGCGTCGCCGGACGCCACGTCGAACAGGTGGAGGCGCCCGCGGTCGATGACCACCTCGACCGACTGGTCCTCGCTCACGTCGCTGTCGGGGTCGACACTCATCAGCAGCCCCGCGCGCTCCTCGGCGTCGCCCATCCCCGACTCCTCGCCCGAGATCGGTTTCAGGTAGACGAATATCTCGTCGCCCATCGGTTCCAGCACGTCGGTCTCGACGGCGATCGGGTCGGTCGGGTCGACCGCCTCGGTGCTGTTGTCCGCGAGGTAGATGTCCTCGGGGCGGACGCCCATCTCCACGCTATCGCCGCGACCGAGGCCGTCGACGGCAGTCGCGTCGAACGCGACGCTGTAACCCTCCGCTTCGAGCGCGCCGTCGGCGACCGTCGACCGGACGAAGTTCATCGACGGCGAGCCGATGAAACCGGCGACGAAGCGGTTGGCCGGCTCGTTGTAACAGGTCAGCGGCGGGGCGATCTGCTGGAGCTCCCCCTTGTTGAGGACGGCGATGCGGTCGGACATGGTCATCGCCTCGGCCTGGTTGTGCGTGACGTAGATGATGGTCGTGTCCAGTTTCTTGTGGAGGCGCTGGAGCTCGGTGCGCATGTTCACGCGGAGCTTGGCGTCGAGGTTGGCCAGCGGCTCGTCCATCAGGAACACGTCGGGTTCGCGGACGATGGCCCGCGCGATGGCGACGCGCTGGCGCTGGCCGCCCGACATCTCGTCGGGCATCCGGTCGAGCATCCCCTCCAGTTGGACGATCTCCGCGGCTTCCTCGACGCGCTCGTCGATCTCCGCCTTGGGGAAATCGCGCAACCGGAGCCCGAAGGAGATGTTGTCGTAGACGTCCATGTGCGGGAACAGCGCGATGTTCTGGAAGACCATCGCGATCCCGCGGTCCTTGGGCGGGAGGTTCGTCACCTCGCGGTCGCCGATGCGGATCTCGCCCGAGGTGGGCTTGGTGAGCCCCGCGATCGTCTCCAGCGTCGTCGACTTCCCGCAGCCCGACGGCCCGACGAGGGTGATGAACTCCCCGTCCTGCAGGTCGAGGTTCATCTCGTTGACCGCCGTTACGTCGTCGTACTCCTTGACTACGTCCGTGAGTTTGACTCGTGCCATGGTTACTCCTTGAGCGCCCCCTGCGTGAGGCCGCTGATGATCTTGTCCTGTGCGACGACGACGAGGATCGCGACCGGGACGATCGCCACGAGGCTCGCTGCCGCCTGGAGGTCGTAGCGGGTGGTGTACTGCGTCTGGAACGCGAGCACGCCGTCGACCACCGGCGCCCACTCCGCGGCGCTGTTACCCGTCATCAGATACGAGAAGAAGAACTCGGTGTACACCGTGATGAAGGTGAGAATGCCGGCGGTCGCGACGCCCGGCGCCGAGAGCGGCATGATCACGCGGAACAGCGCGCCGACCCGGGTCGTCCCTTCGACTCGCGCCGCCTCTTCGAGTCCGTCCGGGATCTGGCCGTAGAACGTGGTCAGGATGAAGATCGCCAGCGGCATCGTGAACGCGCTGAGCGGCGCGACGACCGCACCGGGTGTCCCGTACACCTCCACCGGGAGCGTGAACAGGCCGAGCATCGGGACCTGCTGGTTGAACGCCCGGAACAGCGGGATGAACAGCGTCGCCGGCGGGAAGAAACTGAACACCAGAAGCGAGAACAGCAGCGGCGTCTTCCCGCGGAACTCCAGGCGACCGAACGCGTACCCGGCGAGGCTTCCGACGAGGAGCACGAACAGCGTCACCGTGAACGCGTAGAAGAGGCTGTTGAACATGAACCGCGCGAACGGGACCTGCTGGAAGACCTGGATGAACGCCGACATGTCGATCGTGGTCGGGACGAGCGGGATGTCGGTCTGTCCGGGGGGCGCCATCGCAACGTTGAACAGCCAGTACAGCGGGAACAGCGAGGTTGTCAACAGGGCCCCGCCGAGGAACACCAACATGACGGCGTACGCCTTCTCCGGGTGCCGGATCCAGTCGTCCGCCCACCGCCCGATGGGGGATTTGTCCTCCCCGTCGCCGTCCGTTTCGTCGTCCGATCCGTCGAACGTCTCCGCGTCTTCGTGGTTGCGTGCGTCGATACTCATGTTATGCGAACCCCAGGTTCTGATTGCTTCGGCGGATGAATCCGAGGTATATCGTGATGAACAACCCGACGACGATCGCGATCAGTACGCTCACGGCGGCCGCAGAGCCGTACAGCGTCGCCGACCCGAACATCATCTGGGTGACCAGACAGGTCATCGACGGGACGGTCGAACACCCGACGCCGGTCGACTCGATGATGCCGTACACCCGGAGCGCGCCCATCGTCCGGAACAGCATCGCGACCATCAACACCGGGAAGACCAGCGGGAACGTGATGTGGCGGAACCGCTGCCACCGGGAGGCGCCCATCACGTCGGCCACTTCGTAGAGATCCTGGTTGACGCTCTCCAGGCCCGCCAGGATCAGCAAGGCCATGAACGCCGAGGTCTTCCAGATGTCCGCGACCGTCACGATGACGAACCCGTCGAAGGTCGTGTTGAGGGGGAGACTCGAGAAGAGCCCGATCTGTTGGAGCGGCTCGGTCAACAGGCCGTAGCCGGGCCGGAACAGCAGGAAGAAGATCATCCCCTGGATGACGATCGGGATCGCCCACGGCAGGATGATGAGCAGCCGGACGAGCCGTCGGCCCCTGTACTCGGCTCTCATCAGCATGGCGTAGAGGAATCCGAGCAGCGTCTCGCCGGCGACGCTCAACACGGCGAAAAGGACCGTCATGAACAGCGCCTGTTCCAGGATCGGCGTCTGGAACGACGGGTCGACGAACGCCGCCGGAGCCAGCGCATTGTCGTTCGTGAGCAGCGCAACGTAGTTGCTGAACCCGACGAACTCCCCCAGGTTGCCGCCGGTGATCACGTCGGCGAAAAACGACATCCTGACGGCCGACGCCAGCGGCCAGAACGCGAACAACAGCAACACGAGGAACCCCGGGGCCAACAACAGGTACGCGTACGCTTGCTCGCTTAGATTCTCCGTCCACGTCGCGATCCGAGTCAGTATCCCGTCGGACACCTCCGGGCCCGCCTGTTCAGTTGCCATGGCGGCTGTCACCTCCCTGTGCGATTGCCCGCCCTTGTGGTACGAGCATCGACCGCACGTTTTTCTTGCGGATAGTTATCATTATCGTTCGTTTTAGCTGTGGGTTAACTCCTGTGGGCCCGACCGCCGTCGGGACAGAGTCGGTCGGTCGGACGCGGTCACCCCGACTGCTCCTCGATCGCGGCGATCTGCTCTTGCATCGCCGTCGCCGCCTCCTGGGGCGTCTGCTCCTGACGGAGCGCCGCGTTGACCTCCTCGGCAACGATGCTCCGCTGGTTCGGCCACACCGACGTCGTCGGGCGGGGGATCAGGTTCTCCGTCGAGTACTGGAGCGCCTCGAAGTACGGCCCGTACGTGTCGCTCTGCTCGACGTAGCTGTACAGCTCGGGCTTCGGCGGCATGAAGTTCGCCGTATCGAACTGGTACTTGAGGACTGAGTCCTCCCACCACGCCTTGATAACTTCCTTCGCGGACGCCATGTTGTCGGTGTAGGGGTTCATCGACATGATCCAGCCGCCCTGGGCGTGCCAAGACCCGTTCGGCCCTCGCGGCAGCGGCATCACGCCGAGTTCCATGTCCGTCCCCTCGAAGGCGGTCACGGCCCCGCCGATGGAGTACGTCCAGTTGCGCTGGGTGACTGCGCTCCCGTCCTCGAAGAGGCTCTTCGTGTCCGGTTCGCTCCAGCCGGCCACCTCCACGGGCGAGACGCCCTCGATATCCATCGGCGCGCTGCCCGTGCCGTGAATGATGTCGACTGCGGCCTCGATCCCGTCGATGGACTTCTCGGAGTCGAGGGTGACGGGACGGTCGCCGATCGGACCGAAGAGGTTGTCCCGCCCGCCGAAGAAGGCGCCACCCATGCTCGTGAGGAACTCGTTGAACGTACAACACGCCAGCCCGGCGTAGTTGTTCCCCTGCCAGAGGTGCCCGTAGTCGACGTCGGCTCCGTCCACGGCCTCGGAGACGATCTGGGAGAACGTCCCCCACGTCGGCGGGTCCCCGCGCCACGTGTCGAAGTCCGAGTCGCCGTAGCCCGCCTCCCGAAGCAGGTCCTTCCGGTACGTGATGGTCGGGAAGTCGGGGAAGACCGGAACCGAGTACAGGTCGCCGGTCTCGGGGTGGGTCCCCGTGTTGATCATCGACTGGACGCCCTCCTCTCTGACCCGGGAGATGAACTCGTCGTCCATCTCCTCTTCGAGGTTGACCAGGTCGCCGCGGACGATGAACGGGATCGTCCACCCGTTGTCGGTCAACACCAGGTCCGGATCGGACTCCTCCGCGTTGATCGCGGTCCGGAGCTGCTGCTGTTTGCTGCCGGTGTCCTGGGGCGGCCGAGTCATCTCGATCGTGATCGAGTCGGGCACGCCCGCTTCGTGCAGGACCTCGGGGAACCCGGCGTCCACGAACTGCGGCCCCGAGAAGACGGTGACCGTGCCGCCGATATCGTCGCCGCTCGTTCCCATCGGCGTCGCGGTGCCGTCGCCGCCGTCGCCACCGTCGCCACCGCCGCCACCGCTACAGCCGGCGAGCCCGGCGGCCCCCGTCGCACCGATCGCCTTCACCATCCGGCGCCGCGAGATGCTGGTTCCTCGGCTCTCCGTTTCGGTTGAGTCACTATCGACCATGCACTTCCCACGTATTCCCTATACTATTTAAATTCTTGGACAGCGTTCTGACACGGTACGTGCCGGTTGGCTACACGAGCGGTCGGGACCGACGGGAGTGGGCCGGGGCGGCCCGTCCCGCGGGGCCCGTTCACTGGTCGGTTCGGGTGGTCGCCCACATCGTCTGCGTCACTTGATGTCCGTGATCGTCATCTGGATCGCCCGGATGTCCTCCAACACGGCGCCGTACCCGCCGATGGTATACTCCTCGTCGCCGGATCGGACCCGGAGCGCGGCCTGGATGAACTGCTGTGCGAACGTCACGTCGCGGTCCTCGTAGATGTCCGTGTAGATCACGTCGACGACCTCGCCCTCGATCTCGACGGCCTCTCTGCTCTCGGTATCGACCCCCTCAACGCGGACGGTGACGGTCTCGTCGTCGGTTCGGACCGACTCGATCTCCCGGATGAGCTCGCGGATGCTCACGAAGGTCGTCGGCGTCCCCATCGAGGCCGAATACAGCGTGTCCCAGGGCTCCCACAGCTGGATCTGGTAGTACCAGTGGAGGATCGAGCCGAGCGTGTTGTCGTCGACGACGAGTCCGTACTGCCCGTCCCACTCGTTGTCGACGGCGAGCGCGGCGAACGAGCCGTCGACCAGCGCGATGAAGTGGGCGGCCGCCTCGCACTGGCGAACCTCGAACGCCACGTCGGGAAAGAGGTGCGGCAGGTCCGTGTCCGCGCCGGTCTCCCCCGTCTGTACCGCGATCCGGATCACGACATCACGGTCGATCGCGTCCCGGAGCGGGTCCGCCAGTTCGAGGAGTTCGTCGGGGGTCACGCAGAGATGCACCGTGTGTTCCGCCGCATCGATCCGCGCGGTCGCTTCCCTGACCGTCGCCGCGTGGGTCTGGAAGACGCTGATGTCGGTCTGCTCGAAGCGCGGCCGCTCCCAGACCGCTTCGAGGCGGTCGGCGCCGTCTTCCAGCTCCGTCGCGCGGTCGCGGAGCTCTTCGGCCGCCGCCGAGACGTTGGCGATGCGGCCCCGGAGCGACTCCCGCTCGTAGGTCTCGACGTACCCCTCGTCTTCCAGGTCTCTGAGCACGTCGTAGAGCCGTGACCGCGGCACGGAACAGACACTCGCGAGCTCCGCGACCGATGCATCACGCAACTGGAGCAATCCGAGGTACGCCTCCGCCTCGTACCCGGAGAACCCTGCGTCGGCGAGCACCCCCTCCAGTTCGTCGAGGTCGTCCATAGCCTAACAGCGGGGTCGACCCTCAAAAACTTCTCTGCCGATCCCGTCGCCCGAGTGATCCGTCGGGCGGGCCGTTCGAATATGGCGAACGCTTTTGACGGATCCGTCCGTGGACCAGGTATGGATACGGACCGCGTCAGCGCGACCGCTACCTCCCTGGAGATACTCGAGTCCCTCCGGCGGCAGGGTAGCGCGGGCGTCACGGCGATAGCGGAGGACATCGGTGGGTCGAAAGCGAACGTCCACAAACACCTCGCGACCCTCGAAGACGCGCGTTTCGTCCGATCGACGGACGGGCAGTACGAACTCGGACACCGGTTTCTCGGGTTCGCCGTCGCGGGGAAACAGCGGGAACCGGTCTACATCGAGGGGCTCAACAACCTGGCAAAGCTCGCGGACGTGACCGGCGCGACGGCGATACTCGTCGTCCGGGAGGGGCTCGAAGCGGTCTATCTCCACACGGTCACTCCGGTCGGTCGGGTCGGGACGGATCCGCTCGAAGGCCGTCGGGGGCCGCTCACCGAGATCCCCGGCGGACTCGCTATCCTCTCGTGTTACTCCCCGGAGCAGCGCCGATCGCTCGTCGAGGAGGCCGTCGGCGAGACGGACCGCGTCGAGCCGATCCTCGACAGACTCCGGACCGCAGCACAGGAGTCGGTCCTCGTCGAACGGGCCGAGCCCGCCGGTAGACCGGAGGAGATCGTCGCACCAGTCACCGGACCTGACGGCGATCCCGCCGGCGCCGTCGGCCTCGAACAACCGACGACCAGCGACGAGAGCGAGCGTGTCGAGGCGGATCTCCGGAAACTCGTCCGGAACACCGCCGGGACAATATCCAACCGATTGTCGCTGACGCAGTGACCCCCATCCGTTCGCTGACTTCGAACGAAGCTGCGCACCTCCCGGGTCGGGTGAGTTATTGCTGATGTTTGCAGCGGATCGCGGCGACGATTCCGGCTCGGCGCCGTTCTTGACACCGATCCAATTCTGTTGCGATCCACTTCACAACAGACTCGCGTCCTCGGTAGTACCACCGCGTGTAGATTACACTGGTAATATTGTAATCGGTTCGGGGTCCGACCGGCAAGTCGCACGGTTGTACATCCGGGTCTCCCCCGGTCGGATCGACGCCGATGCGAGTCCCGGAGGCTCCGATCGCGGTTCTGTTGAAGACGGATCCGACGACAAATTATAAAATACGAATATATCTACTATATCTATCACTATATCTATCCTGTACCGTCGTCGGCCGAGATCTGACGCCGGTCCGGAGCGATGCCACCGCTCGGTCGATCGATACCGTACCGAGACGGGTGGTACCGTGCGGATGCCCTCCGGACCGGAACGTGACGGCCGGCGGCGACTCCCTCAGTATCGAACGCATCGACGGTCGACCCCGCCACGGCGTTCACGCCACGGATCCCGCGAGATTCCGGGCCACACCGGCGACACAGCTCCGAAACGCGTCCGGCCGCTCGCCGATACACGAGCTCGGTCGCAGCGCGATACGCCGCCGACGTGTGGCGAGGGATCACCGTCGGGACGGGATATCGACCGCTTCGACCACCTGCCGAGTATGCGCGCGGCGATTCGCAAATGTCCGCCCGCGCAATCGATGGGACCTGACCCCGTCGACTCGTTCGATCGCGGATGCCCCGGCGCCCTCTGACATCGGCAGGGAGTTTCAGCGCGGAGTGGTCGGCAATTCGCCGGGAATCACGGCATGTGCCGTGGACGGTGTATCCCACGGGCGGTCGCCGCATTCCCCGGGACTCCGCCCGCACTCACACTCCCGGACCGGCGCGTGACTGTGGACTCCGTCCTGCGGAGCGGCCGCACCCGCGAGGCTCGGGGGATCGTCGTCGGTGCGAACCCCGACTCCTCACCGATCTATCTCGGCCGATATTTGTATTTGGAATATGGTACGAATCCGGATTAATAACGAAGTAAATACTTCATTAGCTGAGTCAGCAGCCGCTCGCGGTCACTCGCGAGGGGTGGCTTGACATCCTCCTCCGCGTAAACGCGGAGGAATCCCGAGCGGTGGGAGTTTCAGGTGTGCAGTCCAATCATCGGACTACCAGTCCTTTCGGGTACGGGTAGTCCCACAGCATCGGACTGGTGGACTGCTGGCGGTGCCAAACCGCCGTTACCCCTATCTTCGACCACTGTTTGGCGTCCCGATGTTGTTTTGGCCACAGGGACACCAGCAGGCGTCAGCAGAGTTGGGGGTATCGTGATGCTCGCTTTGAGCAGTCGGCACAGACACACTCCTCTGGAATGTGCGTTCACCGACTGGTCTTTCGGATACTGCCTCGTTACGCGGGCGGACGGACCGCCTCCGTAGGACGGTTCGGAATCCGCTCCGTTCCGACCGATTCCTACTCCTCGGTACAGCGGCCTGTCACTTAAACATCAGCGTGGGAAACTCGGGGCAGCGTTTGAACGAGGGTTCGTTACCACAACTGACGGCGCGTATCCACGGCCTGAAGGCCATGGTATTGCGCCTGTTCAGTCTATAACCCGGTCGGCGAGTCGCGATGTCGGCGGGGGTCAGGAGAACCGATTCGGGTCAGAGCGAAAGGACACCGGTCGACCGCATCCCGGCCCGAGCGCCCGTGTCGGGCGTCACTCGAAGTCAGTTCGCGTTTCGGTCGCGGAAGAACTCCTCTTTCGCGAACGGTTCGTCCTCGCCCTGGACGTCGAGCACGTCCAGCGCCGTCACCTCGGCGTCGACGCCGAGCAGGCCCGCGAGGCTCGGCTCCGTGCGGCCCTCGTCGCTGGAGACGAGTTCCTTCACGTAGAGGCCGCCCTCGCCGTGGAGTTCGACGGTCGCGTGGCGGTCGTCCTCCAGTTCGCCCTCGATGTCGTACACGTCGCGGGTCCGCTCGATGTCCGCGCGGCGGTGGTCGACCCGCTGGGGCGTCCGCTGCTCGACCGTCACACCGTCGAGTTCGTCGAGCGCGGCCTCGAAATCGGTGGGGTCGACGGCCTCGCCGAACTCGATCTCCATGCGGTAGGTCTTGCTGGCGTCGAGCTCCTTGACGCGCTCGACCATCTCGTGGGTGGCCTGCCGGAGGTCCGTCACCTCGACCTTGCCGTCGGCGAACTCGTTGATCTCGGGCTGGAGGGTCGCGGCGTCGACGGTCCGCTCGCGGGGCTCGTCGATCTCGATGACGAACGGGCGGCCGCCTTCGAGCATCAGGGCGTCCACGTCCTCGCGGCCGGCGCCGTGGAAGGTCGCCGACTCGCCGTCCATGGCCTCCAGCACGACGGGGGCGGTGAGCTGTTCGACGCTCTCGTCGTAGCGGTACCCCGAGCCGTCGCAGCCCTCGCAGATCTCGCCGCGGATCAGGCCGGTGCCGTTGCAGTCGTTGCAGGGCCACTTCGTCTGGGGGATGTCCCGTTCGAGCTTGCGGTAGCGGCCGTAGACGAACGCGGAGTTGACCTGCGCGTCGACGGTGTCGTCGCCCAGGTTCAGCGTGATCTGCACGTCCGGGCGGCCGAACTCCACCTCGGCGCCCGTCTCGCGGCCGAACCGCTTGCCCACTTCCCTGTTGAGTTCGGCCTTCAGCGCCTCGCCGGTGTCGTCGGCGAGGCCCAGGTCCTCCCGGAGGAGCGCGTCGTTCTCCTCGAACAGCGGCGGGACGCGCGTCCCGACCTGGAAGGTCTCGAAGTCGTAGTCGTCGACGGCGTAGGCGGCGCGCTCGGCCCACTCCTGCACCCGCTCCTCGGTGGACTCGCCCTCGCAGACCCAGCAGGACTCGTCGGGTTCGAGGTCGGCGACGGGGCGGTCGTCGGCGAGTGCGACGGCGACGCGGAGGCTCCGGCCCCGCTCGCGGTTGGTGAGGCCGAAGCTCCGCTCGGCGAACAGGCGGCCGAGACAGGGGTCACAGAGCGGCCCCGTCTCGACGGCCCGCCGCGCCAGGTCGAGCACGTCGTCGGTCGGGCGCGCGTCGTCGGTCATGGGAGAGGGTGGGCGACCGGGCCGTAATTCCCTTTCGACATCCGCGGACGCGCTCGTCTCCCGGCGATACCGTCCGTTCGGGACCCGGCGCCGCTCAGGCGTCGGGGTCGGTCGGCGAGTACTCGCTGCAGTCCCGGCCATCGACCGTCGAGTCGGTGCAGTCGAACCCCGAGGGATCGACGTACACGTCGCCGCCGACGGTCGCGCCGTCGAGCTTGACCCCCTCGTCGGCGGTTACCGACCCGTCGACGCTGCTGTCGAGGACCTTCACCGATTTCTCGTCGCTCTCGGCGTCGCCGCCGACCGACCCGCCGTCGATGACCTCGACGGTCTTCTCTGCCCGCACAGCGCCGCCGACCGTCGCGCCGTCGACCTTCGCGGTCTCGGTCCGTGCCCGCACCGAGCCGCCGACGGTCCCGTCCTGGACGTTGGCGTCCTTCTCGACGGTCACGTCGCCGTAGACCCGCGAGTCGTCGAGGTCGAGGAGCTTCGCGTGGCTGACCGCGTCGCCGACGACCGCGCCGCCGTTCTGGAGCTCGATCACCTTGTCGGTCTCCACGTCGCAGGCGACGACGATCCCGTCGACTTTCGCGTCGTCGGTCCCGCCGCTGGTCTCGGTGTCGACCCAGTCGCAGCCCTCGTCCGGCGGCGGCACCGTCGCGTCGGCGTCGACGGTGAACTCCCGGAGGACGTAGCTGGTGTCGTGGTCGCCGAACCAGACGACCTCGACCGTCTCGTCGGTCGCGTACACGCGCCGGCTGTCGGCCGCGGCGAAGTCCGCGCCGGCCAGCGCCTCGTCGTTCGCGACCCCGCGGAGGCGAACGTCGTCGCCGTCGAGTGCCTCGCCGTGGTCGTGGACGAGTGCGTGTTCGCCCCGGAGGTCGCCGGTCGACTCCAGCGACAGCCGCACCTCCGGCGCGGGCTCGCGTTCCTCGGTCAGCCCGAGGACGACCCCGCCCGCGACGACCGCCAGCACCACCACGATCGCGACGAGCAGCGCGCCCCCGATCACCGGGGAGAGTCCCCTGTCCCGTCGGTCGAGCCGCGACACTGTGTCGGAACCCAGGAGCGGACCGACTTGACCGTTTCCGGTGGTTTCAATTCGTGAAACCGCTTCCCCGACGAGACCGGCTGTCGGGATTACACGTCTCGAAGGCCGAGACTGTACTCCAGGGCGCGATCGACCTCGTCGAGACGCTCGTCCGGTATCGATCCGATCACCTCGGTGACCCGTTCCTCGATCGATACCGTCCGGATCTGGCTACATAGAGCGACCGAATCCTCGCGGAGGGCACACTCCTCGGCGGGCACGAGCACCTCGAAGGGGTACAGCTGGTCGCCGAACGAGGTGGTGAACGGGACGACGACCGTGGTCGGGGCGTTCTCGTTGCCGACGTCGTTCTGGACGACGAGACAGGGGCGGGTGCCCCGCTGTTCCGACCCGCGCGTCGGGTCGAGGTCGACGACGACGATGTCGCCGCGACGGACGTGTGTCCCCGCCATCTACCAATCCGGCGCGTCTCCGAGGTACTCGTCGGCTTCACTGGACGTGTGTTCCATCTTCTCGGCGATCTCGCGGGCGCGCTCGGCGGTGGCACGATAGCCCGCTGCGAGTTCCTCGCGCGTGACGGGCTTCTCGATGACGACCTTCCCCTCGTCCTCCCGGACGACGACCTCGTCACCGCCCTCGATACCCAGCCGCTCCCGGATCCCCTTCGGGAGCGTCACCTGCCCGCGCTCGCCGACCGTTCGCTCTTCCTCGTTCGACATACGCGATCATATCATATTCGTACTTTTGGCTGTTTCGTTCGCCGCGCTCTCGTGGGCCGTGACCGGCGACGACCTCCCGTCGCGGCCGGTCTGTCGGTGTGGCCCCGTTCGCCGCCGATGAGCCCGGTTTACTGACCGGTGCTACGCCGGGGTCGCACCGGGCTCGTCGGTCACCGGCGTCTCACCGGGGGCGTCCGTCGGCGTCGGTTCCGGCGTCTCGACGGGCGCGGCCGTCTCGATGGACAGCCGCTCCGCCTCGATCGACTCGATGGTCGCGCTCTCGACCGTGACGTTCTCGACGACCCGGACGGTGACGTTCTCCGCGTCGGCGGGCGTCTCCGGCGTGGCCTCGGTCGGCGTCGCGGTCGCCGTCGGGGTCTCGGTCGCGGCCTCGGCCGGGGTCCCGGCCGCCGTCTCCGTCGGCGTGTCCGTGGCGGGCGCCTCGGTGGTGGCGAGCGTCTCCACGTCCATCTCCTCGACGTCGAGGTCGTCGACGGAGACGTTCTCCACCACGAGGTGCGTCTCGGCCGTCTCCTCGTCCGCCGTCGGCGTCGCCGTCTCGTCGCCCTCGGCCGGGGTCTCGTCGTCGGTCGGCGTGTCCGTGGCGGACGCCGGGGCGCCGTCGGTCGGCGTCGGGGTCGCGTCGCCCGCGTCGGCGGGCGTCGCGGTCTCGTTGGCGTCGTCGTCATCGCCGCCGAATAACCCTCTGATGAAGTCGAGGATACCACCGATCACGCCGCCGCCCGCGCGGTCCTCGACATCCAGTTGCTCGATGGTCACGCTGTCGACGCTCATCTGTTCGATCGTCGCGTTGGACACCGGCCCGACCTCGGGGTCGGTCGCGCCGGCGTCAGCGGCGTCCCCGACCCCGACCGAGAGACCGTCGGCCGACGCGTTCTCCAGCGCGAGTTCCTCGAAGGACACGTTACGCAGCACGACGACGTCGTTCTCGACGCCCAGCGTCTGATTGAGGTCGTCGATACCCGTCTGGTTCTCCACCGTGAGCCGGTCGATCCGGAGTTCCCGGATCGTGACGTTCTCGACCGTGGCGTTGTCGAGCGTGAGTTCGTCGACCTGTGCGTTCGCGACCGTGACCGACTGCGCTGTCCCGTCTGCCGGCTGTGTCGTCTCGCCGGCGACGCCGGCGTTTCCGGCGAGGACCGGCGCCGACAGCGCCGATACGGCGATAGCAGTCGCTACCAGTGCGGCTGTGACTTTCCGTCTCATTACGCTCGGATCTGGCGGCGGAGCGCCGATAAAGGCCGAGAGCCGTTTTCGCGACAAACGCGAGCGTACTCGCTCGCCCGCACCGCTAGGGCGGCCCTGTCGACCGATCGGTCCGGGGTACTCGACGCGGGATGGACCGTCCCGTCGCTAACGCCACCTTTCGACCGGGAGCGAACCCGGCCCGGCCGCCGGTAGTCCGGTCGTCCGTTCGCGCCGGGCCGCTGAAAGGCGATCTTACGGCGCGAGTGTGCGGTGTTGCGGTGACGGCGAGACCGGCTGGTCCCCTGTCACGCGACGCGACCCTGTGGGTCGTCTCGACGACGCCGCGACCGGTCGAGATCCGAACGCCTTTACTCGCGAGGCACGCCCCTGCCGCCATGGATCCGCGGGCGACGCTGCTCGCACTGCTGGTCGGGCTCGTGCAGGGCGTCCTGGAGTGGCTGCCGGTCTCCAGCGAGGGCGGCGTCGCGCTCGTCGTCGCGCTGCTGACGGGCGAGTCCGCGTTCGACGCGACGCAGTTCGCCCTCTTTCTACACGCGGGGACGGCCGTCGCCGCGCTGGCCTTCTACCCCGAGGAAGCGGCCGGCGTCCTCGAATCCGTGCCGGCGTGGCGCCCCCGCGACGCCTTCGGGGCCGACCGCGCGGACCTGACGTTCTACGGGGTCGCGACGCTCGTCTCGGGGGTCGTCGGGCTCTCGATCTACGCCGCGCTCTCGGAGGCCGCCACGGAGCTGGCGGGCGGCGCGTTCGTCGCCGCCGTCGGCGTCCTGCTCGTCGGCACAGGTCTCATCCAGCGGGCCGCCGACCGCTGGGGGCTGGGCGAGCGCGAGACGCCCGGCGCCGCCGACGCCGTGCTCGTGGGCGTCTGCCAGGGCCTCGCCCTGCTCCCCGGCGTCTCCCGGTCGGGAACCACCGTCAGCGCGCTGCTCCTGCGGGGCCACGAGGGCGAGCGCGCGCTGCAACTGTCCTTCCTCCTCTCGATCCCCGCCTCGCTCGGCGCGGGCCTGCTGGTCGTCCTCGACGAAGGGGTGCCGACGATCCCGGTCCCGCAGGCAGTGCTGGCGCTCGCGGTCAGCGCCGTCGTCGGCTACCTGACCGTCGGTGCGCTGGTGGCGCTGGTCCGCCGCGTCGCCTTCTGGGGCGTCTGCGTCGGCTTCGGCGCGCTGGCGGTCGCCGGCGGCGGACTGCTCGTGCTCGCCGAACACGGCTGGCTCGCCGGCGTCCAGGACTGGCTGCTTGCCGCCGTGTGACTAATTGCCGTGGTGTACGTGGTTACCGCGACCCCGGTACCGCAGCGGGGGCGTGGGGAGGGCCGAAGCGAGGTCTCGGGAGTCGTTCAGTTCGCTCGCGTCACTTCGCCGCCGGGCGGCCGCGCTCGGCGCTCAGCCGCTCGTGGGCGCGCCGCGCCACCGGAACGGTGACGACGCGCCGGAAGCGGACGGCCGCCGCGACGGCCGCGACGCCGACGGCGACCGCGGGCTGGGCGACGACCGCCACCATGGCGACCGCCACCGCCATCGCGACCGCGCTGACTGCGACGACCCGGGCGACCGATTGGGACGCGACGGAAGCCGATACCGCGGCCGAACCGTGGACAGGTTGGCTCATATCTGATCGAAGGGCCGGGTTCACCATAAGCATAATCTGAAATACATTTCTGTAGGGCGAGATACTGAAACGCAGTCCGGTAAGCAGTCTGTCACGACGCGGCCGACGGGGTCACCGAGGGACGAACGGTGGAGCGGGATACCGGCGTGTCCGTGGCCGCCCCGGGATATTTGTGCCGCGGGGTCCCGAGTATCGAGATATGGCCGACGGCGGAGACTCCGGGGCGGAGAGCGAGCCAGGCGGTGACGATGCGGAGAGCGAGCCGGGCGGTGACGAGCCCGAGGGCGGGATCGTCGAGCGAGTGTCCGCGGAGGGCGCCTTCGAGTTGCTGGGCAACGAGACGCGTCTGGCCACCGTGCGGGCGCTGTTCGAGGCCGACGACCCGCTGTCGTTCTCGGCGTTGCGCGACGCGGTCGGGGTCCGCGACAGCGGGCAGTTCAACTACCACCTCGACAAGCTCCGCGGGTCGTTCGTCCGGGAGACCGACGGGGGGTACGCGCTGACCGCGGCGGGAGCCTACGTCGTCGGGTCGGTGCTCGCGGGCCAGTACACGAAGACCGTCACGGGCGACCCGGTCCCGGTCGACGCCGACTGCCCGTACTGCGAGGGGTCGCTCGCGGCGCTGTTCGACGAGGAGTACGTCCGCGTCGCCTGTGCCGACTGCGACCGGAACGTCATCAGTCTGTTCGTCCCGCCGGGCGCGTTCGAGGACCACCCCCGCGAGGAGTGGCCCGCCGTCGCCGAGCGCTGGACCCGCCGGACGTTCGAGAACTACCAGCACGGGTTCTGCGGAATCTGTCACGGTCCCGTCGACCCGCACCTGGAGCTGGACCCGCCCGACGTACACGACGTGTACGACGCCGGTGTCCGGTACGCTTGCGGGCGGTGCGGCGACGATATGTTCGCCAACGTCGAGGCGACCGTCCTCTCGCACCCGTCGGTGGTCGCCTTCTACTACGAGCGGGGGATCGATGTCGCCGAGACCCCGATCTGGGCGTTCGACTGGGCGGTCCAGCCGACGGCCTCGGTCGTCGCCGAGGACCCGCCGCGGGTCGAGGTCCCCGTCGAACACGAGGGCGACCGCCTCGTACTCACGCTGGACGAACACGCCGACGTGGTCGAAGAGCGTCGCGCCTGACCGCGGTGCGTGTCGCGGTCGGACAGCGCGAGGTCGCCCAGACGAATTTATATGCGTCGGGCTGTCATCCTTCGATAGCTGCGACATGAGCGGGGACGAAGCCAAACTCGTGGACGCCTCGGGCGACTACGCGTTCGTCGTCAGGGACGGCGAACCGGTCGACCAGCCGCGCTGGCGCTCCTCGCGTGTCGTCCTCACCAGCGAGCGGGTCGTCCTCGCCGACGCCGACGGCAACCGGTCGTTCCCCCACGGCGCCGTCGAACTCGTCGACGACCCCGACGGCGTGGTCCCGGAGGGGTTCCCCGCCGACGGCGCCACCGCGCTCCGGGCCGGCAACCACACCCTCCTCGTCGACGCCCCCGAGGTCGAGGCCCTCGACCGGGAGTACTGCCGCGCGGCGCTGGACGCGGAGGTCATCCTCGTCAAACACCCCGCGGTCGTCGGCGGCGTCGTTCAGGACACCGAGTGGTCGAAGGCCCGGTTCCGCTTCGCCGACGACACCGTCAGGCTCGCGCTCCCCGGCGGCCGGAGCACGTCCTTCCCCGTCGAGGACGTGGGCACCGTCGAGACGGCCACCCAGGAGGTCATGGGCAGCCGGCGGCAGGTCGTCCGGCTCGAACACACCGACGAGGAGGACCGCAGCGTCGAGACGCACTTCTCGGGCACCGACGCCCACTGCCGCGCGCTCGCTCACCTGTTCGAGGCCGTCGTCTCCGAGCGGGGCAGCGAGGAACACGAACTCACCGAGACCGAACGCCAGGTCCTGATGGCGCTGTACTCGGGCGTTTCCCCCTTCGAGATGAGCGACTTCGTCGGCATCAGCGTCGAGGAGGTCGAGGAGATCTACGGGAAGTTGCTGGAGATGGACGCCGTCGACGAGGTCCGCACCCGGACCGAGGTGTCGCTCAACGCCCACGGGCGGAACCTGGCGAGTGAAGCGATGAGCGAGCAGTGAGATTCCGTCACGAAACCGGACGGAGCACTACAATTATTTATTCGCGTGGCTGCATGATCAACTATGCCGAAGTCGGGTAGCCCGGAACTGCCGGGTGTCGATGTCGACCGGATGCGCGAGTGCCTCGCGCAGACGGATGTGGTATTCGCCATCGTATTCGGCTCTCACGCGCGTGGAGCGGCGACGGAATCCTCGGATGTCGATATCGCTCTCCGGTTCTCCGATGAGATGGACGATTATGAACGGTTCAAACGGCGAAACCGGATCGATGCGACCCTCCAGCAGTACGCTTCGGGGTTCGTCGACGTAAGTGACATAGAAGACCTACCGACTCACGTAGCACACGCCGCGCTGCGCGACGGAATTCCAATTGTCGGTGACGAACAGGCGATAGCGGACTACGAGGAACGAGTCGCGGCCGAATACGAACGCGATCGGTCGGAGCGAGAACGGGAACGGCGGGCATTCATCGACCGGTTAGCCCGAGGCGATGTTTGAATGGTCGACGAATCGGTCGTCACCGATAAACTCCAGTACGTCAACGAGTACACGTCCGATCTGGAGGAGATGCGGGGGATGTCGAAAGACGAGTATACGTCCGATGTTGTCGTTCAACGCGCTGTCGAACGCACTTTTATGAATCTGATCCAGTCCTGTATCGATCTTGCCCAGCACATCCGGGCATCGGAGAACCTCGAACCGAGTGGGACAGCCAAACAGGAGATCGAAGCGCTCGGGAACGGCGATATCATCTCACGCGAGACGCAGGAAAAACTGGAAGAGGCTGTCGGGTTTCGGAACGTCCTCGCTCACCGCTACGGGGATGTCGACCACGATGTCGTTTACCGAACGCTCCACGACGATCTGGTGTGGTTCGAACGGTTCCAGCAGGAAGTCGCGCAGTGGTTCCAGCAGCATCGAAACTGACGTTTCGTCGTCCGTTTGGTCGACCCCGAGTGATCCCTGAGCCCCTACGTCGGAACCTCATCAGCGGCGCGATGAGCAAACGAGGCTGTAGGCCGGTCTTCAGTTTGCCTCGCTTTCACTCGTCGTCGACACTCACGCACGTCCCGGCCTCGGCCGACCGGTAGATCGCGTCCATGACGCGCTGGACGGTCAGCGCCTCCTCGACCGTACTCTCCGCGGGCGGCTGGCCGCTGGCGACGGCCTCCAGGAACCGTCTGTCGTTGCCCTCCCAGCCGGTGTGGTCGAGCGACCCGTCGGCCAGCTCGGCCTCCATCACGTGATCGGTGCCCTGACGACCGGACTCGATCAGGTGCAACTCCTCGCCGCCGAGGTCGAGGCGCGCCCCGGCGTCGGTCCCGCGGACGACGAACTCCTGTGAGGGCTGCTGGTTGGCCGCCCAGGCGACCTCCAGGGAGACCGTGCGGTCGTCGGCACAGCGGATCATCGCCGTCGCCGAGTCCTCCACGTCGAAGACGGCCTCCTCCGTCTCGTCGTACCAGTCGCCGGGGTCGGCGTAGTCCTCCCGGTTCCCGAACTCCGTGCGGGTGACGGCGAACACCTCCTCGACGGGCGGGAAGTCCATCAGGTACAGCGCGAAGTCGATGGCGTGGACGCCGATGTCGACGACCGCGCCGCCGCCCGACAGCTCCTCGTTGGTGAACCACGAGCCGACGCCGGGGATGCCCCGCGAGCGGACGTAGTCGGCCTGGACGTGGGTCACGTCGCCGAACCGGCCGTCGTCGCGGTAGCCGGTGAACACCTCCGCCGCGGTCGAGACCCGGTTGTGGAAGTTGACCATGCAGAAGCCCTCGGCCTCGCGGGCGGCCGCGGCGATGCGCTCGGCGGCGTCGAGGTCGTCGGCCAGCGGCTTCTCGCAGAGCACGTCGTAGCCGCGTTCGAGCGCGCCGACGACCGACTCCTCGTGGAAGGCGTTGGGCGTCGAGACGACGACCGCGTCCAGATTCTCGCGTTCGTACATCTCGTCGGCGTCCTCGTATGTCGTCGCGCCGAACTCGCGGGCGAACTCGTCGCGGCTGTCGGCCACCACGTCCGTCCCCGCGACGACCTCGTGGCCGAACTCCGCGGCGTTGGTCGCGTGTGTCTGGCCCATGAAGCCGAGTCCGACGACGCCGAGGCGCACCGTCTGCTGTCCGTCTGTCATAGCTGTGATCCCGTCTGGACGGCGGATGAGCCTTTGGGCCGCGGTGGCCTGCTCCGGCTGTCACTCCGCGCGAGCGCGACGCCGACTCCGCTGTGGGGTCGGAGGCCGCTGGCGGGTTCGGGTGCCAGCCGGGCCGACCGATTTCGGGAGGCGATAATCGGCCCGCAACGCCTATGGCGGGCGACCGGGAAGCGCCGACAACTGCGGTCCCATGAGCAACTCGGAGAAGAAGGTGACGGACATGCAGGGGCGGTACATGCAGGCCGTCGCCGACGGGCGCGAGCGCGACGACGCCGACTGGCAGTCCTGTCGGATCGTCCTGACCACGGAGCGGCTGGTGCTCGTCGCCGAGGAGAAGCTAACCGTCCCGCTCGCGGAGATCGACGAGATCGGGCAGCGCTACGACGTGAACCAGCGGGCCGCGAGCGTCGCAAGCTACCTCGGTCTCCACGTCGGCGAGGACGTGGTGCTGGTCTCGGGCGCCGACCACGACGAGTTCGAGACGGACTTCTACCACGCCTGTCTCAACGGCGAGGTCCTCTACGTCGACCACCCGGCCGTCGAGGGCGGCGTCGTCCAGGGCACCGACTGGACGAAAGCGCGCATCCGCATCACCGACGACGACATCCGGCTGGCGCTGGCCGACGGCGAGCGCGTCGTCATCGAGCGCGACGACATCGGCGAGGTCGAGGAGGACGAACGCCAGGCCGCCGGCGAGCAGCGCCGCGTCATCGAGGTCGAACACAGCCAGGGGGAGATCAGCGTCGAGACCCACGTCACCGGCGACCCGTACGACCTGTCGGTCCTCTCGCAGGTGCTCGAGGAGGGCGTCGAGCGCAACCGCGCCGACCTCGACCTGGGCCCCGTCGAGAAACAGGTCGTCATGGCGCTGCACTCGGGCGTCTCGCCGTTCGAGATCCCCGAGTTCGTCGACAGCGAGGTCGAGGAGATCGAGGAGATCTACGACCGACTCATCGAACTCGACGTGATCGAGGTGGTCCGCGAGCGCACCGAGGTCGAGATGACCGCCCGCGGGCGGTCAGTCGCCGGCGACACGATGGGCGAGCAGTAGCGATTACCGAGAGCGGCAGTAGTGTTTCGTGTGTGTGCGTCCGACGTACGCTCGTATGTCGAAAACCGGTTCGGACGGGAACGATCCCGAGATCGACCGGATTAACCTCCGAATCTCGCGTTCGTTTCTCGATGTGGTCGACGAGACGTGGCGCGAGCGTGGATTCAACAGCCGAAGCGAATTCATCCGATACGCGCTACGTGACTCGGTGAACCATCCCGAGGGTGCAGGTGTCTGGAAGGATCTGGCGATCAGTGAAGCACAGTTCGACGAAGGTGAGGGGACTCCGAGCGACGAGATGCGGGAGATGTATGGAATAGACGCAAGGTGACGACTGAACAGGTCGGTCACGGGAATCCGGACGCGGGGATCGGCCGATTCTGAACGAGGCGACTCTACCAGACTACGCGTCGTATCCGCCGCCCAGAAAGTTGAAAGTGGCAGGCGACGACGAACACGTATGAGCATCGATACGGCGGTGGTCCTCGCGGCGGGTGAGGGGACGCGGCTGCGGCCGCTGACCCGCAACCGGCCCAAGCCGATGTTGCCGGCGGCCAACCGGCCGATCCTGGAGTACGTCTTCGACGCCTTGGTCGCGGCCGACGTGCGGCAGATCGTGGTCGTGGTGGGGTACAGGCGCGGGCGGGTGCAGGACCACTTCGGGCCGACCTACGACGGGGTCGACCTGAAGTACGTCACCCAGCGCAAGCAGCTCGGCAGCGGGCACGCCCTCCTGCAGGCCCGCGAGGCCGTCGACGGGCCGGCGCTGGTCGTCAACGGCGACCGCGTCATCGACGCCAACATCGTCCGCGACGTGGTCCGGGAGTTCGAGGACAGCGGCGAGCCCTCGATGGCCGTCCTCGAACGGCCCGAGACCAGCCAGTACGGCGCGGTCGTCCTCCACGAGGGCGACGTGGCCGAACTCGTCGAGAAGCCCGACACCGACGAGTACCGGCTGATCAACGCCGGCGTCTACGCCTTCGAGCCCTCGGTGTTCGACGCGATCGACGCGACCGACCGCTCGGACGGCGAGCTCGCGCTGACCGACACGATCGGTCGGCTGATGGACGAGGGACGGGTTCGCGGGGTGCGGACCGAGGGGATGTGGGTCGACGCGACCTACCCCTGGGACCTGCTGGCGGTGGCCGACGAGGTGCTCGCCCGCGGCCACGTCGACGAGCCCGCTCGCGGCGACCGCAACGCCGACGTGTGGGTCGACCCCGCGGCGACCGTCCACGACGCCGCCGTCCTGCAGGGTCCGGTCGTGGTCGGCCCCGACTGCGAGGTCGGCCCCGGTGCAGTGGTCGGCCCCGGCGCGGCACTGGGCCAGAACGTGACCGTGGGCGCGAACGCGACCGTCCGGAGTTCCGTCCTCGACACGGACACGCGCGTCGAGTCGGGCTCGACGCTCATCGACGCCGTCACCGGCCAGGACGTAACTCTCGGCGCGGGGACGGTCGTCCCGGGCGGCCCCGCCGACGTGCGCGTCGGCCGCGAGGTGTTCGAGGACCAGCGGCTGGGCGCGGTCGTCGCCGACCGCGTGACCGCCGAGGGCGACGCGAGTTTCGCCCCAGGGACGCTCGTCGGCCCCGACGCGCACATCGGGACCAGCGTCCGCGCGAGCGGCACGATCGCCGGCGACGCGGAGGTGGTTCGATGAACGGACGCGGTGGACCTGCGGCGGACGGGCGTGAAACCGAACGGAACGAGGTGACTCGCTAATGTGTGGTATCATCGGGTGTGTGGGGCGCGAGGACGAGACGCTTGACGTGCTCGTCCACGGCCTCTCGAAACTGGAGTACCGCGGCTACGACTCGGCGGGCGTCGCCCTCTCGGGCGAGCGCGTCGACGTGTGCAAGAAATCCGGGAAGATCGAGGACCTGAAGGAGGCGCTCGAATCCCGCTCGATCGGCGGCGCGGCCGGCATCGGCCACACCCGCTGGTCGACCCACGGCCCGCCGACAGACGCCAACGCCCACCCGCACCTCGACTGCTCGGGCGACGTGGCCGTCGTTCACAACGGGATCATCGAGAACTACCAGTCGCTCCGGGACGAACTCGTCGCGGCCGGCCACACGTTCAAGAGCGACACCGACACCGAGGTCGTCCCCCACCTCGTCGAGGACGCGCTGGCCGACGGGCTGGACAACGAGGGCGCCGTCCGCGAGGCCATCTCGCGGCTGGAAGGGAGCTATGCGGTGGCAGTCGTCGTCTCGGGCGACGACACCATCTACGCGGCGCGCAACGACTCGCCGCTGGTGCTCGGGATCGACGACGCCGACGAGGAGTCCGACCCGGCCTACTACCTCGCAAGCGACGTGCCCGCGTTCCGCGATTTCACCGACAGGGTGGTCTACCTCGCCGACGGCGAGTTCGCGACGCTCTCGGCGGACGGCTGGCGGGTCTCGGACGTCGACGGCGACACGGTCGACAAGGACGTCGACACCGTGGACTGGGACCCCGAGGAGACCGGCAAGAGCGGTTACGACCACTTCATGCTCAAGGAGATCCACGAGCAGCCACGGGCCATCCGGCAGTGTCTCCGCGGGCGGGTCGACGAGATGGCCGCGACGGTCGACATCGGCGACCTGGGCGACCTGTCGCCGACAGGCGTCCAGTTCGTCGCCTGCGGCACCTCCTACCACGCCGCGCTCTATGGCGCGCAGTTGCTGCAGAACGCGGGGATCCCCGCCCAGGCGTTCCTCGCCAGCGAGTACGCCACCTCGCCGCCGCCCATCGGCGACGCGCTCGTGGTGGGTGTGACTCAGAGCGGCGAGACTGCGGATACCCTCTCGGCGCTCCGGGAGGCCCGCAAGCGGGGTGCCCGGACGCTCGCGGTGACGAACACGGTCGGGTCGACGGTGGCACGCGAGTGCGACCACGCGCTGTACATCCGGGCCGGCCCGGAGATCGGCGTCGCCGCCTCGAAGACGTTCGCGTCGCAACTGGCCGCGCTGAACCTGTTCACGCTCGGGACGACCCGCGTCGACGGGACGCGCGACATCATCGGCGCGCTGCGGGACCTGCCGAGCAACATCCAGGCGATCCTCGACGACTCGCAGGCGGAGGCCGTCGCGGAGACCTACGTCGACAGCGACGCCTACTTCTTCATCGGCCGCGGCCTGCAGTACCCGGTCGCGCTGGAGGGCGCGCTGAAGATGAAGGAGATCACCTACAAGCACGCCGAGGGCTTCGCTGCGGGCGAGCTGAAGCATGGGCCACTGGCTTTGGTTACGGAGGATACGCCGGTGTTCGCTGTCGTGACTGGTGACGGCGAGATGGCCCGCAAGACCATCGGGAACGTGAAGGAAGTCGAGGCTCGCGACGCGCCCGTGGTGGCCGTTACGGACGGGCAGTCCGACGTGGAGCGCTACGCTGACCACGTGCTGGAGGTGCCCGAGACGCATCCGCAGGCTGCGGCTGTGCTGGCAAACGTGCAGTTGCAACTGGTGTCCTACTACGTGGCGGACGAGCTGGGGCGGTCGATCGACAAGCCGCGGAATCTAGCGAAGAGCGTGACGGTAGAGTAGCTATCATAATTAATACCAGATCGTGGTGGTTTTATAGCTCCATCGTCGAATTTCAGGAAAGCCGCGGGTACCGGCCTGAATCCGAACGATGACTGAGAAGCTTTCTCGGCGAGCAAAGCTGCGAGCCATCTATCGCGTCGCTCAGTTCCGACCCCTAACTACAGCCGCGATCGTCGCTCTGAGTGTGTTTGCGGCAGTGTTCGAAGGGATCGGCCTGAGTTTCCTGTTGCCTATCATTGAACTCGCCCGTGGCGATGCCGAGGGTAGGGGCCAGTACTTGGAGTGGTTCATCACCGGATACGAGACGCTGGGGATCCCGTTCACGCTGGAGTACGTGGTCGTCGGGGTTGCTCTAGTCATGACCGCTCGGTACACGTCGAGTTTCCTGGTGTCGTGGCTGCAAGCGGCGCTTCGGACGAAATATGTCCGGTATCTCAAAGTCGAATCATTCGACCACGCTCTGGACGCCGAAGCAGCGTACTTCGACGACGAAGGTTCCGACGAGATTTTAAACGCGATCGTCACCCAGTCGGAGTACGCCGGTCGGTCGATCACCCGGCTGGTCAAACTGGTCCAGCAGGGCTTTTTGACCGCAATGTACGGCGCAGTTGCGCTCGCGATGGCGCCGCTGTTGACCTTCGGGTCGGTGCTGGTGCTCGGGGTAGTCGCGCTCGTCTCGCGGTACGCGGTTGAATCGGGCTACGCGGTCGGCGACCGGGTCGCTGAGGCTAATGAGCGGATCCAGGCAGCCGCACAGGCCGGGACCCAAGGCATCAGGGATGTCAAGCTGTTCGGTCTGGAGCCAGAACTGTTCGAGCGGTTTTGCGAGGCTGCCGACAGTCTGACCCTCGAACGGGTCACGCTGCGGCGCAACGAGGCCGCGCTCGATAACATCTACCAGCTAGCTATCGCGATCACGGTCTTTCTCCTCATCTATGTCGCGCTTGAGCTCGTGGAACTCTCGTTTGCGGCGCTGGGCGTGTTCTTGTTCGCGATGTTCCGTCTTGCACCCCGAGCGAGCACGCTGAACAATCTGGTATATCAAATCGAGAGTGACCTCCCCCATCTCGTCCGGACCCAATCGTTCATCGACGAACTCGCCGTGCGGGCAGAACCGCGGGACGAGGCTGAACTGGTGCCCGACCGGATCGACGCGATCGCGTTCGAGGACGTTACGTTCGGCTACGAAAGTGACGAAACGGTCGTCCGGGGCCTTTCCTTCGAGGTCCAGCACAGTGAATTCGTCGCCTTCGTCGGTCCGTCTGGTGCGGGAAAATCGACAATTGTCTCGCTGTTGTCGCGCCTCTATGAACCGGATTCGGGGATAATCACTGCAAACGGGACGCCCATCGACACCTTTGACGTGCGCGAGTGGCGTGAACACGTTGCTGTGGTTCGACAGCAGCCGTTCATTTTCAACGAGACGCTACGGTACAACGTGACCGTCGGTGACCGAGACGCCTCGCAGGCCGAGATCGAACGCGCCTGTGAGATAGCACAGGTGACGAAGTTCTTAGATGAGTTACCTAACGGTTATGACACGGTGTTAGGGGACGACGGTGTCCGTCTCTCGGGGGGTCAGCGTCAGCGGATCGCTATCGCCCGTGCGGTGCTGAAAGACGCCGACATACTCATACTTGACGAGGGGACCAGCGATCTGGACACCACGCTTGAGGAACGGGTTCACGACGGCATTGAGTCTATGGGCCGGGACTGTCTGTTGGTCGTCGTGGCCCACCGGCTCTCTACGGTCCGGAATGCTGATCGGATCTACGCGATGGAAGACGGTGAGATCTTGGAGGCGGGTCGTCACGAGAAACTGATCAAGTCTGGCGGGAAATACGCCGACCTCTATGAGTCTCAGACCCGGAGTGCCCAATAGCCCGTATTCGGCACCGTATTGTCGGTAAAATCGGTTAACGCGCTACTATAATTTTCGTACGTTTCGAATCCAGAATTCGATAGTGTTATCTCAATCTTGCGGTCGTCAAGTGGAACGTGTAGTCGTTACTCGGGAGTCAGAGGACTGCATAAAATCCCATCCCTATGTTTCAAATACACACAAGCAAATACACACAACGATGGATCTTCTGGGACGGGTCAGATCTATGAATAGTAATGGATGTATTCTATCATCAGACAAAAATATATTATCAAGCTCACTCCGTCGTTTGGAGCACGGTCCTATTCGCCACTCGTACAATTTTTATTGGAACATCCGGCACGGTTCAGGAACTTCAATCCTTGACAAAGAGTGGGATAATCTTTTGCTATTAGATGCATGTCGCTATGATGAGTTCCGCCGTATCTCCCCTTTCCAACCTTCTATTATAGATAAGCGGATAACACTCGGCTCAAAGACACCTGAGTTCTTACAACGTACGTTTAGAAATATCCGCTTACACGATGTGGTGTATGTAACTGCAAACCCCCAAGTTCTGAAATTTTTGGCCAAAAACGAAGAAGGCGCACCGATTTTCTACGATACTATTTCCTTACTTGATGAGTGGGAGGCTGAAACACAGACAATCCCTCCAGAAACGGTTCGCAAAGCAGCTTTAGAAGCGGCCGAAACGTATCCCGACAAGCGGCTATTGATCCATTTTCTCCAGCCGCATGCACCGTTTCTCGGGAGAACAGCAAACGCAATCAAGCGCCGAACCGGAAAGACGATAGGTGGATTAGACCCAGGACGCGACTATACAGAGGTCAAACCCAGAGATATCGAGACGGCGTCATACCGGGACATGTTGCGGGAAGGTGTTACTCGTGAGGAGATCCGGTGTGCTTATCGGGAGACGCTTCAACTTGTAATTAATGAATGTCTTCCACTCATAGATACGCTCCCGGGGAAAACAGCCATCACGTCTGATCATGGAGAACTATTAGGTGACCCAATTTATCCTTTCGGCCGTGAGCGTTGGGAACACCCGAGCGGCTATCGAACAACTGAGTTATGTGTCGTTCCGTGGCTTAAATTCGGTGGTGAGAATCGGAAGCAGGTGATCTCAGAAGCGCCTAAACAGAGCAGTCCAGCTGACCGAGAAAAGATCGAGAAGCGACTCCGTTCTCTTGGATATAAATGAGTTGTGAAGAATTGCTATGTTAATTTTGACATTGATCTGTATCAGAGTTTGACTGTTTAAACACGAACACGTTTTCGGGTATTTCGGTTGTGACCTCTAGAGACAACTCATCGCGGATCGTCCGTACAGTCGCTTCGTCATACTCGTAGCCACGCTGATTGAATTTCTCGATCCAGTAGGATCGGGGTTGTTCATTAACGTGGTGTCTTCCACTTTGTCCTGGCGTAGCCGCGGTGAAAAACACGACAGGTGCCGCATCGGTAACTGTATCAACGAGTGTTTCGGAGTACGGCTCTGCAAGGTGTTCAGCGACTTCGATGCAAAGTGCCAAATCATACTCTTGAGCCGATGAATACGGATCGCGAAGATCAAACTGCTCAAGATGTTCTCGGGGCACGACCGCGTGCTCGAGTGCCTTTTCGCTACCTTCGACGCCGTAGATCGTCATGTCCTGATCGTGAAAATACTCTAGATGTTGGCCGATCGCACAACCGAAGTCTATCACTGAGTCCGGCTCGAATAATTCATCGAGTGTTACCGCGATTTGCTCGGCATCGGCATGCCACTCGTCGCTTTTCCGTTTAGCATAGTACTCCTCGCTGTAGACAGTATCTGGTGAAGTGATCCGGGACTTATCAGTATAAGTATAAAATCGGTTTTTTATTGCGCGAAGAACTTCTCGAAAAACCGATTGTAATCGCCACCGGATGAAGTTGAACGTTCCTTTCAGGAGAGATGTGATTCCTCCCATACGATATCGTTTCAATGCGCGCGTTAGCAATCTCATTGGAAATACTTCTTTGAATCTATTATTTATATCCAAGGGCTCGCAGTCCATGTTGAGTCGTGTGCTAGACCGGCGGAATTTGTTCTACGGGTGAGTGATCTGAGTCTGATCACGGACTGCGGGATGAGAGATCCGGGGTACAATACAGAGTTGCGGCGTCCAGACGCCCGATGAAGACCCCAACGGGGATAACCCACAGAACGAGTCGTCTATCCCAGAATTCACCGTGATCGGTCGTCAGGATGTCGTACCTTCTAGCGCATTGAACAGTTGCGCACACTCCTAACATACTATTTGGTGGGTTTACGGTAACTTGACGGATCGTCTTCGGTCTACACTAGTATCCTAGACGGATGGCTCAACGGAGTCTGAATTCTGGGAACAGCTTTGAGCGATGGGATACTACTAATACGTACGACACTCATTAGTTCGATGACGGAGGCGCTGGTTCGGTAACGGACGAAGTTCACCACTCGCTAGAACAGTATCCCGAGGAGTTGACTTCGGGTCGTTTCCGGTCGTACATACATGACGGCTATCACTAACACTGCTGGACAGATACTCCCTGACTGGGTGAAACCATTCCTCGTTCCGGTCTATAAACAAATTAGACACCTCTACTGGGCTGGCAGGTGTGTCTCTGGCATCAATTACTATACGTATCGTTTCGGAGATCGGACGGTTCAGGTGTACTATACCGTCGAATCAGCTGGTGCCTTTTCAGGATTGGTGCCGGATGGTATTGTCACAACGGAACAGATACCGCTTGACCTGTTGGAAGTGAACGAGCGGGTCAACGCGGTGATCGATGTCGGTGCACACTTCGGTACGTACACCGTTCTTTTTGAGCTGTTGAACAGGAAGATCGACGTATACGCTTTCGAACCGGACGATTACAACCGAGACGTGCTGAAACGCGTTGTTGAGGAAAACGAGTTCGACACTCATGTTCGGCCAGAGGTGGTCGCCGAAGAAACCAGCGTCGTCGACCTCTACACGAGTAACCGTGATGGATCTGAACGAAACTCCATATCAGCAATCGACGGGTTCGAAACTGTTGAAAAGCAAAGTGTTTCGCTGTCGGATTTTATCGAAGAACGCGGACTATCGTCCGTATTCGTCAAAATCGATGCCGAAGGAGCGGAACTCGATATCCTCCGCGATCTGCTGTCTGCCCCCAATGAATACGTAGCGGGTATAGTCGAAGTTCACCCTGAAAAGCTCTCGGAACCGCCAGAAGAGGTGATCCGGTTACTCGAATCAGCGTGTGATGACTACCAGTATATCGCCGAAACCTCCCCGAGTCATGTCGATAGCGATTCGATCGAGTTTGAACACAATCGGCCGATGTACTACTTCGTCCAGGGGGATACACAATGAGTCGTGGCGTACTCTACATGGCGGTCGGAGAACAATTCGTTCGGGAAGCGGTCCAATCGGCGGCGTCAGTCCGCAAACAGATGCCGACAGTCGATATCACACTGGCAACCGATTCAGAGGACTACGACCTGGATCCGTTCGATCGAGTGATCGAACTTGACCAGGCTAGCCAGGAAACTATCGAGGACCGCACGTGGTTGATAGACTCCACAATAGGTCCAGATCTGAGTCCGTACGAGAAGACGTTGTATCTGGATAGTGACACATACGTGTGCAACGATATCTCTGAATTGTTTGACCTGCTTGAACAGTACGACTTGGCGATAGCGAGAACTCCGGCCAAACCGCAGCTTTCGGATCTGCCAGAGCCGTGGCACCTCTATAATTGCGGTGTCATTGCTTATCGTGACACTACTGAGACGCGTGAACTGCTGAACGACTGGCAGCAACGTTACAGAGCGGAGTTGGCTGAACAGGACCGTCCGGTCGATCAGCCTGCGTTCGTTCGCGCACTATGGGACAGCGATGTCAGGTGGTTCACTCTACCACAGGAGTACAACGTACGGATCCCGAACAGAGGTGCTGTCGCAAACGAAGTCAAGATCGTCCACGGCCGCCATCCCGCCGGCCTTGAACAGGCGGCGGACGAACTGAACCGCCATTCTCGGCTCCGAACGTATCGGGAACACTCGTACAGCGGCAAACCGATATTCACCGTCAGAAACGTAGCAACGCTTCGGTATCGGATCGAGCGAAAGATCAGGCAAGAAGGGATCGTGGCAACACTTCGACGGGCACCGGGGTTTCTCGTCGAACGCCTACTTGGAACCGACTGATTACCGATCAGGGGCCGCTTCATGTGGATCACAGCCTCTGTGGATCCAGTTGATCGGACGAAGTATCCTGCCTATATCCGGATGATCTTTAATTAATCGTGAAACGGTCATGGGAAAGCTATTATTGGTGGCGTCATAGCACGGTTTCGAGCATCGTTTTGAGTACTTCTTCGCTGGGTTTACGGCGGACGTGTTGACGAAGTTGAACCGCTCTGAAGTAAGTGTGAGCTTGCCTTTTGAGACTTCTTGATGCGGCGAGAGCCACCGCCGTGCCAGCGACGCGTGGCTCTCGCAGGTGTTGACGTGAACATGTCCATCAACGTATTCCCCGTCGCCGTGGCGACAAATCGCGGTCAAACTCGTCGTTGACCTCTAGCGGGTCGTATGCCCGAAATTCGTATAGATCGTCATCGACTCCTGCTCAGTGTTGGTGAACAGGAACGAATAGTCGATTCCTCGGTGGATTTCGCTGGCAACACGTAGCAGTCGTTCGTTTCCCAATCAACCAGAACGAACACAGGCGGCTTGTCATCTATATTTTCCACGTCCGCGTGTCGACAGCCCACGCGAGCGCGACTGTCCGTCGCCCTCGCGGCCCTTGAGTCTGGTTTGACGTACAGTTCGTCAAGCTCAACCGGGCCATCTAACTGTGGCTTAGGCGCGTTCAGCGCTCGCAAGAAGCGCTGGACGCGCCGGTTCATCTCTTGGAGGAGATATCGGTTTCCACGTCCAGTTGCCAAAGACTGGTGTTGAACTGGATGTAGACAGCGAGAAACCACTTTCTGAGCGCGACCGAGGAATGCTTGAAGACCGTGCCAGTCTTGTCGTTGAATGTGCGGTCGCAATTCTTACAGCGATACCATTGAAACACCCGATAGCTTCGTCATGCCAGCGGATCTGTACCAGCAGATTTGTGGCGCGACGCTCCGAGACGAACAGCTTGAGTGGAATCATGCTTCGTCGGGTGGCGCGAACCCGTCACCCTTGTCCGCTACGACTTTCAGCTACTGCAAGCTGACCAACAATCTTCTACCCAAGTGCGCATCAGAACTATCATGGTGATATGAGACCAACCGAGATGCGTGTCGTCGGAACGGGACTTCGAGTCGTTCCATGAGGCCCTCGTTGAACAGGGGATCGTTGACCCAAACCCGTCGTCGATAGCGGGCCGTCTGGTCCAGCCGGTGTCGACGACGTGTGACCGTTTGCAAACGCGACTAAACATCTTGTTCGATACCGTCGACTTCGAGTCTAACCGGGTTCTGGATGTCGGCGCCGGGAGTGGTCTCTACAGCGCGTACGCGGCACACCGAGGGGCTAGCGAGGTGATCGCACTTGAACCCGAATTGGATGGGAGTGCCCAGGGGATGTTTGAGACGCTGCAGGCGGTTGCGGCCGAGTATCCGTCCATAGAGCCGGAGAAGACGACCTTTCAGGAATACAACGTGCCCGAAGATCGGTTTGATGTCGTCGTTCTACACAACGTGATCAATCACCTTGACGAGGAAGCGTGTGTCGACCTTCACCGGTCACAAGTGGCTAGAGAAACCTACCACGGAATCTTCGCTGAACTGCGGTCGGCGACGGCGCCGTCAGGAGACCTCGTCGTCGCCGATGTCACGCGCCGAAACGCGTGGGCAGATGTTGGACTCACGAATCCGTTCGCGGAGACGATCGAGTGGGAGAAACATCAGTCGCCGGCCCTCTGGAATCAGCTGCTTGCCGAGCACGGGTTCGTCAGACGGGATTTGAAGTGGGTATCTTATCTCTCTGCGTTAGGATCCGTCGGTCGGCGACTATTCTCGAACTATCCGGCCGCGTATCTCACCGGAAGCACGTTCGTTCTCCGGATGGAACGGGAAGCGTAGAGATATATGCTGGCTGGATCTATGCGGTGACGAATGACACGGGCGGTCTGTTTCGTCTCGCTTAAATCGTACGGCTACTTTAATCCTGATTCCGGATTTCAGGGCGGAGGTGCTGAACGCCAGATCTATCTTCTCAGCAAAGCACTGTCTGAATCCTTTGTCGTTCACGTGATCGTTGGCGATTTCGATCAGCCTGAGCGTGAACGGCGTGACGGCGTGATACTGCATCGAGCGTACCCGCTGCAAGACCGACAGAGTGTTCTGCAGCCGGTCAAACATTTGCTGCTACTGTGGGACGCGATGCGGCGGGCGGATGCCGATGTCTACGCGCACCGTGGATTCCTCCGAGCTGCTCCGTTCACATACTCCATGGCTCGGCTCCTCGGGTCGCGGTGGATGTTCAACCTCGCGAACGACTCGCATATCTCCGAGGAACCGGCGACGCTTCCTGCTCCCGTCCGGTTGCTCTACTGCCATGCAGTCCGTAACAGCGACGCGGTCGTCGCACAGACGGAGCGGCAGGCGCGCGGAATGCAGTCCGAGTACGGTGTCGAAGCGCACGTCGTTCCCAACGGCTATCCCACTGCGGAGGAGCCACCTGCTGTTGACGACCGGGACGGATTCCTGTGGGTCGGCCGTCTGGACGAGGATCAGAAGCGTCCGCATCTGCTGCTCGACATCGCCGAACGGCTCCCGTCGGAATCGTTCCGGGTCGCGGGACCTGCCGAGGGATACGGCGAGTACGCCCGGACCGTCGTCGACCGCGCGGAGTCGTTACCGAACGTAGAGTATCTCGGGGTTGTTCCGCCAGATGAGATCCACTCGGAGTACCGCCAGGCTCGCGCCGTGATCAGCACATCCGCCTACGAAGGGTTCCCCAATACGTTTCTGGAGGCGTGGCGTCAGGGAACGCCGGTGGTCAGTCTGTCCGTCGACCCGGAGAGATACTTACACACCGGCGAGGAAGCTATGACCGCGACGAACGATCTGGAGACGCTCGTCGACCGTTGTCGACGGCTCGCGTCTGACCCGGATTTCTGGTTGCGGCTCTCGCAGCACAGTCAAACTGGGTTCGAGGAGAACTACACGATAGATGCGGCCGCACGGAAGTACGCGGCCGCCATCGAGGCAGCACTGTCGACCCGATGACTCCTCGGCCGTTCGGCCTCTCCTCAGGGCCAGGTGTCGGTCTCCGAGCGATAGATCGTCTCGAGTTGTTCGACCGTGCGACAGATCTCGTACGACGGGGCGACGCGACGAGCGTTCTCGATCAGTCGTTGAGGGTCTTCGAGACACGACCGGACCGCTTCGACGACATCGTCGATGTCCGACCGTTCACACCGAACCCCGTTGCCGCCTCGAAGGTATTCAGTGAGGCTACTCTGTTCGCTGACCAGCGCCGGTGTGGCACACGAGAGCGATTCGATGAGCGTGTTCGGGCCCATTTCGTCGGCGTACAGACAGACGAACAGGTTCGCCCGGTTGTAGTATCTCGGTAGTTCGGCCCGCGGAACGAAGCCGTGGTATCTCGCGTCTATCGTCTCGAACCGAGGTTTCCGGTCCGGCGTTCCGCCAACAATATCGACGCGAAGGGACCGCTTCCCGTCGAGTCGCTCCAGTGCATCGACGAAGATCGAGTACCCCTTTCGGTCGGAGAGATCGCCGACGTAGAGCAGATCTGTCTCGCGTGGAACGCTCGCGTCCGGGGCAAATCGGGGATGGACGCCGGGTCGGAGCACCTCGATGGGGGTCGCGGCTCGAGCGGAGCGAACCATCGTCCTGTGGTAGTCGCTGAACGCCAGCAGGCGGTCGGGATCGGTCAGCCTGATCGACGCTCGGTTCGCGAGGTAGTTGAGTCGGTTTCGGAGGCGGTCCCCGGTCGAGTCCTCCCAGAGGTGGTTCGGTCGCGCGGGGAACCACCCGCCGACGTTCGGACCGCAGACGACCGGGATATCGAGTCGCTCTGCGACCGTTCGAGTGAGGGTCGACTCGACGGGGCGCGCCGTCAGTACGTGGACGAGATCCGGTCGGTAGGACAACAGCTGACGCAGGACCTTCGGGGCGGAGACGAGCGCCTCGACGTTGTGTGTTCGACTGGCCCAGAGGTCCTCGGCGTCTAATCCGAGCGCGGAGAGTGCTACCTCTCTGTCCTCCCGGATGAGTGAAAATATCCGCCAGTCGAATCCGGGCTGACACGTCTCGAGCCCCTCGAAAACGTCGTGCATCCGTCCGTATCGTCCCTCGTCGTCTTCGAACTGGAACACCGTGAGGTAAGCGACCCGCATGTGTCAGGCGTACCCGAGCTGTTCGAGGCGGTCGGTGACCACCTCGTCGGCGACCTCGGCCCGCGTTTCGGCCGGCGCTTCGCTGACGATCGTTCTCCGGTCGCCGTCGACAACGAGCCACGGGACTTCGACCAGTTGGTCGGTGTAGATACCCCGCGGATGTCCCCACTCTCGGATCGGGAACGGACGTGCGCGCTCGCCGACCATATTCCCGTGGTCGGCGCTGACGACTGACTTTCCGTCGAGCCCCTCCAGCAGTCGTTCGACGTGTGGTAGCGTCCGGTCGAGCGTGGACTGATACGCGCGCCAGACCTCGTCCGGGTCGGCCCCGAGTTCACCCGTCATCACCCGGTTCCAGAACCCCGCCTCGTCGGGGTCGAGAAACGAGTGGTCCACCGCGAACGACTCGTCTGCGTCGGTCAGAAACGGGTAGTGTGGCTGCATGTAATGGACGAGGTACCGCTTGTTCGGATACGTCTCGGCGGCTTCGAGCGCGCGGGCGGTCGTCGTCTCGGGGAGGACGGTCCCGTACCGCTCGTCCCACCCGTCTTCCATCCAGACGTGTTCGACCGCGTGAAACGAGGCGTTCAACCAGTCACGATGCCAGTACAGCTGTGGGTTCGCGGTGACGTAGACCGTGTCGTGCAGCGTTCTGTCCTGGACGTTCCCGCGGAGGAACTCCTGCGTACTGGACCCGCGTGAGCGACGGCTCTCGAGTCGTCCGGCCAGCTCCGACTGTCCGGAGAACATGTCGTATCGGCAGGCGTCGAGGAGAACCAGCGTATCCCAGTCTTCCGCGAACACGTCGACCCCAGCGGTATTGTACGCCCTTCGGTTCAGCCGCCGGTGATAGAGACGGTTCGCTTCGCGAAAAAGTAACGACGGCGTCCGGAGCGCTCGTTCGACCTGTGCCCGGGAATACATACGCCGATAGAGTACCCTCGTCGGTTTATATCCAACTCCCGTTCTCGTCCCGTACCGGAGACGCCGAACGACCCGCGACGCGGCCGAGACAGTCGACAGGTGCGGCGGAAAGCTACATACGAGTCGACCGACTATCGGTGGATCGTGTGTGACTCTCCGACTGCGGGCAGTTACCGGATTGGTCATCTGTGCGACCCGGTGAACGACGACGAGATCCGTCCCGGCGCGTCGTCCGGAACAGCAACCGCGCCACGGCGATGAACACGAAGGAGCCGCTGGATATCTGTTTCGTCTCGGCGCGCGCATACCGGTATCTGGATCCCGACAGCGACCGGCCTGCGGGGGGCGCCCAGCGTCAGCAGTATCTGATCGCCTCCGAACTCCGTGACCGTGGATACGAGGTCGGATTCGTCGTGGGGGATTTCGGCCAACCCGACGAGCAACTCGTCGAGGGCATACGCGTGTTCACGGGGTGCCCCCGTTCTCTCGACGGACCGAAAGGCGTTCCGGCGGCCTGGTGGCGACTGTATCAGGCGCTCAAGCGGGCAGATGCGAGTGTCTATTACGTCCGAGGCGCGCCGCGTCTCGCGACTGCGACCGCCCTTTGCTGTCGAATACTCGACCGTCGGTTCCTGTTTTGCGTCGCCAACGACGCCGACGTCGACCCGGACCAGCTGAAGGACCGGTATCGAGGGTTCGTTCGACGGGGGTATCGATGGGCCCTTCGGAGGGCCGATACGATCGTGGCCCAGTCGGAGGCGCAAGCTGATTCGCTCCGCGACGGCTTCGGCCGAGAGAGCTCCGTGATCCCGAACGGATACGATCTCCCGCCGGAATCGGCCGTGGTACCGCCGACGGACCGGGAGTTCGTCCTCTGGGTCGGTAGTAGCGACCCCGATCAGAAGCGTCCGGCGGCGTTCCTCGAACTCGCCCGCACGCTGTCCGAAACGGAGTTCGTGATGATCTCCCAGCCGGTTCCCGGGGTAGCGTACCACGACCAGCTCCGACGAGCGGCGGCCGACATCTCCAATCTCGACTTTCTCGGCGCCGTCCCGCCCGACGAGATCCATCGGTACTACCGACGCGCGTCGTTGCTCGTCAACACGTCGCGCAACGAGGGGTTTCCGAACACGTTCCTCGAAGCCTGGCGCTACGAGACTCCGATCGTCTCGCTCTCGTTCGACCTCGATGGACTGCTGTCGGCGTCCGAACCGGATCTAGGTCGGCTCGCCGGTGATGAGCGGGCGCTAGTTCGGATCGTCGAGCAACTCGTCTCGGACCCCGAAACGAGAGGGGAAATTGGGCGGTCGAGCCGGACGTACATGCGCGAACGCTACTCGCTCGATTCGGTCGTCGACGAGTACGAGCGGATCCTCTCCGCGTTTGTCGGCGAATAGCGGGCCTGCACTTGTTTTTATCAGTCTGCGCTGGAGGTACTGAAACGAATGACTGCTCAGCGAACCCGACGGCTCGGTGTCGGCGTCTTTCTCGCGGCCCTCGGGGCGCGTCTCGTCGGCGTCGGGATCACTCTCTTCACGTCACTGAATCCCTACGATGAGGCCGACGCCGGGAGTTTCGCCGCCAGTGCGGCCGAAACGGCAGCGGTACTCGCATCCGGGACCCTCCCACAGATCCCCACGAATCCGAACCGCGTCACCACGCTCTGGGGATTCTTTCTCTCGCCGCTGTGGTTGCTTCCGGGCCCCAACCGGCTGTACGGACGACTGTTCGTCGCCCTCCTCGGCGCACTCGCCGTCTACGGGCTCTATCGCCTCACCAGCGCGCTCCACTCCCGTGAGGCCGGCGTCGTCGCCGCGCTCCCGATCATCTGCTATCCGAGCTTCGTCTTCATCCATAGCACCGTCCTTCGGGAGTCGTTCGTCCTCGCGGGGCTCGTCTGGGCGACGGTGTTGCTGAGTGGTGCCGTGTCCGCCCCTGCGTGGATTCCGAACGATATCGGGCCGGGATGGGCCCCGGACGGAACTGCTCGACTCGTCGCGGGTCTGGCAGTTCTGGGCGTGATATCGATCGTCCGGTGGGAGAACCTGCCGCTGTACGGGCTCGCGATCGGGGCAGGCGTCGCGGTCGGATACCGCGATCTCCTCTCCCGGGTTCGACTCGCCGCCGCGACAGGTCTCAGTGCCCTCATTGCGCTCACGGTCGCCCGACCGACGGTTCGATCGGCGCTCGACTTCCTGGTCGTCAAGCGCCGCCGCCGGAGCCGTGGTCGGACGGTCTATCTCCCTGGATTCCTCCCGGACACGATCCCGAAAGCGGTCACGTTCGCACCCGTTGGCGCAATCTACTTCCTGTTCACGCCGTTCCCCTGGATGGTTGAGCAGGCGGCCGACGCCGTCGTGTTCGCCCAGGCGGTCGGCAACGTCGTCGCGGCGGGCTTCGCGGTCTTCGGCGTCCCGGTCCTGTGGCGACGCTCGAAGCGGACGACCGCTGCACTCGTCGCAGCGTTCGTCGTCGGGACGATGCTCTACGGGCTGGTCAACGCGAACGTCGGGGCGAACGTCCGACAGCGCCAGATGTTCCTCTGGGTGCTCTTCCTGTTCGCCGGCGTCGGCGTCGCCGAGCGCGTCGATCTCGCCGAGCGGTTCGAACGGCTTCACTGATCGCGCTGCCGACTCGCTCCGATCCGACCGACATCGTTAGGGGGCTGAGCGGACGTATGGCGAACGATGACTGTCGGACCGGTCGTTCGCGAGACTGGGTGTGCCCAGTCGCTCGGCCCGGTCCGGCTGGCGAAGTCTGGCACCGCCGACACGCTGCTGTTCGAGATGTCCATCGCGACGGGTGAGCAACAGTGACCCGTAACGTCGTCGTCGTGGTGATGGACACGGCCCGCTACCGGGACGTGTTCCCGGAGACCGAAACCGTCGCGCCGGAACTCGAATCGCTGGCCGCGGACGGCACGCGGTTCGACCGCGCGGTCGCGCCGGCGCCGTGGACGCTCCCGTCGCACGCGTCGCTGTTCACGGGCACCTACCCGTCGAAACACGGCGCCCACGCCGACCACAAATACCTCGACGACGACCGCCCGACGCTGGCCGAGGCGTTCGCGGGGGCGGGCTACGAGACCGTCGCCGTCTCGAACAACACCTGGATCAGCGACGAGTTCGGCTTCGCCCGGGGGTTCGAGCGCTTCCGCAAGACCTGGCAGTACCTCCAGGCCGACACCGACCTCGGGCCCGTCGCGCGCACCAACGAGGGCAGAGAGAAACTCCGGGCGCTCGCCCGGTCGCTGTTCGACGGCAACCCGCTTGTCAACGCGCTCAACGCGGTCTACGGGCAGTTCTTCCGCAAGCGCGAGGACAGCGGCGCGCGCAGGACGAACCGATGGGTCCGCGAGTGGCTCGCCGACCGCGGCGGCGACCGACCCTTCTTCCTGTTCGTCAACTACCTCGAACCCCACCTGGAGTACCGGCCGCCCCGCGAGACGACCGAGCGGTTCCTCCCGGACGGGACCAGTTACGAGGAGGCGATGGCCGTCCCGCAGGACGCGTGGTCGCACGTCGCGGGCGACCTCGACCTCGACGAGGAGGACTTCGCGGCGTTGCGCGCCCTCTACCGCGGCGAGATCGCCTACCTCGACGACCGGATCGCCGAACTTCGTGACGCGCTCGCGGCGGCCGGCGAGTGGGAAGACACGGTGTTCGTCGTCACGGGCGACCACGGGGAGAACATCGGCGACCACGGGCTGATGGACCACCAGTACGCGCTCTACGAGACGCTCCTTCACGTGCCCCTGGTCGTCCACGGCGGGCCGTTCGACGGGGGACGCGACGAGCGACTGGTGTCGCTGACCGACCTCGCACCGACGCTGCTCGACGCCGTCGACGTGGACGCGCCGGCGTTCCGCGACCAGGCACAGGGCGAGTCGCTGCTCGCCGACAGCAGCGGACAGCGAGAGCACGTCTTCGCCGAGTACCTCGCGCCTCAGCCGTCGATGGCGGCGCTGGCCGAGCGGGTGGACCGCCTCCCCGACGACGTGCGCCGGTACGACCGGTCGCTGCGCGCCGTCCGCGGCGACGACTGGAAGCTGATTCGCGGGTCCGACGGGTCGCGCGAGTGCTACCACCTCGCGACCGACCCCGACGAGACGGTGGACCTGCTCTCGACTGACGCCGACGGGACGGCCGGCGCGGATGGGGTAGCCGAGGCGGGTGGGACAGCCGAGGCGAACACGGCGGACGAGGAATCCGTCGACGCCACACGCCGGGCCGACTCCCTCGACGACGTACTCGACGACTGGCTCGCCTCCTTCGACCACGCCGACCCCGATGGCGACCCGGCGATGTCCGAGACGACGGCCCAGCGCCTCGAAGACCTCGGGTACCTGCAGGAGTGAACGCCTGATACGGCCGTCTCTGCCCTGATTCCGACAGCTCTCCCTGGGGAACCCAGCGACAGCACCGAACCCCGGGTGATGAAAAAACATATAACCTAGCGGAGTTACTCACAATCTGAGTAACCCATGACGATCCTCGTCACCGGCGCCGACGGCTACATCGGCTGGCCGACCGCCCTGCGCATCGCGAACCGGACGGACGACCGCGTGCTGCTCGTCGACAACTTCGCCCGCCGCGAGTGGGTCGAAGAGGTCGGCTCGAAGAGCGCGACGCCCATCGCGGGCATCGACCAGCGCCTCGACGCGGCCGAGGACGTGTTCGGCATCGGCAACATGTCCTTCGTCGAGGGCGACCTCGTCGAGAAGTCGTTCGTCGACGAACTGCTGGCGGTCCACGAACCCGACGTGGTGGTCCACGCGGCCGCCCAGCCCTCCGCGCCGTACTCGCAGATCAACGGCGAGCGGGCCAACTACACCCAGCACAACAACATGCAGGCGACGCGGAACCTGCTGTGGGGGCTGGACGAGCACGACCTCAACGACACTCACTTCATCGAGACGACGACGACGGGCGTCTACGGCGCGCCGGAGTTCCCCATCCCCGAGGGCGGCGCCGTGATGGAGAACGACGGCGAGCGCGACGAGGTGCCGTTCCCGGCGATGGCGGGCTCGTGGTACCACCTCACCAAGAGCCACGACGCGGCGAACATGCGGCTGGCCCACCAGCAGTTCGACATCCCCATCTCGGACGTGCGCACGGCCATCACGTACGGCACCGAGACCGAGGAGACCCGCGAGGACCCCCGCCTCAAGACGCGGTTCGACTTCGACTACTACTTCGGCACCGTCGCCCACCGCTTCGCCGCCCAGGCCGTCGCGGGCTACCCCGTCACCGTCTACGGCAAGGGCGAACAGCGCAAGCCGTTCATCTCCCTGGAGGACGCCGTCGAAGGCCTCGCGAACCTCGCGCTGCAGGACCACGAGGAGCGCCCGGACGACCTGACCGTCTACAACCAGGTGACCCGCGCCATCTCCATCGTCGAGATCGCCGAGACCATCGCGGGGGTCGGCGACGAGTTCGACCTCGACGTGGCCGTCGAGCACTTCGAGAACCCGCGCGACGAGGACGAGACCCACAAGATGGAGATCGAGAACGACCGCTACGCCGACCTCATCGGCGGCCAGGCCCAGGAGTTCGAGGGCGGCATCCGCGACGTGTTCGAGACGCTGACCCAGCACGCCGACACCATCGAGGCCCACGAGGACCGGTTCCTCCCGGGCGTCCTCGACGACTGGGACGAAGAGGAGTAACCCGTGGACGTGCTCGTCACCGGCGGGTGTGGCTACATCGGCAGCCACCTCGTCCCGAAACTCCAGGCCGACGACGACGTCGACCGGGTGGTCGTCCTCGACAGCCTCGTCTCCGGGTCGCCCCGGGCCCTGTTCGGCTGTTTCGACGACGGCCTGGACTTCCGCCGGGGCGACGTGCGCGAGTACGGCGATGTCGAGAGCGCGATGCGCGATGTCGACCGCGTGGTCCACCTCGCGGCTATCACGGGTGCGGCGAGCACCCACGACCGCCGCGAGGAGACGTTCGCCGTCAACTACGACGGCACCGAGAACGTCCTCACCGCCGCGGGCAAACTCGGCGTCGACCACGTCGTCTTCGCCTCCTCGTGCAACATCTACGGCCGCGCGACGAGCACGGACATCGACGAGACGGTCGACCCCGACCCGATCAACCCCTACGCCGAGACGAAATACGAGTCGGAGGACCTGCTCGCCGACTACTGCGCCGAGTACGACATGACCGGCACCGCCCTGCGGATGGCGACCAACTTCGGCTACTCGCCGGCGGTCCGGTTCAACCTCGTCGTCAACCACTTCGTCTTCCGCGCGGTGACGGGCCGCCCCCTCACGGTGTACGGCGACGGGTCGAACTGGCGGCCGTTCGTCCACGTCGACGACGCCGCCCGTGCCTACAAACACGCCGTCTGCGAGCCCGACGCGTGGGACGAGCCCGTCTACAACGTCGGGTCGAACGACGGCAACTACCGCATCGAGGAGATCGCCGAGGTTGTCCGCGACGAGGTCGGCCCCGTCGACATCACCTACCTCGAAGACGAACACCCCGGCCCCTCCTACCACGTCAACTTCGACCGGCTGGACGGGACTGGCTTCGAGACCGAACACTCCCTCCGCGAGGGCGTCCGCGACCTGGCCGCGCGGTTTCGGGATTCCGAGGTCGCCCCCGACTCCGGGATCGAAACCGCGAGCGAAGAGCGATGACCGACGGCGTCCGTGCTGAGGGTCCCGGTGGTCGTGGGGAAACTACCGATCGCGTACTGGCAGTTACGTCGGAACGAAACGGACGTAATGGCGGGTATGCGGTTCGACACCCGACCGTTCCTGATATCTACCACACAGGTAAACGGAAACACAGACTATGACAGACCAACGCACCGTCGCCGTCACAGGCGCGGCGGGATTCATCGGCAGTCGCGTCGTTCACGAACTACAGCAGGCCCACCCCGACTGGGAGATCACCGCGCTCGACAACTTCTACCTCGGTGACGTGCGCGAGATCGGGGACGTGACCGTCGAGCACGTCGACGTCCGCAACCGCGACCGGCTGGAGGACGCGCTCGACGGTGCGGACATCGTGATGCATCTCGCCGCCATCTCCGGCGTCGACGACTGCGAGGAGAACCAGGACCTCGCCTACGAGGTCAACGTCCAGGGGACGAACAACGTCGCGTGGTACTGCCGGAAGAGCGGCGCGGCGCTCGTCTTCCCGTTCTCGATGGCGGTACTCGGCGACCCCGTCGAGTTCCCGATCACCGTCGACCACCCCCGCGACCCGATGAACTGGTACGGCCGGTCGAAACTCCTCAACGAGCGCGCCATCGAGTCGTTCGCAGAAGGTGAGTTCCCGGCCCATCTCTTCCTCAAGTCGAATCTGTATGGAGAGCACGAGATCGAGGGAGACATCGTCTCGAAGGGGACGGTCATCAACTTCTTCGTCGGCCGCGCGAAGGACGGCGAGAACCTGACCGTCTACGAGCCCGGCGACCAGGCGCGCAACTACATCCACGTCAAGGACGTGGCCCGTGCGTACGTCCGGAGCGCCGAGCGCCTCGACGACCAGCTCGCCGCCGGCGAGACGGGCGTCGAGAAGTACGAGATCGCCAGCGACGAGGACCCCGGCATCACGACCGTCGCGGAGATCGTCCGTGACATCGCCGCCGAGGAGATCGACTTCGAACCGGAGATCGAACTGCTGGAGAACCCGCGCGACGAGACGCTCGTCAGCGAGTTCGAGGTTGACACGACCCGCGCCCGGGAAGAGCTGGGGTGGAGTGTCGAGCACTCCGTCGAGGAGAGCATCAGGGAACTGTTCCGCCAGTAGCTACCCCCTCGATCCAAGCGGTACTTCCTGCGCTAGCATCGATTCTCCACGATTCGCTGGAGATGTGCGGTCGTCCGCTCGACGGTCGTCTCCCAGTCGTAGCCATCTTCGACGACTGCACGCGGCGAGTACGTCTCCCTGTTCCCGGTGACCGCCATCAGCGCGTCCGCGAACCCCTCGATATCGCCGACAGGGACCGTCTCCCCGCCGCCGTCGACGACGCCGGTGAGCTGGTCGAGCGCGCTCGTGACGACGGGCACGCCGGTCGCCATCGCCTCAAGCACCGTGCGCGGTAGCCCTTCGGCCTCGCTCGGCAACACGAGCGCGTCGGCCGCCCGGTAGACCGACGGCATCGCATCGTACGGCAGGTGGCCCAGAAACTGGACCGCGTCGTCGAGACCCCTTTCGCCGACCTGTCGTTCGAGGTCCCCGCAGAGCGGGCCGTCGCCGCAGATCGTGAGCCCGGCCTCGGGCACCCGGTCACGCAGGCGATCGAAGGCCGCGAGCGCGTCGCCCGGTCGTTTCCCGTCGACGAGCCGACCCACAAAGAGGACTGCGGGATCGCCGACCACATCGTCACGGCGGGGGCCGTCCGAGGTGAACCGCGCCGTGTCGATCCCGTTGGCGACGACCTCGATCGGGGTCGAGACACCCAGCTCGCGGAGCCGGTCGCGGTCCTCGTCGGTGTAGCAGAAGGCCACGTCCGCGCTGTCGAACGTCCAGCGCCCGATCGTCCGGAGGTAGCCGTCGAAGACCCACTTCGGCGCTGTCTGGGAGTACAAGCCGTGGTTCGTGACCGCCAGCGGCGTGCCCGACAGCCGGCGGGCGAGCGCCGCGAGGTTCGTCGAGAAGTACAGGTGCGAGTGGGTGTGGACAACGTCGTATTCGCCGACGCGACGGAGGAACTGCGCGACGCCCGCGGAGACGGCGTTGCCGAGCGGCGCGGCGGTCGGCGGGAACCGGACGACCGTGTAGCCGTCGCGCTGCTCGACGTGGGGCCAGTCCCCGTCGGCGTCGGGCGCGACCGCCAGCACCGTCACGTCGTGGCCCATCGCGACCTGGTCGCGGCTCAGTGCGTGGACGTGGTAGGCGCCCCCGCCCGCCACGTCCGGGTAGACCTTCTGTGCGACCCGCAGGATCCGGAGCGAACGCGAGCGGTCGTCGGGACCTTCTGACTCGTCCTCTCCCTCGGACGTCCCCGACGCTGTGTCCGGTACCCTGCGACGGTCGCGCGTCATCGGGTGAGGTGACTCATCGGTCGGTGTTAGGCCGGACGGTTCGGACCGCGTCGGCGCCGACGTCCCACAGCTGACGGATCACGATCTTGAGGTCGAACCAGAACGACTGTCGGCGGATGTACTCCACGTCGTAGCGGAGCTTCTCCTCGGGGTCGTGGCCGGTCGCGTCGTTGATCTGCGCGAGACCGGTCAGGCCCGGCCGGACGAACCACCGCCGGCGCCACGTGTCGGCGGCCGTCTCCATCTCGGTGTCCAGCTCGGGTCGCTCCGGGCGCGGCCCGACGACGCTCATGTCGCCGACGAGGATCGACCACAGCTGGGGGATCTCGTCGAGGTGAGTCCGCCGGAGGAACCGACCGACCCGGGTGACTCTGGGGTCGACTTCCCCCGCGTCCTCCTCGCTCAGTTTCGGCCCGGACGCGGCCTCGGCGTCGGTCACCATGCTCCGGAACTTGTACACCGGGAAGCGGTCGCCGAACTCGGCGGTGCGCTCCTGGCTGTACAGGACCGGGCCGGGGCTGTCGAGTTTGACGGCGACGGCGACGGCGGCCATCACCGGCGCGAGGACGACCAGCCCCGTCGCGGCGAACCCGATGTCGAACGCCCGCTTGACGACGTAGTCCTGGGTGTCCCACGGTTCCAGGTCGATGTCGAGGAGTTCGCGCTCGGAGACGCCGCTGGTCAGCACGCTGTCGGCGTGGTCGCGGTGGACCTTCGCGACGACGCCGTGCTCGTAACAGGTGTCGAGCGTGCCGAAGAACTCCATGCGGTCGGCGTCCCCGAACGCGAGTACGGCCGTGTCCACGTCGTAGGCGACGAGGACTTCCTCCAGCCGGGAGAGCCCGCCGAGACACTCCAGTTCCGCCAGGGGGTCGGCCTCGACGACGACGCCGCCGTCGGTGTAGCCGGCCTGATCCGGGGACGGCTCGCCGTCCCGCCCCGCGAACGGCGAGACGTAGCCGACCACGTCGAGGTCGGTCGTCGCGAGCACGTCGCCCATCGCCTCGGGGTCGTCGCCGACGAGGACGGCCCGTTCGGTGCCTGGCGGCCGCCGCCGGATCGCCGCCATCGCCACCGGGAGGACGACGAAGAGCAGGCCGGTCACGATCATCAGCGTCGACCGCGGGAGCTTGTAGGTGTAGTTGTAGTAGCCAAGGGCGGCGAGGCCGACCATCGCCAGCAGGACCCGCTTCTGGGTCAGGAGGATGGTGTCGAGGATCCGCCGCGGCCGCGGCTTGAACACGGGCCACATCGCCGCGGCTACGACGCCGACCGTCGTCGCGATGGCGACCGTGAACTGCCCGCCCGCGAGCACCGCCGGCGCCGGCCCCCCGAAGTACGGGACCAGCGCGAACAGGTTCTGGACGAACGGGTGGTTCGCGACGAGGACGGCGACGAGCGTCAGGGCCAGCGTCGCCCCCACGCTCGCGACCCGGTACTGCCACCGCGAGTTCATCACTCCCGATTCAGTAGCCCGTCATATAAGGTCTATGCCACGATTATCGCTGCTGAGTCTCTCAGCGACGGATCCCGCCCGGCGACCACCTCCCCGACAGACCGGCGCGCCCGCGAATCGCTTTCTGTCGGTCGGCGCCGCCACCCGGTGCGCGTGCCGGCGGGCACCGCGCTGTCGGTAGGTTTTAAACACGGCCTACCGTCCGTTCGAGACATGTCCGAGGTTCGCGAGGCGACGGCCGACCTCGTGGAATCCCGCCCCGCCGCCGAAGACGCCCTCCGAGATATCCTCGCGGCCGACGAGTCCGGTCCGTGGTCGTTCGACGATGTCGCCGTCGACTCCGGCACGTTCGGCGAGATCGTCGCCGCCGGGATCGTCGAGGAGGTCGACGACGGGTACCGCGTCGCCGACCCCGACGCCGTCCGCGGGGCGCTCGACGGATCGCCGGGCGAGTCACAGTCCGGGGGCGGCGGCGCGTCGCTTACCGGGCGCGCCGCGGCTCTCCGACCGGCCTCCGTCGACCGGCGGGCGGTCGCCGCCCTCGCCGTCGCCCTGCTCGCCGTCGCCGTCGTTCGCGTCGCCCTGCCGATGGGCGCGGTGTTCCGGAACGGCGACATCGTCCTCAGCGGCAACGACCCGTACCTCTACCGCTACTGGGGCGAACAGCTTCTGGAGCGTCCGGCCCCGGCGCTGGACCCGACGGCGCTCGGGTCGCTCCCGTCCTCGGTGGCGACCCACGACGTGGCGATGGTCGTCGCGGTCTGGTGGACGGCCGCGCTGTTCGGCGGGACCCCCGAGACGGTCGGCCTCGTCCTCGCGTGGTACCCGGTCGCCGCCGGCGTGGTCAGCGCCGCCCTCGTCTACCTGGTCACGGTGTCGGTCAGCGCCGACCGGCGTGCGGGCCTCGCCGCCGTCGCCCTGCTGGCGGTCACGCCGGTCCACGCCTTCCGCACGTCGCTCGGCTTCGGCGACCACCACGCCTTCGACTACGTCTGGCTCGCGGTCGCCGCCTACGCCCTCGTGCTGGTCGCCCGCGAACGGATCGACCGCGACGGGCCGCGTCTGGGCGTCTCCGCGACCGGGTGGGCCGCCGTCGCGGCGCTCTCGACCGCGGTGACCGTTCAGGTGACCGCCTGGCGCGGCGGCCCGCTGCTGGTCGCGCCGCTGGGGCTGTACGCGCTGGCACGGTCGCTCGCGGACGTGCGAGCCGACCGCTCTCCCCTGTCGGGATCCGGCCCGCTGCTGGTCGCCCTCGCCGGGAGCGCCGCGCTGACGCTCGCGTTGCACGCGCTGTACGGCTGGCTGGAGCTGTATCGCGCGCTGGCGCCCGCGCTGCTGGCGGTCGGGAGCGCGTTCGTCGTCGCCGCGGGCGAGCTCGCTCACCGCCGGGACCTCGCGGCGCGCCGCGCGGCGGCCGCGGAAGTGGGCGTCGGCCTCGCCGTCACCGCGGTCGCCTGGGTCGCCGTCCCCGCGGTCTCCGAGGGGGTCGGCGAGTTCCTCGCCTACATGCGGGAGTTCGGCGGGAGCGGCATCGCCGAGACCGCCTCGCTGTTCTCGGGTGCGCAGGGCTCGCTGTTCGCGCCGCTGCTGCTGTTCGGGTTCGTCGCCGTCGTCGCGCTCCCGGTGCTGGCGTGGGCGCCTGTCGTCGGCTACCGCGAGGACCGCCCGGCGTGGCTCGCCCTCGGCGCGTACGGCTGGTACCTCTTCGCGCTCGCCGTCGTCCAGATCCGCTTCGCCGGCCAGCTCTCGCTGTTCACCGCCGTCTTCGGCGGCGTCGGCTTCGTCCGGCTGGCCGCCTGGGTCGATATCGCCGAACCGTCGACCGCCCTCTCCGGGTCGCCCGCCGCGGCGATCCGGGGGCTCGGCTCCCCCGACCTCCGGACGGTCGGCTACGTGGCCGTCCTCTTCCTGCTGGTCGGGAGCCTCGGGATGGTCCAGTCGCCGGTCAAGATCAGCCAGGTCACGACCGACGACGCCACCTACGGGACGGCCGCGTCGATCGACGACCACGCCGCCGCCCACGACCGGACGTTCCCGCGGAACTACGTGTTCAGCCAGTGGGGGCGCAACCGCGTCTACAACTACTTCGTCAACGGACGGGCGTTCTCCTACGGCTTCGCGCTCGCGGAGTACGAGTCGTTCGTCTCCGCGACCGACCCCGGCGACGCCCGCGCCGCGCTCAGCGGCCGCGAGGGCTACGTCGTGACCGCCCCGGCCGCCTCCCTGTCGGACTCGACGATGCAGGCGCGCCTGCACAGACAGTTCGGGAGCCGCTCGGGGTCGGTCGCGGGACTGGGACACTACCGGCTGATCCACGACGCCGGCGAGGGCGAGCAGAAGGCCTTCGCCGTCGTCGACGGCGCCCGCGTCGTGGGGGCCGGACCCGCGAACGCGTCGGTGACGCTCTCGGTCCCGGTCACCGTCGGGAACACCTCGTTCACCTACGAGCGGCGGGTCCGGACCGGGCCGACGGGCGACGTGACCCTGCGAGTCCCCTACGAGGGGACCTACGACCTGCCGCTGGGCAACAGTTCGGTGACGGCGGCCATGGTCCGGGAGGGCGCCCAGCCCGGCCAGTATCTGGCCCACTGGGCGTTCGAGTCCGCCGGGACCGGCACCGCCGTCGACCGGATCGGGGGTCACAACGGGACCGTCGACGGTGCGACCCCCGTCGCCGGGCCGCGCGGCTCCGCGCTGTCGTTCGACGCCGCCGACGGGGAGTTCGTGAACCTCGGGCCCGACGCGGTCGACCTCAGCGGGCGCGAGGCGTTCACCACCTGTTCGTGGGCGCGGGTCGACGACCCCGGGGGGCCGGGCAACCACGACGTGCTCCACCTCGGCACCTACGAGGTCGTGTTGAGCTACGACTCCGCCAACGAGCGGTGGATCTCGTATTTCCACAACGGGACCGAACCGAACGTGGTCCGGGCGAACGCGACCGGCTCCGGGGAGTGGAGCCACGTCTGCGGGCGCTACGACGGCGAGGCGCTGTCGCTCTGGGTCGACGGCGAGCGCGCCGGGAGCGTGGCCGCGAGCGGGGCCGTCCGGGACAGCGGCGGCGTCGACGCGATCGGCGGGACCGGACGCCGCGACCGCTTCTTCGACGGCGCGGTCGACGACGTCCACGTCTACGAGCGCGCCCTCGCCCCCTCGGAGATCCGGACGCTGTACGGCTACGGTGCGAACGAAACCGGCCGGTAGCCGACGCCGACTCGCTCGCGGCCGCGTCGTCGCTTTGCAGCGTGTTGCGCGCTCCGGGCAGCCTGTACTCCCGTGACCGGCTCGGCGTTCGCCGAATCGCGCTTTTTTTATCCGGGTGCGTACAGCACAGCGTATGGACACCGACCCGGAGCCGGCGGCCCGTCCGGTCTCCGGGTATCAGGTCGACCTCGTCGGGGCCGCGGTCTACACCGTGGTCGCGGTCGCGGTCGCCCTCGTGCCCGGGCTCGACGAGACGGCGCTTCGACCGGTCATCGCCGTCGGCTTCGGGCTGTTCCTCCCGGGATACGCGTTCGTCGCCGGGCTGTTCCCGGCCGGAGGGACGGTCTCACTCACGGCTCGGCTCGTGTTCTCTCTCGCGGCGAGCCTCGCGCTCCTCCCGCTGGTCGGCGTCGCCCTCCACGTCTCGCCGTTCGCGATCACGGGCGCGTCGGCCCTGATCGCGACGGTCGCGCTGACGCTCGCGTCGCTGGCGGTCGCGAACCGCCGCCGGGAGGCGCTCCCGCCCGACGAGCGGTTCCGGCTCGGCCCGGCCCTGCCCTTCGACCCGACCGCCCTCCTGGCCAGCGAGGGCCGCGCCGAGTCGCTGGTCAACGGGCTGGTCCTCGTGAGCCTCCTCGTCGCCGCCGTCAGCGTCTCGGCGGCCGTCACCGTCCAGCCGCCCGCGGAGCGCTACACCGAGTTCGCCGTGCTCGGGGAGAACGAGACCGGCGACCCCAGCGCGACGGCCTACCCGCGGTGGATCGACGAGGAGGACGGCGCGCCCGTCTACGTCTCGCTCGGCAACCACCACCAGCGCGCGATGGACTACACGGTGGTCGTCACGCTGTCCGAGGACGCCTCCGGGTCCGGCGAAACGATCGACCGGTTCGGCGTCGAACTGGCGCCGGGCGAGCGAACGCAACTCCGACGGACGCTCTCGCCGCCGACGACCGGGAGGGACCTGCGGCTCACGTTCCTGCTGTACCGCGGCGACCCGCCGGCCGACCCCTCCCGGTCGACGGCCCGGCAGGACCTCCAGCTCGTCGTCGACGTGTACTGAGGGGCCGTGACTCCGCCGCTCGGCCGGCGCGCGTGCATCTCGCCGGTCAGTCCGCGCTCTCGCGGTAGGCCGCCAGCGCCTCCGTGGCGACGCGGTCCCAGTCGAACTCGCCGGCGCGCTCGACGGGCGAGGTGGCCGGCGGGTCGCCGAACAGGCCGGTCTCGATCCCGTCGACGAGCCCGTCGACCGTGGGTTCGACCAGGTGGCCGGCGTCGCCGACGACCTCGGCGCTGGCGACGTTCGGGTGGTCGGCGGCGACGACCCGACAGCCCGCCGCCATCGCCTCGACGAGCGTGATGCCGAACCCCTCGCGGACCGACGGCGAGACGAACACCGTCGCGGCCCGCATCGCCGCCAGCACGTCGTCGTGGTCCTCGACGAAGCCGCGGAACTCGACGCGGTCGGCCACGCCGAGGTCGTCTGCGAGGGCGCCGAGCGCCTCCCGTTCCGGACCGTCGCCGACGACCGCGAGCGAGAGGTCGTGGCGGTCGGCGACCCGCGCGAACGCCCGCAGCAGCGTGTCGAGGTTCTTGTCGGCGATGAGCCGGCCGACGAACAGCAGGTCCGTCCCCTCGTCGGCCGGGGCGACCCCGCGAACGTGGTCGAAGTCGATCCCGTTGGGGACGACGGTGATCGCGTCGCGGTCGGGGCCGATCCGCGCGAGGTCGTCGGCGGTGGTCTCCGAGACGGCGACCGCGTGCTGGGGGACGTTCGCGGCGACGTACTCGACGGCCCGGCCGAACGGCGCGAGCCGTCCGAGGTACTCGTTCCACCACTCGCCCCAGACCTCGTGCCACGTCGTGACGAGCGGCGTCCGCGTCGCGGTCGCGAGCCGCCCCGCGAAGACCGGGAAGTACGGGAAGACGGAGACGACGAGCACGTCGTGGCCGCCGGCGCGTTTCACGAGCGGCCCGGTCGCCCGGGCGGCGAAGTCGACCGCCTCCGCGATCGACCGCCGGTCGTCCGTATACAGATCCCGTTCGGGGGCGACGGCCCGCAGGGTCATCCCGTCGTGGCGTCTGACCGCGGGCCCGTCCCAGAAGTGCCGCCCGTAGACGGTCACGTCGTGGCCCCGGTCGGCGAGCCGGCGGCCGATCTCGTGGATCCGCTTCTCGGCACCGCCCGTGACGAACGGATACACCACGTTCGAGACGTAGCCGATGTCCACAGTGGCACCTGACCGGGTGCGGTCAATGCTCTTTCGGTCGCCCCGCCCCGCGACGGGCCCGAGTTCCCGGGAGCGGCCCGGAGCGGCTCACCGCCTGACGAAGGTCGTGTCCGTGCCCGTCGAGTGGACCTTGTTCCACGTCTCGCTCGCGGTCAGCTCCGCTCCGAGGTCGGGGTTGGGTTCCGTCGTGATCGACGCCCGGTGGCTCATCCCGACCTGTTCCATCTGCCCGCGGACGAGGTAGGCGCTCGGCGCCGGGTCCGCCCCCGCGGGGTCGCGGTAGTAGAGGTCGACCAGCGTCGACGCGTTCTCCCGGCTGCTGTACAGCGGTGCGCCCCCGCTCGGGAGGTACGTGTTCCCCCGACCGCCGGCCGTGTAGTAGAGGCTCAGCGTGTTGAAGTCGCTCGTGACGCGCCGCTCGTTCAGGTGCTCGCCGGCCCACCGGGCCTGGTCGACGTCCGACCCGGTCGTGCTGATGATCTCCATCCCGGGCGTCGTCGGGGCGAACGTGAACACGGCGAAGGCCGGCCCGGCGACGAGGACGACCACCGCGGCGACGGCCAGCACGTGTCTCGGGGTCGGTCGTGCCGGGAGGGTCCCGTCGAACAGCCGGCTCAGCACGTAGCCGCCGAACACGGGCGTCACGAGCAGGCCGAGCAACTGCGGGTCGATCCCCCCGCTCGGCGCGAACACCGGCAACAGCACGAGCGTCGCGATCCCCTGGACGGCGACGCCCACCAGGAGGGCGTCGATCCGGTCGCCGGCCGCCGTGACGACCGCGTCCGACCGGAGGAACGTCACCACCCGGTGGAGACCGGCGGCCGCGACCAGCCCGACGGCGGTGAACCTGGCGACCCACCGGAGGTGTTCGTACCAGTCGCGGGCGACCAGGTCCGTCAGCTGGTACTCGACGACGAGGGGGTGGACGGACCCGGAGGTGCGGGCCGCGGCGATGAGGTCCGCGGGCGTGAACACGACGACGACCGCCGCGATGGCGACCGCGACGAAGCCGCTGACCGCCAGCGCGAACGACCGCGCCGGGACCGACCGCTCGGCGAGCGCCCGCCGCACCGCGTCGCTCCCGACGACGACGGCGGCGATGCCCGCAACCCCCGCGAGCACCGCGAGGGGTCTGCCCGGGGTGAACCCGCCGGCGCCGAACAGCCCGCCGAGCCGGCCGGTGAACAGCGAGAAGACGGTGAGAAACCAGTCGAAGACGACCCCGTAGTAGACGACGATCAGTCCGCTGATCGTGACGTACTGCCCGCGGGTGAGCAGCGGCGTCCGCAGGACGCGCCCGGTCGCGTACACGACCGACAGCAGGAGCAGCGACGCGACCGGGAGGGTGTGGGCACCCATGATGAACCCGAGCGCGAGGAGGGCGACGCCCAGCCGGGCGTCCGTTCGGCCGTCCCGGTTGACGGTCACGACGAACGCGAGCAGGGCGAACAGCAGCGCCCACGCCATCGCGCCGCGGTGTGCCGAGAGGGCGAGGTGGGGGACGTAGAACTGGTAGGCCACGGCGAGCGCGACCGCGACCGGGAAGACCGCGGCCCGCCGGGCGAGCTGGCTGGCCAGCAGCGCCTGGCTGAGCACGAGCACGAGCCCGAACAGCGGGAGCGTCTGGACGAACTGGACGTCGAGTCCGCCGAAGTCGGCGAGGAAGCGGACGACCACCGCCGAGGCGACGTTGTCGTCGAAGACGTTCACCCAGGAGACGAGAAACGAGTCGCGTTCGAGCGCGAACGGCCAGATCCGGCCCGACCGCTCGATGCTCCAGGCCCACAGCGACTGCTGGTACCGCCAGTAGGGGTCGGTCATGAACAGCGTTCGCGACCGCTGGACCGCCGTCGGGACGAGCAGCGCGAGCGACAGCAGGAGTCCGGCGAGGGAGAGCTTCGCGGTCACCCGCCGTGATGGCATTGTTTCCGAGTAGCCCGGCCGCGGCATAATACTCCCGCATCTCCGTCGCCCGCGACGGGTCGGTCGCGGAGCGGCCGTCGTTCACCGGCGCCAGCGGATCGCCCGCTTGACGGGCGCCAGGTCGACCCCGAAGCGCGACTCCCACCGCTCGACGAGTTCCCGGTCGCGCTCGTCGAGACTCCGGGTGACGACGAGCGCGACCACCTGCACGACCGTCAGCGCGGCGCCGACGCCGAGCAGGGCAACGAACGACAGCTCGCGACCGGCGAGCGCGCGGGCGATCCCGGCTCCGGCGGCGACCGTCACGACCAGCGGCTTGACGGTGTCGAACGAGAAGGGGTGGCTCCCGGTCTCCAGGTAGATCGCGACCACCTCCACGAGGTTGAACACGGCGAAGCCGGCGCCCGTCGCCAGCGCCGCGCCGACGAGCCGGTAGCGGGGGATGAGCAGGAGGTTGAGCGCGACGTTGACCACCAGCCCCAGCGCGGACGCGACCAACTCGACCCGGGTCCGGTCGATGGCCTTCAGCATCGCGCCGTTCGGACCGACGACGACCCGGAGGAACATCCCCGCGATCAGGACGGCCAGCGCCGGCGCCGCCGGGAGGTACCGCGCGGTGAAGAACACGCGGACCACGTCGGGCGCGAACAGCACGAACGTCAGCGCGAGCGGGAGCGTCGCCGTCGTGATCCACTTGGTGGCCGTCGCGTACAGCGCGTCGAGGTCCGCGTAGGCCCCCTCCTCGTAGAACTCCGTCGCGATCGGGTAGTAGAGGAAGGTGAACGACGTGAGGACGAACAGCGTGATCTCCCGGAGCGGCTGGACGGCGCGGTACTGGCCGACCGCCGCCGTGTCGAGCAACAGCCCGATCATCAGCAGGTCCATGTCCGAGAGGAACATGACGATCGACGAGCCGACCGCGAGCGGCCACGAGAACGTCCAGAGCCGTCCCAGGGTGGCCCCGTCGACCGCGACCGACAGCGACGGTCGGCGGTCGCCCAGCGCGGCCAGCGCGGCGTAGCCGGCCAGCGCACCGAGCGCGGGGATCGCGAGCCAGTAGCCGATGGCGCCGGCGTAGGGGTAGCCGAGGGCGGCCAGGACGCCGAACAGCGCCAGCCCACAGACCCGGGGAAACAGGTCGCGGGCGACGGTCGTCCGGGCGGACTCCTTCAGGGCCTGCAGCACCGCGAACAGCACCTGCGCGAGCGGGAAGACCAGCAGGTACGGGAGGAACCACAGGAGGTTGCGCGCGAGCGTCGGGTCGTCCATCAGGGCCGCGATCCGGTGGCGGAAGGCGTAGACGAGCACCGTCGCCAGCGCGGCGCCGACGGCCACGAGGACGACGCTGCTGTGGAGGACCTCCCGGCGCCGCGACGGCTCCGTCTCGCCGCTGATGAGCCGCGTGGTCCCCTTGGGGACGCCCAGCAGCGAGACGTGGCCGACCGCCGAGACGACGGTCAGCGCGAGCGCGAGCTGGCCGAACAGCTCGACGGACAGCGCCCGGACGATGAGCACCTGCCCCAGGACGCCGAGCGCCCGGCCGGCCACGGTGCCGACGAACACCACGACCGCGCCGCGGGCGAGCACGCCGAGGCTGTCCGAGATCGAACTCACTGCCGGAGAGTCCGTCCCCGCCGAATAGAAGGTTGCGACTCCCGCCGTCGGCCTCGGCGCCGCGTGCGAACCGGGGCAGCCGCGCGGGTCGCCACACCGACAGCCTTAGGCGAACTCCGCGGGAATCCCCTCGCAATGAGTCGGCCGAACGTGCTGTTCGTGGTGCTGGACTCGGTGCGGGCCGACAGGCTCTCCTCGTACGGGTACGAGCGGGAGACGACGCCCGGGCTCGACGCGTTTGCGGCCGGGGCCGACCGCTACACGCGGGCCGTGGCCAACAGCTCCTGGACGATGCCGGCCCACGGGACCTTCTTCACCGGCCGCTACCCGAGCGAACACGGCGCCGGCGCGACCCACCGACGGTTCTCGGTCCCCCCCGAGCGGACGCTCCCCGCCCGGCTCTCGGCGGCCGGCTACGAGACCGTCGGGCTGTCGACGAACCCGTGGGTCGCCACCGACTTCGACTTCGACACCGGGTTCGACGAGTTCGCCGACGTGAAGGCGCCGCTGCCGTTCGACCCCGACGGCCCGAACGGCCACCCGCGGCACATCCTCAGCGAACTCGGGAAAGAGGAGTGGCAGGGCCCACAGAAGTACCCGCGGTTCGCCCGCTGGGCGCTCGATGGCAACCCCCTGACACGGGTCGTCAACACCTTCTCGTTCCGGCGGGATCCGGCGAGCTACGCGGACGCGAGCGTCCTCAACGACCGCGCGCTGTCGTGGATCGACGGCCGCGACCGCGACGACCCCTTCTTCATGTTCCTCAACTACATGGACGCCCACGAACCCTACCACCCCGACGAGGAGTGGCTCGGGCGGTTCCGCGAGGGGGACTGCGAGGCCGACATCGAGTGGCACCTACGCTCGCTGAACGAGAGCTACGACGACGCCGCGGTCGAGTGCATCAACGACCGCTACGACGCCTGCCTGGCGTATCTCGACGACCAGCTGGCGACGCTGTTCGCCGAACTCGACGCCCGCGGGCTCCGGGAGGAGACGGCCGTCGTCGTCACCGCCGACCACGGGAAGTGCCTCGGCGAACACGAGTTCATGGGGGTCGGCACCTTCCTCTACGACGAACTCCTGGAGGTCCCGCTGCTCGTCGACCGGCCCGGCGAGGACGGGGGGACCGTCGACGAACTGACCGACCAGGCCGACGTACACGACCTGATCCTCGACATCGCGGGGCTCGACCGGCCCCACGACCGGCCCGACGGCGCCTTCAGCGAGACGCTCGGGCCGAACCAGGACGTGGCCATTCCCCACCGGGACATCCCCGCTGAAGGGCGGCGGCGTATCGAGACCGACGAGGGGTCGCTGGTCGTCGACGTCGCCGATGGTGACGTGGTCCGCGTCTCCGAGGCGTCGCAGACCGGCGCACTCCGGGAGCGGCTCGACGCGCACCTCGACCAGTGCGAACCGTTCGGCACCGCGGAGGGCGTCGACATGGACAGCGGCGTCCGCGACCAGCTCGAGGAACTCGGCTACCTCTGAAACCGCTCACCGCTCGGGCCGTCACGGCGCGCCCGTCGCCGGCGCTGGCGGGACTGCTCCCGGAGCCGGCGAGAGCGCCGCCGAGGCGTTCGTCGCCGCGCCGCAGCCCTCCTGGCCGGAGCCGAACGCGAGGACGGTCACGTCGAAGGCGGGCATCCGGGCGATCACCTCGCAGGGCCGGGGCGAGCGCTCGGCCCACCCCGAGGGGACGACGGCGTACTCGATGTCGGGCCGGTCGGCGAGTTCGTCGCGGGGGACGGCCCGCAGCGTCCGGTCGGCGTAGAAGTCGAAGCCGAACAGCGTGCCGTGGTCGACGCGCGTCGTCACCGGGTCGACCGCGACGACCGCGTCCTCGGGGACCGCGTCGTTCGTCGCGAGCCCCGCCTCGTACTGCTGGATGTCGCCGGCGCTGCCCGGCAGCGCCACGGGCGCGGCGAGCCCCGCGGTCAACAGGAGACAGAGCAGCGTCGGGACGGCCGCGGTCGCGAGCCGCCCGTCGGGCGGCCAGTCCCCGTCGACGACGCTCCCGAGCCGCGGCAGGCCCACGAGCAGCGCGGTTCCCACCACGACCACGCCGAGGACGACCCAGTCCGGCGTCGGACGGATCCCCCAGACCCCCCAGTACCGGCCGGTAAGCGGCGTGTACACGCCGGCCCGCGGCGAGTGGACGACCGCCGCCGCGGTCCCGGCGACGAGGCCGGCGGCGGCGACGCGCCACCGCGTCGCCAGCGCGAACAGGTGGCCGACCAGCACCGCGATCGGCACGAACGTCGGCATGACGTACCAGCCGTGGTTGCCGGTGAACACGAAAAACCAGAACACCGCGTTGGCCCACCAGACGAGAAAGAGCGGGCGCTGGTACCGGTCCAGCGCGGCGCGGATCCGCGTGACGGCCTCGCCCGTCCCCGACGGCAGATCCACCGGCGCGAACGCGTCGCCGACGACCTCCCGCCGGACGGCGAGGACGCCGACGACCGCCGCCGGGGCGAGGTAGTAGATCCACGGGTCGGTGTAGGTGCCGAACTGGCGGATGTAGGGGTACTTCATGAACGCGAACATCGCCCCCTCCCTGACGAACAGGTCGCCGGAGGCCCGCTCGATGACGTTCTCGACGAAGAATATCCGGACGAACTCGCCCCCGTGGCGGGTGTAGGCCGTCACCAGCCACGGCGCGGCCATGAGCGCGGTGATCCCGACGCAGGCGGCGAATCCCCTGGAGACGAACGTCCGCCAGCGGGCGAGGACCAGCGGGACGACGACGACGACGAAGATCCCGGCACCGAACCCCTTCGCGAGGAAGGTCAGGCCGGCCGCGACGCCGACCGCCGGGAGCAGGTCGGGGCGGTCGCGGTCGGCGACGAGCCACGTCAGGTAGACGAACAGCGTCCCGAAGAGCAACAGCGGCGCGTCGGTCGTCGCCTGGCGGCCCGCGTTCGGCCCCATGAACAGGTACGGCGTCGCGAGGAGGGCGAAGCCGGCGGCCAGCCCCGTGCGCCGGTCGTAGCGCTCGGCGCCGATCCGGTAGGTGAGCAGCCCCGTGAGGATCGCCGCGGTGGCGGACGGGAGCCGGGCTGCGAGCTCCGTCACGCCGAACGCGAGCATCGAGAGCGCCTGGAGCCACGGGACCAGCGGCGGCTTCTTCAGGTACGGCCCGAACGCCGCCTGGGCGTTGCCGAGGTAGTTGAGGTGGGGGACGAGCCAGTAGCCGTCCTGCACCATGTGCCGGGCCATGTTGGCGTACAGCCCCTCGTCCCACGCCTGGAGGTTGTACCCGCCCAGCCCGACGTAGTAGACGTAGACGCCGAACGCGAGGAGGCCCGCGAGGTGGACGTGTCGCGGCCGGAGCCGTCCCGGCGACCAGCCCGGATCCGGGTCGTCCCGGTCGGGATCCGTTCCCGAGCTGTCCCGGTCGGGGTCCGTTCCCGGGCCGTCGCTGTCACCGGATTCCGGGTTTCCACCGTCACCGGACACCGAGTTGCCATCGCCACTGGCCTCCGGGTCGCCTTCGTCGCGGTCGGTTCCCGGGTCGCCGCCGTCGGCGCCGCCGGGGATCGGGATCGCGGAGACGAGCGACATCTGTCGGATGCCTCGAAGTATCGAGAGCCCTCGCATAAGCGTGTCGTCATCCGGTGCCCCGTCGAGCGGAGCCAACGGCGCGCGGTGCGAGCCGGCCGCGGGAAGCAGGCGGGGTGCGGCGCCACGGGTGACGCGGCCGGCGACGCGACCCCTCGACGGGCGGCGGAACAGCGGGCCGAGCGCCTGTGACGACGCGGATCCGACGCGGAAGGGACTGAGTCGACAGATTTAATGACGACACAGCGGGAGAACCGGTATCTATGACCGTCTCACGTAGCCGTCGCCGACGGGGGAGACCGCCGTCGGACGGGCCACCCTGTTCTCCCGGTGAACCGGAGTCCGAGTCGCCGCTCGATCGGGACGCATGACGAGGCGAGACGTCGTCCTGGTCACGGCCGATTCCGTCCGCTACGACGCGGCCGGGGCGATGGAGACGCTCGACGACCTCGACCAGTTGCGGGGGATCACGGCCGGCCACTACACGCGGCCCAGTCTCGGTGGGCTCCACTCCGGACGGCTCGACGGGGCGATCCGGTCGCGGGTCGTCGCTCCCTCGCTCGCGGGGACGTTCGCCGACGCCGGCTACACGACCGTCGGGTTCGCCGCGACGCCGCAGGTCCACCCCGAGTTCGGCTTCGACGACGGGTTCGACACGTACCACGCCTTCGCCGACCGCGGGACGCGCGGGTCGACCATCCGCGAACGGCTCAGCAATATCGACCTGCTCCGGCGCGTCTACCACCGCGTGTTCCCGCCCCACGCGAAGCTCTCCGACCTGCCGGCCGACGAGGCGGTCGTCGACCGGGCCATCGACCGGTTCCGGGCGGCCGACGGCCCGCGGTTCCTCTGGGTGCACCTGATGGGGACCCACCGGCCCTACGGCCGCGGCGCGGACGCCATCCCGGAGTCGCTCGACCGCAAGGCGCTGTTCGCGCCGGACCGGCTCTCGGCGGACGAGCGCGACCAGCTCGACGACGCCTATCGCGACGCGGTCGGGCGGGCCGGCGACGCGGTCGGGCGGCTCCGCGAGGCCGTCCCCGACGACGCGGTGTTCGTGTTCACCTCCGACCACGGGGACGAGTTCGGCGAGGAGGGCTACTACTTCCACCAGCCACAGCGGCGCCGCGTCGCCGCGAAACTGGTGGAGGTGCCCGTCGCGGTCGACGGGGTCGACACGGTCGGCGACCGGTGTAGCCTGCTCGACCTGCCGCCGACGCTCGCGAGCGCGGTCGGTATCGACCCGCCGGCCGAGTGGTCGGGCGTCGACCTCGCGACCCGCGAGCGCGAGACGACGCTGACCGTCGCGCCGTGGAACGACCGGGCGACGGTCCTCTGGCAGGACTTCGACCGCCGCCTGGTCGCGACCGACGCGACGGTCACGCTCGCGGACGACGACGGCCGGACGGCCGTCGACGACGGCGACCTCGACGGGCCGACGGAGCAGCTGCGGGACCTCGGGTACGTGGGGTAGGGCCGTGGGGCTCTCGACGACCGCCCGGGCGTACCTGTCGGTCCTGAGCGGCGACGTGGGCCGGCTGCTGACGTTCGCGCTGTTCATCCCGGTCGTCGTCAGGGTCGTCGGCGACGCCGGGTTCGGCCGGTACGCGCTCGTGATGGCCGTGTTCATGCCGCTCCGGAAGGTGACGAACCTCGGCCTGTTCCAGGCGACGAAGGCCCGCGCCTCCGTGGCCGACCGCCCGGCGACCGTCGTCGGCCCGTCGCTGGTCCTGCACCTGTGTGCCGTCGGGGTCGCCGCGACGGCGCTGGCCGGCGCGCTGCTCGCGGGACTGGCGCCCCCGGCGCTGGCCCGCCCGCTGTGGCTCCTCGTGCCGGCGCTCGTCGGCGAGCAGCTGTTCCTGTTCGGGCGCGGCACGCTCCACGCGCTCCGGCGCGAGGCGCTCGTCGAGCCGCTGATGACCGGCCGGTCGGTCGTCCTCGCGGTCGTGGGGACGGGGCTGGCGGCGGCCGGCCACGGCGTGGCCGGCGTGTTCACGGGGTTCGCCGTCGCGTTCCTGCTCTCCGGGCTGGTGGCGACGGCCCTGGCGCTCCGCGCGGTCGGCCTCCGGGCGACGCTGTCGGCGCTGTGGACCGACGACGGGACCGTCGGGCGGCTCGTCCGCTTCGGCGTGCCCTCGATGGCCCTCGCGCTGACGACCGCCGGGCTCTACAAGGTCGACGTGTTGCTGGTCGGCTACTACCTCGGCGACACCGTGACCGGCCACTACCGCGCGGCGCTGCAGGTCGCCGAGTTCGTCTGGGTGCTCCCCATCGCGATGCAGCTCATCATGATCCAGTCGACCGCGGCGCTGTGGGAGGACGACGCCGTCGCCGAGGTCGACCGCCTCGTCGGCGACATGCTCGAGTACGTCGTCGTCGGCGTGACGCTGCTGCTGGTCGGGCTCGCGGTCCTCGGGGGGCTGTTCCTCGAGCTGTACTTCGGCCCGTCGTTCGTCGCGGCGCGGCGGCCGCTGGTGTTGCTCCTGCCGGGCGTGTTCGGCTTCTCGGTCGCGCGGTCGGTCTGGCCGGTGTTGCAGGCGGGCGGCTACCTCCGGGTGCTGGTCGGCGCGGGCGCCGCGGCGCTGGCGACGAACGTCGCCCTGAACCTCGCGCTGGTCCCGCGGTACGGGATCGCCGGCGCGGCCCTCGCGACGACGGTCTCCTACGCGCTGCTGGGCACGCTCCACCTGACGATCGCCCGCCGCGCCTCGCTGAGCCCGCTCGCGGGGCTGTCGGTCGGGCGGCTGCTCGCCGTCGCCGGCGCCACGCTCGCGGTGCTGGTCGCCGGGCGCGCGGTGTTGCCCGGGACGACGGCCGTGCTCGTCGCCCTCGCGGGCGTCGGCGGCGCCGTGTACGCCGCCGGCGCCGTCGCGCTCGGCGTCGTCGACCCCGCGGACCTGCGCGACCTGGCGACCGGCTGATGCGGACCAGTAAACGTATGGGCCTCCTCCCGGTACCGCCGTCAGCATGGTCCGCCCGCCGCTGCCGGCCGTCTCGTTGCGCAACCGCGCGCTCGTGGTCGCGGTCGTCCTCGCCTGTCTCGTGCCCGTCGCGTTCGCGGCCGTCCAGTACTCCGAGCCCGCCGCCGCCGGCAACGTGAGCGAGGACCGGCCGGTCACGTTCATCTCGACGCAGGGGACCGAACTCGGGAGCGGTGCGAAGGTCGTCGCGATCGACACCGAGACCAGGGAGGTGCTCTGGGCCAACAGCAGCTTCCGCAGCTACTTCGACGTCGACCCGATCGGCGACGACCGCGTCCTCTTCGCCGCGAGCGTCGAGTACGGACAGATGCAGGCGTTCGTGATCAACTGGCGCACCGGGGAACTCGTCGAGCAGTTCTGGTTGCCCCCCAACGCCCACGACGTCGACTACCTCGGCGGGGACCGCTACGCGATCGCCGACAAGTACGACCGGGCGCTGGTCTACGACATCCGCCGGGAGACGATCGTCTGGAACTACAGCTTCGAGGGCCGGTTCCCGCCGTCCGACGGCGGGGTGCGGCCGGGCGACTGGACGCACATGAACGACATCGACCGCGTGGGCGAGGACAAGTTCCTCGTCAGCCCGCGGAACTTCGACCGCGTCATGCTGATCAACCAGACGACGAAGTCGGTCGTCTGGACGCTGGGCGAGGAGGACAACTACTCGATCCTCTACGAGCAGCACAACCCGACGCTGCTCAGTCGCTCGCCGCCGACGGTGCTCGTCGCGGACAGCGAGAACGACCGCGTCGTCGAGTACCGCAAGGACGGGCCGGAGTGGGAGCGCACGTGGACCTACGGCGGGATGTTCATCTGGCCGCGCGACGCCGACCGCATGCCCAACGGAAACACGCTCATCGTCGACTCGGGGGGCCAGCGGGTCGTCGAGGTCACCCCCGAGGGGGAGATGGTCTGGACCCACGACATCCTGCGCAACCCCTACGACGCCGAGCGGCTCGAACACGGGGACGAACCCGGCGGCCCGCCGTCCCACCGGATGGCCGAGAACGGCACCGACGTCGAGAGCGTCGTCAGGGAGCCCCAGCGGTCGATCCCCTCGAAGCTCTGGTCGGAGGCGTACTTCCTCTCCTCGTGGGTGTTCCCCGCGTGGGTCGGCCCCCGCGAGTTCACGTTCGTCGCCGCGGCGCTGGCCGTCGGCGGCGGGTGGCTGACCGTCGAGGTTGCGACCGTCGCCCCGGGCTGGATCGGGCGACTCCGCAGCCGACTCGGCGTGTGACCGCCGGGCTACCGGTGGCGCGCTGCCGACAGCAGGTCGTGCGCGGCGAACCCGGGGAGCCGGTCAGCCGTCGCCGAGCGAGAAGGTGTGACGCGAGGGGCTCCCGTCCCGGAGCGTCCGCTCGTCGGTCTCGTCGCCGTCGACCGCGACGGTCGTCGTGAGCGGCGTCGTCGCGGGGCGGGCCCGTACGACCAGTTGGTCGGCCCGGTCGAGGAGGTCGGCGTCGGCATAGATCCGCGTCGTCTCGGTTGGGCCGCCGAACCAGCGGAACGTCGTTCCGTCCGCGTCTTCGACGGGGAAGGCGCCGCGCGTGAACACCGGCTCGCGCACGGGGTCGCCCACGTCGTAGGCCCGCAGTACCGTGTCGTCGTCGGCGACCAGGTGCGCGGCCTCGACCCACAGACAGAGGCGCCGCGGCGTCGTGACCGCGTCGTCGAACGACAGGTCGACCCGCCCGAACGCGTCGAGGTCCGTCCGCGTCTCCGGGGCGGTCGCCAGCGTCGACGCGGTGATGTCGAGGTACGTCTCGCCGAACGCCTCCCCGGGTTCGACCGCGGAGTACTCGTGCCACTCGTTGAACGTCGTGACGAACGCCATCCGGAGGTCGGGGTCGAGGTAGTCGGCCGTCAGCGAACACAGCTCGCGGAACCGCTCGGGCGACCGGGTGAGGATCGTCGACGGGTCGGGGTCGTCGTGGCCCTTGTCGAAGCCCGGCATCGTCGTGGGGACGAACGCCGTGTCGGTGTCCTCGGCGATGAGCTGCCACTGGAGGAAGTGGTCCTCGACGCGGTTCCTGAAGTGGTCGAACGACTCGTCGGCGACGAAGTCGAACCCGATCGACGACGGGTCGAACCAGTCGTAGGCGGAGAGGGCGTCGAACTGCTCGACCCACTCGGGCTGCAGGTAGACCAGCGGGAACCACCCCGCGAGGTCGCCGATGAGGAACGGGTCGGCGTCTATCGCAGCCCGCGCGTCGGCCAGCGCCTCCCCGTAGGCGCCCGCGAGGTTGAGCGTCCCCGGATGGTAGACGAAGACGATCGGCCGGCCGTCGACACTCCGGTAGCTCGCCTCGCCGAAGTACGTCTCGGCGAGGTACTCGAAGTCCGCGCGCAGCTGCGCGCGGTTCCCGTCGCGGTCGAAGTCGATCACGCCGTCGTCGTCGGCCTGCAGCCGGCCCGTCATCTCGTAGAGGACGAAAAACGGGAACCCGTCGGCGCTGGGGAGGAAGTGCTCGCGGATCGTCGTGTCCTCCCAGCTGTCCGGCCCCCACCAGCTCATCGAGAACGCGTCGATCCCGGCCTGACGGGCCCAGGCGACGTGTTGCTCGACGACCGCATCGGCGCGGGAGTTGTACCGGCCCAGCGCGGGCGTCCCCTCGTAGCTGCCCTGCCAGTGGCGCGTCTCGCCGTACCAGGGGTAGTAGTGGGCGGCGACGGTCACGTCGCGCTCGGCGGTCGCGTCCGTCCGCGGTACGTCCCTCGGGACCTGCGTCCCCGGCGTCTTCTCGATGCCCGAGTCGCCCAGTCCCGGCAGGCTCGCACAGCCGCCGAGCGCGCAGGCCGACCCGACGAGGAACCCGCGACGGTCGAGATACCGACTCATCTGCCCGGTGTTACGACGACCGGGGGATAAACCTGACCGATCGACCGGCGCGTTCGCCGGCGGGGGCCCCGCAGTCGCTGTCATCCCGCACCCCAGCGGCCGAGAGTGGCGTTCGCCGGCCCGGGGCGGCTCAGCCGTCCGCGCCGTCGGCCGCCGTCAACGCCCGGTCGACGGCCGCCCGCAACCGCTCCGCGAACCGCTCCGGGCCGAACTCGGCGGCGCGGCCGGCGAGGTGGTCGCGGAGGGCCTCGCAGGTCGCCGGGTCCGACAGGACGCCGTCGATGGCCGCGACCGCGTCCTCGGCGTCGCGATACCGGAGGCGGTCGTCGCCGACGATGGCCCGCTGGCCGCCGTCGTCGGGGACGAACGGGACGGTCCCGCCGGCGACGAGTTCGGCCACGGCCATCCCGAAGTGCTCGCGGTCCTTCCCGTGGATCCCCCACCGGTGGGTACAGACGAGCTCGACGAGCCGCTCGCGCGGGACCGCCCCCTCGACGCTGACGAACGACAGCCCGGCCGCCCGCTCCCGGAGGCCGTCCCCGTAGTCGGTGTCGGGGACGGGACCGACGAGGTGGAGGTGCACGTCGTGGCCGCGGTCGCGGACGCCCGCCACGATGTCGACGGTCCGGTGGACGTTCTTGTCGGGGGTCAACCGCCCGACGCTCACGAACCCGTGGTCGCGCTCCGCCCACGCCGCGCCGTCGAACGCGTCGACCGCGACCGGGGGGTACACGACCGCCGGCTCGACCCCGTAGGTCTCGCCGATCCGGTCGCGCATCCACTCCGAGTTGGTGAGCGGGACCGTCCCCGGCCGCTGCAGCACGGCGGGGTCGAACCCCGCAAGCAGGTCGCAGACGCGGTCGTAGGCCGCGCTCACGGTACCGGCGGCCTCGGCGTCGCGGCGCGGGACGACCGACCGGTCGAACGCCGGGAAGTGGAGGTACTGGACCGATGGCGGGCCGACCGCGAGCTCGTTTTTCGTCCCGACGACCACGTCGTGGTCCGCGGCGATCCGCGGCGCGAGCCGCGAGAGCAGCGCCATGTCGAGGAGGCCCAGGTAGTCGGTGTCGGCGAGGGCCACCAGCGCGTCGCGGAGCCGGCGGACCGCGCCCCCGACCCGGGCGACGGGCACCGCGGCGTCGGTCCCGTGGTAGTCGTTGAGCGCGGCCAGGTCGACCGGCGCGAGCGTGTACAGCGTCACGTCGTAGCGGTCCTGGAGCGCTTCGAGCGCGTGGAGACAGACCGCTTCGGCGCCGCCGCGGGCCGACAGGTCCGGGTGGACGACCGCGACGCTGGCTCGCCCGGTCATTCGGCCGTCTCGGAGAGCACGGTCAGCAGTCGGTCGGTCGCCGCCTCCCAGGTGTAGCGCGCGGCGCGCTCGCGGCCGCGCCGCCGCAGCCGGGCCGCGTAGTCCGCGTCGCCGAGCACCGTCGCCATCCCGTCGGCGATGTCGCTCGGGTCCTCGGGGTCGACGGTGTGGGCCGCGTCGCCGAGCACCTCCGGGAGCGCACCGGCGTCGGAAGCGACGACGGGCGTCCCGCAGGCCATCGCCTCGACCGGCGGGATGCCGAAGCTCTCGTGGAAGGAGGGGAAGGCGAACAGCGACGCCGCGTCGTAGGCGTACTTGAGCTCCTCGACCGAGACGTAGCCCGGGCGGTGGATATCGTCGGCGGCGGCCGCCGACTCGGGCGTGACCGAGCCGTAGGTCGGATTCTGCGACGGCCCGATCAGGACGAGTTCGTGGGGGAGGTCCGTCTCCCGCTTCAGCTCGTCGAACGCCTCGACGAGCCCGGCCACGTTCTTCCGGTCGCTCATCGCGCCGACGTAGAGGACGTACTCCTCGGGCAGGTCCAGGTCGACCGACGGCGTCTCCTCGCGGTAGAAGATGTCGTCGACGCCGTTCGGGACGACCGCGATCTTCTCCGTCGGGACGCCGACGTACTCGTTGAGCTCCGCCTTGGTGAACTCCGAGACGGTGATCACCGTCTCCGCCCGGTCGGTGACCCGCGGGAGCATCCGCTTGCGGAACCGCGCGTAGGCGCCCCGCTTGAAGCCGTGATACGAGGGGATATCCTGGACGGCGATCGCCGCGGGGAACGAACAGCTCCGGAGCGGGCAGTAGCTGTTCGGGCAGAACAGGACGTCGATGTCGCGCCTGTCCCCGAGGCGGGGCAACAGCGTCTGCTCCCAGACGAGCCCGAACGCCTGGGAGTCGACGAGGTAGCCGGCGCTCTCCAGCTCGAACCCGGGGAACCGGTCGGCGACGTTCCCGTGGCCGAAGAGGGTGACCGCCGTCGACCGGTCGGCCAGCCGGCGCGCGAAGTGCATCCCGTAGCTGATGTCGCCGCCGGGCTCCGGGAAGGAGAACGTCCGGGCGTCGACGCCCACGTGCATTGCCCGCCAGTACCCCCCCTCGACAAAAAGGGGTTCTGGTCCGGCCGCCCCGGCTGACAGCGCCCGCTGGACCGGATACCCGCCGGCGTGGAAGCGGGACGGCCGCACTCAGGGATACCGACCTTCGCCGGTCTCGCCGCGAGCGCCGGCCAGTCCCCCTTCGAGGAGCGCGCGGGCGCTCGCCCAGTCGCGGTGGAGCACCCGGAAGACGAGCCCGACCGCCAGCCACCAGCAGAAGACGAGCGGGAACAGCGGGGAGACGCGGTCGTCGAACGCCCGGGCGAACTGCCAGCGGTTGCGCGCGAGGTAGTAGGAGGTCGTCGGGCTCGCCGGGCCGCCGGAGCTGGCCGACTCCTTGTGGTAGATCCGCGAGCGGGTGTCGGTCGCCAGCCGGTAGCCGGCGTCGCGGACCCGCGTCCCGTAGGCCACGTCGCCGTAGTAGAGGAAGTACGACTCGGGGTACAGCCCGACCGACTCGAACACGTCGCGCCGGACCAGGGCGGCGCAAAAGGGGATGTAGTCGTCGTCGACCAGCCCGTCGCGGTCGGGGAACAGCTCCGTCCGCGGGCCGTCGACGTACCAGTTGCGGTGGCCCCGGTGGCCGGCGTTGCCCGTCGCCCAGTTGAGATAGCCGCGGCGGAACCACACCTCGTCGGTCTCCGGGTAGCCCATCACCGTCGGCGTGAGCACGCCGACGTCCGGGCGGCGCTCGGCCACCTCGACCAGCCGTCCGAGCAGGTCGGCGTCCTCGACGACCACGTCGTTGTTCAGCGCCCAGACGTAGTCGGCACCGCGGTCGAGCGCCGCCTCGATCCCGACGTTCATGCCCGGGCCGAACCCGAGGTTCTCGCCGGTCCGGACCACGTCGAGGTCGGGGAACCGCTCGGCCAGTCGCTCCCCGGAGCCGTCGGTCGAGCCGTTGTCGACCAGCAGGACCTCGAAGCGGTCGTACGCGAGCGTCCGGAGCGTCTCGACCGTCTCGACGGTGTCCTCGTAGTTGTTCCAGTTGAGGACGACGCCGACGACCCGCGGGGCCGCGTCCGCGTCGCTCACGGGGTCACTCCCCGACGGCCGAGCCGACGATGTTCGCGAAAAACGAGATGTAGACCGTCTGGATCCCGAGCAGTATCAGCGTCGCGGCGACGATGTCGGTCTCGACGGTCGGGAGGACGGTGAACCCGCTCTCGAACCACCGGTAGACGAGGAACGCGGCGATCGCCGCGCCCGCCGCGAGCGTCGCCAGCCCGAGCAGCGTCCCGCGTTCGAGCGTGAAATGTTTGTGGACCCAGTTGGTGATGGGGTCGCCGGGCTTCTGGATGGGGTCGGCGACGACCGTCGTCAGCAGACCGAAGCTGCCGACCTGGTAGCCCACCAGCATCAGCAGACTCCCCGCGATCAGCGAGTTCACGCCGATCGGCTGGCCGTTGATCAGGATGTCCGAGTACCCCAGCGTCAGCAACACGAGGCCGACGATCCCCATCACCAGCCCGGGGATCGAGAAGAGGTACCCCGGCGCGTTGACGAGCATGAACTTCACGTGGCGCCAGCCGTCGCGGAAGCTGTCGAGGGTGGCCTCGCCCTCCCGTTCGTGGTAGGTGATCGGCACCTCCTCGATGGTGAACCCCTCGACGCCGGCGACCATGATCATCTCGCTGGCGAACTCCATCCCGTCGCTGCGGAGCTCCAGCGACTCGATGGTCTCCCTGGTGAACACGCGGAAGCCGCTGTGGGCGTCGCTGACGCCCACGTCGTAGAAGACGTTCAGGAACGCCGTCAGCGCGGGGTTGCCGATGTACTGGTGTAGCGCCGGCATCGCGCCGGGCTTTATCTCCCCGTCGAGGCGACTCCCGAGCACCAGGTCGGCCTCGCCCTCGGCGACGGGGGCGAACAGCTTCGGCAGTTCCTCGAAGTCGTAGGTGGTGTCGGCGTCGCCCATGACGATGTAGTCGCCGCGGCAGCGCTCGAAGGCGTACTGGTAGGCGGCGCCGTAGCCCGACCGCTCCGGCTCGACCACGCGAGCGCCGAACGCGGCGGCGATCTCCGGCGTCCGGTCGTCGGAGCTGTCGCTGACGACGATCTCCCCGGTCACGCCCAGCTCTTCGAGGGCGGATCTCGCCTTCCGGAGGCACTCCTCGATGCCCGCCTCCTCGTTCATCGTCGGCATGACGATGCTGACCGTCGGCGTCACGTCGCTGTCGGCACCCACCAGCACGGGCTCTGCGTCCGCGGGGAGCGAGCCGTCGGCGGTGTCCGAGGTGGGTGTTTCGAGCGACATGTCGGTCGAACCGCCCGGTCTGGGACGGTAAGTTATGCTACGGGAAGGATGGGTCCGGTAATAGTTTTGTGTCTCGTAGAGCCGGATGTGACCGATCCGCACGTCGTCACGTTGATGAACGGGCCCCGGATACGTCGGGTATGGACCTGCTCGTCGTCGGGGGAACGGGGCTGCTCGGGACGAACGTCCGCCGCGACGCGCGGGCGCGGGATGTCGCGGTCGCCGGCACGTCCCGCTCGCCGGCGGGCACCGACTGCGACCACGAACTCGACAAGACCGACCCCGAGGCCGTCGAGCGCGTCGTCGAAGCGGTCGACCCCGACGCCGTCGTCGACACGGCGGCCTTCCACGACGTGGACGCCTGCGAGACCGACCGCGCGACCGCCTGGGAGGTCAACGCCGCCGGGACCGCCGCGGTGGCGCGAGCCGCGGACGCGGCCGGCGCCCACTACGTGTTCGTCTCGACGGACTACGTCTTCCCCGGCGACCCCGCGGAAGCCCCCTACCGCGCGACCGACCCGGTCGACCCCTGCAACTACTACGCCGAGACGAAGTTCGCCGGCGAGTGCGCGGCCCGACTGGCCGACCACGCGACGGTCGTCCGGCCCAGCGTCGTCTACGGGCTGGCGAACGACAACTTCCTCACATGGGTACTGGGCGAACTCGACGCGGGCGAGCCCGTCGGGATCGTCGACGACCAGACCTCGGCGCCGACCTACGCGCCCGACCTGGCGAGAGCGCTCGTCGACATCGTCGACCGGGGGCTGACCGGCACGTACCACGCGACCGGGCCGGAGTCGGTCTCCCGCTACGAGTTCACCGTCACGCTCGCCGAGACGCTCGGCTTCGACACCGACCTGGTCGACCCGATCACCACCGAGGAACTCGGCCAGCAGGCGCCGCGCCCGACCGACAGCACGCTCGACTCGGCCCCGCTGTACGAGGCGCTCGGCTGGACGTTCCGCGAGCCCGCGACCGCCTTCGAGGCGATCGGCGACCGGCGGGAGTGAGAGAGTCCCGGAGCGACGCTTCCCGGCTGGCCGACGGCTACAGCAGGCCCCGGAACTTGTCGGCGAGCTCGGCGACGCCGTCGTCGAGGGTGTAGGCCGTCTCGAAGCCCTCCGCCCGGATCTTCTCGTCGCTGACGATGTAGGAGAGCTGGTTGAGCTGTTCGGCCTCGACGTAGCCGACCTCGACGTCCGGGAAGTGTTTTTCGACGGCGTCGACCACGTCCTGCAGGCGGCCGTTCTGGCCGACGACGTTGTACGCCTCGCCGTCGCCGAGCTCGGCCGCGGCGAACAGCATCGACCGCACGGCGTCCTGGACGTGCAGGTACGGGCGCTTCTGGTCCTCGGCGCCCTCGTAGACGGTCAGCGGTTCGCCCGTCGCCGCCAGCAGGGCGAACTTGTCGACGACGGTGTCGAAGCGCATCCCCGTCGTCCAGCCGTAGACGGTCCCCAGCCGGAGCGCGGTCAGGCCCGTCTCGCCGTCGTACCGGGCGAGCATCTCCTGTTCGGCCTCCAGCTTCGCCTCGCCGTAGGGCGACTCCGGGTCGCAGTCGAACGTCTCGTCGATCTCTTCCTCGGTCGTGCCGTACACCGAGCACGTCGAGACGTTGACGAACTGGTCGACGCCCGCGTCGCGGGCCGCCTCGTAGGTGGTCAGCGCCGCCTCGTGGTTGACCTCCCAGGTCTTCTCCGGGATGTCGAACGTCTCGGGGGCGTTCGTGACCGCCGCGAGGTGAAAGACGGCGTCGACGCCGTCCATCGCCTCGCGGACCGCCTCCGCGTCGCGCACGTCGGCGTCGACGAACTCGTAGTCGGCGTAGGCGGGCAGGTCCCACAGCGAGTGAAACCGGGGCTGGCGGTAGTTGTCGAGGATCCGGATCGTCTGGTCGGAGAAGGCGGGGTGGTCCGGCAGCTCCCGGATGAGCCGCGACCCCAGATAGCCGAGGCCGCCGGTCACGAGGACGGTCATGGGGGAAGTGCAGTCACTCCAGCGTATATTTCTCCCGGTTCTCGACGATGTGGGTGCGGTCGGCCTCCGGCAGGTCCGAAAACCGCAGGACGGCCTCGCAGTCGAGGCCCGGACACTTCAGCCGGCGCTCGGACTCGAGGACGTTGCCGGCGACGACGGTGCCGCAGTCGGGACAGGTGTGGGTGATGATGCGCATCAGAGTTCGAGCGATGAGTTGCGGCCGACGACGAGCTGGTCGCCCGCCGGTCGGCGGTCGGTGTTCGGTCTGATCGTCGCCTTCCGGCCGACGAGGCTGTCGACGACCGTTCGGTCGGCGGTGATCTCGTTTTCGCCCATCGTGACGCTGGACTCGATGTGTACGTCGTCGACCGTCGAGTCGTCGCCGATGCTCGTGTAGGGCCCGACGTAGGCCCCCGGCCCGATGCGGGTGTTCTCGCCGATCGAGACCGGACCGCGGACGACCGCCCCCGCCTCGATGACGCTGCCCTCGCCGAGCTGGACGCGGCCGCGGACGTTCGCGCCGTCCTCGACGGTCCCGCGGATGTCGGTCTCGATGGCGTCGAGGACGAGCCGGTTCGCGTGGAGCACGTCCTCGGGCTTGCCGGTGTCTTTCCACCAGCCGTGGACCTCGTGGGACTGGACGCGGGCGCCGTCGTCGAGCAGCCCCTGGATGGCCTCGGTGATCTCCAGCTCGCCCCGCCAGGACGGTTCGAGCGCCTCGATCTGCTCGAAGATCGCCGGGGTGAACACGTAGATGCCGATGAGCGCCAGGTCCGACGGCGGGTCGTCGGGCTTCTCGACGAGCCCGACCACGTCCCCCGACTCGTCGATGTCGACGATCCCGTACCGCGAGGGCTCGTCGACGGCCTGGACGCCGATCCCCGCGGCGTACTTGTCGGGGTCGAAGTCCCCCACGAGGTCGGTGATCCCGTCGCGCATCAGGTCGTCGCCGAGGTAGACGACGAACGGCTCGTCGCCGACGAACTCGCGGGCGCAGCCGACGGCGTGAGCGAGCCCGAGTGGCTCGCCCTGCACGATGTAGGTGATGTCGACCCCGAACTCGCTGCCGTCGCCGAAGTACGCCTGGATCGCCTCCCGTCCCTTGTCCCCGAGGACGATCCCGATCTCGTCGATGCCGGCCTCGACCAGATCGTCGAGGGCGTACTCGACGACCGGCTTGTTGGCGACCGGGACGAGCTGTTTCGGCCCGGTGTGGGTGATCGGCCGGAGCCGCGAGCCCGTCCCCCCCGCGAGGATGACCCCCTTCATCGGTGGGTCCCCGTCGCTCGCCGCCGGTGGTCACTCATGGGGCGGTTCCTCCCAGTCCAGCGGGATCCGGTCGGTGTCGTAGGGGAGCCGTTCCTCGTCGGGGTCCTCGTAGTCGTAGAGGTTCGTCGGGAAGTTCAACAGCAGCGCCCGCTCGTCGCCGACGACCTTGAACCCGTGCCAGCAGTCCCCGGGCACCCGGACGGCCTGGGGGTTGCCCTCGCCGATGATGTAGGTGTCGAGTTCCCCCTCTGTGGGCGAGTCCTCGCGCTCGTCGTAGATGCCGACCTTGACCTTCCCCTCGGGGACGACGAAGTGGTCGATCTGCCCGCGGTGGTGGCGGTGCCACGCCCGGATGATGCCAGGGTAGGACATCGAGTAGTAGGACATCGCCGGCTCGTCCTCGCCGGCGTAGAAGTCCCAGTCGCTGCGCCACACTTCCGTCAGCGACCCGCGCTCGTCCGCGTTGACCTGCAGATCGCGGACCGCTACGTCGTGGATCATACCCCCGACATCGGACGGCCGTCGCTTACGGATTTCGGTCGCTCGACTCCGGCGTCGCCGCGCTAGTTGCCGGTGGCGTTCCCCGGAGGCTCGATCCCCTTCGTGTAGACGTAGACGCGCTCGTCGTCCATCCGTCCCTCGGCGTCCTCGAACTGGTCGTACAGTCCGTGGGGGAACCGCGTCTCGAACGGCGATTCGACGACCGCGTACCGCGTCAGGTTCTCGGCGATCCAGTCGTCGGCCGACAGCGGCATGAACGGGTTGTAGACGACCCACACCCGCTCGTGACTTTCGATCACGTCCCGCATCTCGGCGTTCGTCTCCAGGGCCGGCGCGCCCGTGTGGTAGCTGTTGTTCGTGCCCGACCACTGCAGCGTGTGGCCGTTGCCCCGGTAGTCCACGTCTCCGGTCCAGTAGTGGACCTTCTTCGGTCGGTTGGTGATAATGATGTCGCCCGGCTGCCGGGCGTCGCCGACTCGCTCCAGGGCGCGCTGGTAGTCCGGCTGTGGCTCTTCGAGCTGTGACAGGGTGTGCGGGTCGGCGGTGGCGCGCACGTCCTGTGCCACCGGCGTGGCGACGAGCAGAACGACGACGCTCGCGAGCGCGGCGTTGCGGTACAGCGCGGTATCGTCGAAGCGCGTCGCGGCCCAGTCGGTGGCCGCGACCACCCCCCGTGCGGCCAGCAGGAGGAACGCGGGCGTGAACACCAGCAGATAGCGCGGCCGCCAGATGAACCGGAAGTTCTCGCCGAGGTAGGCGAACAGGACCAGCGGCGCGAACAGCCAGACGAGCACGAGCGCCGTGTGCTCGGTCCGCTCCCACAGCGCCACGCCGATCCCCACCAGGGCAGCGACGGTGAGCAGCGGGTAGTACGAGAAGAAGAAGTGCGGGACCGATCGCCCGGAGATGGGGTGTTCCCAGATCGCGACCGACTGGACGACCCCCGCACCCGGCACGAAATCGAAGAGGGAGGGCGGAACGAGCAGTTGCTGGGCGAGCACCAGCGTCGTGACGTTGAGTGCGACGACGGCCCAGACGACCAGCTTCGCGTAGACGAGCCGGTTCGGTTCGTCCGCGGACGGGACGAGCAGCGCCAGCCCGACGACCAGCGGAACCACGAGCCACTGCCTGTGGGTGTAGGACGCCGCGGCGACCGCGAGCGCGAAACCCGCGGCGTACACCCCGACTCGCAGCCGCGCGTCCGTCGGGATTCGAACGTCCGAGAGCGGGTCGACGAGCTCGTCGATGCGGAGGTAACAGTAGACGGCGAGCACGACGAAACACTGCAGCAGCGCGTAGAACCGGGCGGTCCGCGACCACGCGACCGTCACGAGCGAGAATGCCTGCAGCGCCGCGGCGGCGTACCCGACGCGGCGACCGAACGTGCGGGCGCCGATGGCGTAGACGAGAGGGACGGTCGCGGTCGCGAACAGTGCGACCGGGAGCCGGAGTCCGACGGGACCGTCGCCGACCAGCGCCGTCGAGTAACGCGCGAGGTACGTCAGGAGGATGCCCCGACCGTACGTTCGGCCGGACGGCAGCGTGTCGGTCCCCGTCTCGGCGAGCCCGCGGGCGACCATCCCCGTGATCGCTTCCCCGTCGAGGATCGGGGCCTGGCCGAGCCCGTACAGGCGGACGGCCGCCGCCAGCGCCGTGAGCGCGGCGACGACCGCGACCGGGGCGTACCGCCGGTACGAGTCCGTCGCCTCTTCGCGGGTCCACACGTCGTCGCCCATCTCAGGTCCACCTCAGCGCCGGCTGCGATTTGAGCCTTTCCTCCGCGTGCGGGACCGACCCCGCCGACTGTGGGGTCGGCTGTCCAGTTGTCCCCGACGAGGTGACGCCGCCGATGTCGTCTCGGGACGGCCGGACGCGACCGCATCGTCCGGTCGGCTGGCCGGGCGCTCTCACGTCGTCTCCGCCTCCGCTGTCTCCGTATTCGGTCGATAGCGACACCAGTACCACGCCGCCGCGGCGAGCGCGGCGGCGACGACCAGTGGCCACAGGTCCGTGCTGGTGTACAGCCCCGGTGTCGGCGGCTGGTACGGCGTGAGCGGCCAGAAGACCGACTGCGACCGCCCGTCCGGCACGCGGATGAGCGCGTCGGTGAACAGGTGCGAGATCGCCCCGACGGACAGCAGCGCGAACACGCGGCGTCGCTGGTCGGGGACGGCGACCACGACCCCACCGAGTATCAACAGTAGCACGCCGCCCCCGGTCTGGAGCGCCGTCCAGTCGACGAGGACGCCGAACCGGTCGTAGATCACACCTGGGGGGAGGATAGTACCGAGATGATCCAGGTCGGGCAGGAGTGCGCCGAGCATCCCGACCGTGACTGCCGCTGGTCCCCAGTCGTAGCGCGTCGAGAGCGCCGTGCAGACGGCATAGGCCAGCAGGACGTGCGCCAGCAAGTCAGGCATCGCTTTCCTCCCCTTCCGACTCGAAGATGTTTCCGAATTCGATAGGACGGGACCGCGGACGTGCCTGTAGTCGCAGGAGGTCGATCCGCCAGTGACGGAGCAGTCGCATTAGCACCCACAGGCCCGCGACGGCCGAGAGCACTCTGGTTCGCCAGTACGACCCGCCGGGTTTCCGGACGACTTCGATGGCCTCGACCGTGCTTTCTGGCCGGAGTACGCCGTATACAGACAGTACGTCTCCCTCTTGAGCCGCCCCGTCGTATCCGTCGACGGTGAGTTCGACAGGTCCGTGTAGCGTCGACTCTCCACGGATCTGTAGCGGGTCGGTGGAGACCACAGTCCCGTATACGTGTACCTGCTGTCCCAGATAGTCATCGTATCCCGAGGCAACGTCGCCGGTTCCGGCCGGGATCCCCTGGTCGGGGTGTGGGCCCAGCGAGCCGAAGCCCACAATTGCAGCTCCGAGACAGCCGACCAGCACGACGAGTACGACGGCACGATACGCGGCGCGTTCTCTGTGCACGTGTTCTGTTCGGCGACACCAATAGCTATAAGTTCGGCGTTTAATCAATACAGCAGTAACGTGGCGACCATCCCGAAGGCGAAACCAGAGCAGGAGGGTTTGCAGGAGGAAGTCGAACTCTCCGTCGTCCTGCCGGTGTACAACGAGGAGGGCAACCTCCGGCCGCTCGCCGAGGAGATCCGCGAAGTCGCCGATGAGCACTACGAACGCTGGGAAGTCATCTTCGTCGACGACGGGTCCCGTGACGGGAGCTTCGAGACGCTCGAATCGCTTCACGGGGCAGACCCACGCTTCAAGGCCCTGAAGTTCCGGAAGAACTTCGGTCAGAGCCCCGCGATCGATGCGGGCCTCGATTTCGCCGCCGGGGAGATTATCGTGACGATGGACGCCGACGGGCAGAACGACCCCGCCGATATCCCGAAGCTCATCGACAAACTCGAAGAGGGATACGACTGCGTGTCCGGCTGGCGCCGCGACCGTGACGACCCGTTCACCAAGCGGTTCTTCTCGCGGCTTGCATCCGGGATGCGGCAGATGTTTCTCGGGACGGATTTGCATGACTACGGCTGTACGCTGAAAGCGTTTCGCCGTCCCGCCGCGAAGGATATCGACCTCGACGGCGAAATGCACCGATACATCCCAGCGCTGCTGAGCTGGCACGGGTATCGGATCGCGGAAGTCGAGGTCAACCACCGTCCCCGACGTAACGGGGAAACGAAGTACTCCTGGCAGCGGCTCCCGAAGGGCTTTCTCGATCTAGTGAACGTCTGGTTCTGGCAGAAGTTCTCCGGGCGCCCCCTGCACATCTTCGGTGGCCTGGGTGTGCTGTCGATGTTCATCGGGACACTCGGCGGAATATATACTATCTGGCTGAAGCTCGCTGCCGGCGCGAATCTTTCCGATACTGCGTTACCGCTGTTTTCCGTCTTCATGATTATGATCGGCGTGCAGTTCTTCATTTCGGGTATCCTGGCCGATATCGGGATCAAGGGTTACCAGCACGCCAAGAATGAAGAGCCGTATCGAATCCAAGAGGTATATAAGTAGTTGCTCTTGGTCTAAGCATATGGGTTTACCGGACTCATCCGTTGTCCTAAATTACTTAAGTCGATCCGCGGATTTGGGACGTATGAGTCTTGATATTCGAATCCCGTTTCCGGAGAGTGGTTTAAGTTGCGAGACGAATATAACAAACGAGAATTAATAATGGGAACAGACGCTATAAATCAAACACTTGGCCTCGCTCAGAAACTAAACATCTTCGGAGATGAAAGTTGGCAGGAGCGCTTGGTGAGTCCTCTCTTCGATACAGAGACCAGAACTGAGATCAAACTAGAGCTACTGTTTGAGGGCATTGACTTCACTGATCAAACTGTCCTCGATGTCGGTGCTGGTAACGGAATATATAGTCTCTTTGCCGTGTGTGCCGGGGCTGACCGCATCGTTGCATTAGAGCCGGCTGGAGATGGCAGCAATGGCATTAATGTTAACGGCGTTCGTACCGTTGCAGAATCCGTTGAAACAATCGAAGTGGTCTCCGAACCGCTCCAGAATTTCAAATCAAACGAACAATTTGATATCGTTATAATGCGAAATGTCATTAATCATCTTGATGAGGACGCAACTCGGGACCTCCTAACTGACCCAACTGCGCACCAGCGATACCAAGATATTTTTGGACACCTCGGGGATTTGACCGCCGACGACGCGACAATAGTGATAACGGACTCTTCACGCAACAATTATCTCCGATTTCTCGGTGAGCGGAATCCATTTATTGGTTCTCGTGATTGGCCTATTCATCAAGCGCCCGAGGTCTGGGCTACACTGCTTTCCCATCAAGGGTTTGCCGTTAGAGATATCCGTTGGCGATCAACGCTCTCACTACTTGGTCCGGTAGGGAAGAGATTATTTAGTAACCGATTAGTATCCCATCTCACGAGTAGTAACTTCATTCTTATAATGGATCGTATGCGTTCAGATGACCGAATGATAGGGGAGAGTTCCCCAGACGAATGATTCAAATACCTCAGGTGATTCGCCGCAAGTGAAATATGAGGGTCTGTTTCCTCTCTCCGAAGGCCTATCCCCAGTTTGATGATTCTGTGGAGGGGACTCCCGGAGGGGCAGAAGTTCAGATGGTGCATCTCGGACGCCGTCTCGCACAGCGTGAGAGTGTTGATGTGCACTTTGTTGTCGCCGATTACGGACAGCCTTCGACCGTGGTTCAAGATGGAGTCACGATACATCGATCATATTCATTTGACGACCCGCTCTGGATGAAGATCGCAAAATTTGGCAGGAAGCACGTCCGTGCTGATGCCGACGTGTATATTCAACGAACACTTTCTCCCTTCTCAGCACCCCTAGCCGCTCTTACGCGTCTTCGCGGCCGGCGATATGTGTATATGGTCTCTCACGATCACGAAGCAGATGGCACTCATGACCTGTTCTGTTCTCCCTTTACACGACCTCTTGCTAAGGGGGTTTATGAGCTTTCTAACCTGGTAATCACTCAGAATCGCTACCAAGAGCGTATGGTGGAAGAGAAATTTGATCTGCACAATACACGGTTGCTTCGCAGCGGGGTGAAATTAAAAAACACAGAACCCGCAAAGGAATTAAAATACGATGCCATTTGGGTGGGCCGATGTATCGAACGGAAACAACCTGACGTGATGTTAGACATTGTTGAACAGAATCCCGATTGGGATGCTGTCATGATTGCACCTCAAGCAACTGGTGAGCGCTCATATTTTGAGAAGATTCGATCTAGAGCTGAAGCTATCAATAACATTGAGTTTGTCTCGTTAGTCCCCAATGATAGGGTAATTGAGTATCTCGAACAGTCCGCTGTGTTCTGCCTTACATCACGTCACGAGGGTTACCCGATGGTCCTCATTGAGGCCGCCGCCGCACGAACACCGATCGTCTCACTTTCACTCAACTATCCGCTCCCGTTCAACGACTATCATGCCGGAATCCATTGTGGGGGTGAGATTGATACATTTATCACTGAAGTCCAGCGACTTTTGTCTGAGAAGTCGAAATTAAACGAGTATGCGGATAATGCGAGGAGATACGCTGAGAATGAACACGATATCGAAAAAAAAGCGGATGAATTCTATCGGATGATCGACCCTAATTGAGAGTATGTATTGTAATCATCACAGGGCTCAAAATACTATGGAAGCCACTAGCCCATAGAAGGGTATATGAGCACGCGGCTAAATGGATGGAACAGTCAGATATGCGCGTCTTAATTCTAAACTATGAATTTCCGCCTTTGGGCGGAGGGTATGGAGAATATCATCTGCTCGCACGTGAGCTAGCAAAGCAGGGTCATGAGGTCCTCTACGTAACGTCCCGTATGAGTGGACAACCAAAGAGTGAGGTGGTTGACGGTATTTCCATTCTCCGAGTACCGACGATCCGGCGGCATCGAAAGAGTGCGACCGTGTTTGAAATGTTTACGTATATTTCCTCAACAGCTATTAAATTACCAAGTATCACGAGTGAATTTGAGCCGGATGTCTGTCATATATTCTTCGGGATCCCTACAGGCGCCTTGATTTTCCATCCTATGTTACGTAACACCCCGACGGTTCTGACGTGTCTTGGGTCTGACGTACCTCACCACAACCCGGACCGGTTTAACCTCCTGTATTCAATTTTGACGCCGGGAGTTACTCGGATCTGGGATCGGCACGATGCTGTCGTTGCAAATAGTTCCGGTCTTAAAGACGAAATACAGGATATTAATCCAGATCAACAGGTTCGAGTAATTAATAACGGGATCGATACAGAGCAGTTTCATCCGGTCTATGAGGGCGAGGAGGGAATTATCCGGTTCCTGTATGTTGGCCGTCTTATTGAATTAAAACGTATTGATGTGGCTATTAAACTTCTATCCAAACTTAATGATCTTATCAATAAGCGGGTGACACTTGATATTGTAGGCGAAGGTGAACAAAAACTAGAATTAAAACAATTCACAAGGGAGGAAGGCATGTCCGATTGTGTAAAATTCCACGATTACATACCTCACGATCGGATCCACACTATGTATCAAAAATGCGATTTTTACATTCAGTTATCTGAAGCTGAAGGTATGCCCAATACAATAATGGAGGCTATGGCATGTGGGGCCATACCCGTGGTGACTCCAGTCGGGGGAACTGAAGAGCTGCTTGGTGATGATATCGGAATTTTTGTTCCTTTCGGATCAGAAGACAATGCGGTAAATCAATTGGTAGATATGGTCCAAGATGATTCAACAGTCAGGGATCAAAAAGAGGCTGCTCGTGAAAGAATAGTAAACGAATTTGGGAGAAAAAAATTTGCGTCAAAATATCATTCACTATACAAGGAAGTGATCGATCAATATGCGAACGACAACTGATTTAGTATGGGGTTCAGTAGTCCAATTTCGAACACCTTCATTGGGTGGTCTGTTCTAGTAGTGAGAGTAACTCGGTAGCGAGAGCCTTAACGCTGTATTCTGAACGTTTTGCGTCGTCACCAAGACTTTCCGGTCGCATATTATACAGGGATTCCAAGGTGTGGGTGATGTCACTGACATCGGATCGGTGACAGAGTCTAGCCCCTGGAAAGTCTTCGAGAAGCGACGATATTGCCCCGTCTTCCGAATCAATAGCCAATACTGGGAGATCGCAGGCGAAGTAATCGAATACTTTGATAGGAATGTGGGTCCGATCTTCAGGTCTTGTCAAGACGAGTCCGATGTTAGCCGCATTTAATTCACGGATTATCTGGTGTTTTGCCGCGTAACCATTAAATTCAACTTTGTCGCTAATCCCAAGTTGGGATGTGAGATCTTTTACGCGTTCACGGTGGCTATCAGCCTTCCCATAATGTATCAATTTAACATCTGGTTTATTGGCAGCAAATTTAGCGAATCCCTCAAAAAAAGGCTCAACGTCGTTACGGAACTTCCCAGGATAAATGATCCGAAACCCATCGGCTTCAACTACATTTCCATGGTAGTCTTCCGGATCAAAACCGTTTGTCAACGTCTTGAACTCTGTTTGTATCTCTGGGAAGGAGGATTCATACGCACATCTAAGATTTGATGATGACACCGTCACCGCATCCGCAGCTCTAAGGATACGTGGCTCACAGTGGCGTGATAAGGCTGCCCACCCGCGATCCAATAGAGACTTAGATGACTGTCGTTGTTCGTAATATTGAGAAAGCGTCCATGGATCGCGAAAATCAACAATATATGGAACTTCGACAAAACTCTTCACAAGTGGGACATTAAGAAGAGGAAGAAATGGCCACGCTGTATGAAAAATTGCATCAATATTATTTTTATGAACGATCCTTGTAATTGCCGGTGTTAATTTTGGCGTCCAGCGGAACCCATCTTTTTCACCCAGGGAAAGCCAGTCAAGAATGATTCCCGTTCGGTGGATCTCCTCAGCAGTCTCAAGTACGGCCGCATATTCCTCATTGTCGGGTCCAGGTTGATACTGTCTTTCAACTGTTAAGACATGAACTTCGGCACCAAGACGGGAAAGGTACTTTGTGAATTTTGCCGCTCGAAACATCGTCACACCGCCCCCTGGTGGGAACGAATACGAAACTACTAATATTCTCATTTAGGTACGTGAGTCGAGGATGGTTGATCTCGGGTTGCTATTTGGTAGTACATCCAAACGATTCTTTCATTGTTGCTTTTACCGTTCAATTGTATCAGTTGCATCCCAGTATTGGGTTTGGGAGAATGAGTGTAACGATCCTCAGAGGGAATTTGAATGACCTCGATATCGCGCGTCGTCAAAGGATTTCAAACTGAACTGGTCGCAAAGGGGGCAGCTATCGTTTCCGGGTTGATCGTCATGGTCTTGTTGGCACGACTTCTTGGCCCAAACAAACTGGGTCAGTTATTCTACGTTCTTTCAATCTTATCAATTGCACATCTCTTATCAAATCTTGGTTTTCCTCAGTCCGGAGCTCGGTATGTTGCAGAGTTTCTCGAGGAGAACCCATCGAAAGTTAGACTAGCGATCCGCGTCTCCTTAGGGTATCTTCTATTGAGTAGTCTTCTGGTTGTACTTGTTTTATTCCTTGGCTCTGGAGTATTAGAATCCGTCTTGGGGGAATCGAACATTCAAAAACTGCTGATGGTCGGTGCAGCATACGTATTCTTCCGCTCGTTACGGTACTATATTAGGCGAATCTTGCAGGCATTTGGTGCGGTTCCTTGGGCGTCAGCGATGGTGGTCGTCACAGAAGTCGCTAACTTGATATTTATTTTTGGTTTAGTCAGCCTTGGACTTGGAGCAATTGGGGCCATCGCTGGATACACGCTCGCGTATTGTCTATCATTCTTTCTCGGAGCGGCCGTGTTTTACACACAATTTTATCGATCTTTACCGACTGACTCGTCTTTCGACATAAATTTAGCCGGGGAAATCTTAAAATACAATTTTAGTCTTGCACTTACCAGTGGTGCGAATGCCATCGAAAAAGAAACAGACACAGTACTGATTGGATTCTTTCTCGGCCCATCAATGGTTGGTTTTTACGCACTCGGCAAACGAATCGCAAATCGTGCTCGTGCACCTGCAGAGGCCCTTGGCTTTACGCTTGCACCGATGTATACGGAGGCAAAACTCTCAGAAGGTAGCACTGAGGCCGGTCACATTTACCGACAAGCTCTTGTAAACATTCTAGTTCTGTATGTTCCGGCCGTGGTGGGTCTAGTTCTTGTAGCTCGACCGGTAGTCAAGTATATCTTCGGTTCGGAGTTTCTTCCAGCTGTTCCGGTAATCCGGTTATTAGCTCTCCTTACACTTTTTCAGAGTATCGGTTACATCACCGGAAACGGACTCGATTATCTTGGGCGAGCTAAGGATCGAGCGAAAATTAAGGGGGTCTCGGCTGTTCTCAACCTTATATTGAATCTATTTTTGATACCTGTTTGGGGAATAATAGGCGCTGCATTTGCGACCATCGTTACTAATGGAATTTATAACCTAACTAATGTATACTTTATGCATCAGGAGACTGATTTCTGGCGTCATGGTGTCATCTGGGCTTGTTCGAAAATTCTTCTAGTCACGGTCGTGATGGCGGCTCCCGTTTATGTTCTTGTGCCCCATATCAGAGGGGTATTCAGTCTTGTTCTTGTCATATTTATTGGAATCGCTATCTGGATAGTGGGGTCTTTCGCTCTCAGTCTGATAACAATATCTGATATTAGAAGGGTTATATGATCATACGTAATAGCGTGTTAAATCTCTCAGGAATAGTATAAGTAATAATATGTGTTGTGACAGTAGACAACCGAGTGGCTCTGTACTCGTTACTATCCACAGCTCTGTTATAGATACGATCTGTATTCAAAATATCCCCTTCTTAGAGCGAAGGATACTCGTCCGACACCTATATAAATACGAACTCCACTACTCCCACTAACCTGTCTCAACTAATGTTTAAGCTAGCTTGGGGTCAAAGGGTCCTTAGCGAGAGGCGTAGTACATTTATTAAGGGAAGCACCCTCACCGCGGTACTATTTGCGTTCTTTCACTTATTGGTTGTTTTTCAATTCCTACCTTCAATGTTTCCGACTGCAACGAGCGAGTTTTTCCTTCTATCAGTGGCCGTTGTGATGTTATCCACGTATTTAGACATCTATATTAACGGCGTCTCTTCCTCTGTATTAATGTTCGCCCGGTTGTTTGTTGTTCTTTCACTGTCTTTATTTGCGGTTTCGTATCTTATACCTGTCGTTAGCGGTGGTGATCCATGGATTGATCCTCGTACAATTTGGATTCTCATCGCAGCTGGCGGCTGTCTTGCTTACTGGAGCAGTGTGGAATCACAGTCAGATGCTCTCAACTACAAATATCAACATCCACAGGTAGCCAAGGTACATTCTAAGGTACAAACCCTTTATACACCTGATAACCGTCTCTGGACGGGCTTACTTCTGCTTGTATTCTTTCTTGGGTCGTTTCTCCGCTTCTATAATCTCGGATATCTCAGTCTGACCAGCGATGAAATATATCTTGGAATGTCGATAAAAGCTATTGGAGAACATTGGCTACCAATTTATCCAGATGGCACGTTATATGACCGGGGGCTAGTACACGTCTATTTAGGATGGATTGTCACGCAGATCATCGGCCACGGTGAGACTGCAGTGAGATTCCCGAGTGCTCTCGCAAGCTCATTAACCATTCCGCTGCTTTACTTCATAGCCCGTGATTTTAGCGGTGACAAACGAATTGGAATCGTTGCTGCCGCAACGTGGGCGCTCTTCCCGTGGGGGATCGAATTTGCAAGATGGGGACGTGATTATGCCTTGGTATCATTCCTGTTTATTGCTACTTTCTATACAACGTACTTGGGGTTCAGTAACCGGCGCATAGACTATCTCGGTTTTGCTGTAGGATTCTGTATACTCTCTGTCGTAAATTCCATTATTGGATTTATATCCATCGGTGTCATTGGTTTAGGATTCGTGATCTGGGGATTGAAGCGTGAGACAATCCTGAAGCGGCGTAATATTATCGCTATCGCCATAGTTCTACTAATTATTCCCATCTATCGTGTCTTGTTCCATCTTGTAACGGGTGGTCCACTCGCTGGTATTGTAGATCATATTATCTATGCATACGTATTCTTGCTTCAGTTCAAGTTTGATCCGTATTTCCCAGCTGCGTACCATTCACACTTTACTATTGGATCAATTCTCTTCGTCATTAGCTCACTATCTCTTCTCTGTTTTGATTCAAAAAACGTTCGCGAAAACGCTTTCCTTCTCTTCTTCAGCTACGTCCCACTCGTGTTTATGAGCTACTACAATATCCATCACCAGCCGCGTTACCTCTATTTCTTCACCCCACTTTTCATTACAATGTGCCTTGTTGGAGTTGCCGTGTTCATTCGAGATCTCCTTAATTGGATTGACATTTCTGAGGGGACTCGCCGTCAGACAACGCTCATATTTGTGGTTATAATTGCGCTCTTTGCGTTCACTAACGTTGGTTACGCTACTGAGATTCCGACGCGGAATCACGGTGCTACCTATCAAGAACCGTTCTATTCGCCAACAACTGGACTTTCAACGTATGGGGACTCCAAGAGTCAGATGATTTATGTGGCGAATCATGCCGATCGAAATGATTCCGTCGTAACCACTGGGTTTCAGTACTATTACTACTATACTGGTGAACAACCCGACTACTGGCTCAGACCAGGAGGTCACGCCTCATTTATTCAGGAGACCCCCAACGGAACTCGCGTCCGCTACATGACTAAGACAGGCGCAATTACATCACCCGAAAAGCTAGTCTCTGTTGCGAACCATACCAAAGGGGAAGTTTGGATCGCTTACTGGCAAGGAGAAACAAACACCGGTCCGCGAGACGAGCTGACCTATCCAGCTCATATGATGGATCGAGGTTGTGATATTGAACGCGTATACGTTGGTGACGAGGAACTGGCAACAGTGTGGCGACTCAATAGCTGCTAGCAAAAAGCCAAACCAACAACTGTGTCTAGGGTGGTGTTTAGTTAGTGAAGTTATCCATTGAGAGGAGGCTTGGGACCAGGATTCGGCGGCGTACAGCCAGAACTGTTCGTCGTTGATCCGAATCACTGTTTCGTCGAGCGCGATCTGATTCGGTATCGACCAGATTCGGGCTGTGGATCGGCTTTCTGGACCCAGTCATGGATCGCTTTGCGACTCCGATTGCACTCAGTACTCCGAGTAATTCGGCGGTGACAAGCCCACAACGTGCGATTAAATACCTGACATCATCACCGGTCCGGATTCCGATCGTACTTTACAAAATCCGAACCGATCCGCTCTTTATGACCGGTGAGGTGGGCGATCTCTGGCATAGGGACCAATAAATCACACCTCACTTCACGCTCAACCAAGCACGACCGTGTGTCAGGAACAATATTATTTATACGCTCTGATGTGGTACTTGTCCCCAGCATCATCCGCTATCTCGATCGTGAACCCACATGATTTGAGTAGTTCGTGAATCTCTGTTTCTGAACTATCGAATTTCGGTAAATGGAGGCTATGAACCTCACAGTAGACGACCCTGCAGGCATCTTGTGACAGGACCTGCTCCATGCCTCGAAGCGCTTTGAGTTCTGCACCTTCAACATCGATCTTGACGACAGTTGGTTGAGGAAGTTCCCCATTTTCAACCAGTTCATCACCGGTCTGCATCTCTACATCCCTTTGCTCAACGCTTCCTTCCCCGTAAGACTCGAGGGATTCATTCACTTCAATAAGGTTATGTCCAGGTGCTACTGTAGTCGACTCGACCGCAATAGATAGAGTGACATCGCCAATGGTGTCCGAGAGTGCCTGCTCTTGTACGCTAGCCTCAATGTCGTTCAAGTTCAAATTGTCTCGGAGCCTATCGGCGTTTTTTGGATGAGGTTCAAATGAGACGACATCTATGTCTGCTGAACTAGCTCCGACAAGACAGGAATACACTCCGATGTTGGCTCCCACATCAAAGAATACATCGTCATCCTGAAGATCCGAAAGCAACGAACTGAGAACATCAAATTCAGTCATCGCACGAAGTCGTTCGTACTCATCGTGATCTGCAACTATAAACTGGGTTTCAGTATCCTGGACTTCCACCTTGTATCTCCCAGCAGAAACAGCGATTGTCGCCATCACACGTTCGTAGACGCGTTTCGTCGTGTTGAAGATTCCAACCGTTCGGAGTATCGACTGTAATGATCTGCCAATTTCACTCCGCCTGAGTGATTCGAATCTAGCCGCGAGTGTACTCAACGTGTTCATAAGCCCTGAATATCTGACTCTGTAAGTATGGTCTTTGCGGTGATATCACGAGTGGCGCATTTACCAATGACATCGTCGATCATTTTTGGGTCAAGTCCAGATTCGGGTCGGAGTGCGATGAGATTCTCCCTTTTAAACCGCTCTCCATCCGCGATACCGTTATCTACGGCGAGGCTTCGTCGCATCTGATGCCGTAGATCGTCTTCTGCATCAAGTGGGCCCTTAATCCTGTCTTCATTGCCTCTGATCGAATCAATCCATTCGGCATGTTTCACTATCTCAGACATTTCTTCTGGATTCGCAGAGAGGCGGTGATCACCGACTTTCTTCGATTTATTCAGTGTAAAATGCTTTTCGATAATTGTTGCTCCACGGGACATCGCCGCGCAGACAACATCAGGACCAACTGTATGATCGGAGTATCCGATTGGTACGTCGAACGCATCCGAAAGCCGGTCAAGCATCTGCAGGTTCGCGTCCGTCTGGTCGGTTGGATAAGCTCCTACACAGTGTAGAAGGTGGAGGCGGTCATTGGGAATTTCCGTGACAGCTCGTTCGATCTCCGCCATCGATGCGAAACCGGTTGACAGAACTACTGGAACCTCAAGGTCCTTAACGTACCGAAGTAGAGGGATATTCGTCAAGTCTCCAGAAGCGATCTTGACAAACGGACTTCGGCTGGCGACGAAGTCAGCCCAGCGCTCGTTGAACACACTCCCTGCAAAGTCGATCCCAGCTGTCTCGGCTTCATTAACAAGTTGTTCCCACTCTTCAAGCGTGAATTCGAGTTCTTTAAATCGTTCATATTGGCTATCATATTCGTCCCCGGCTAGTGGGAGTGGCGGTTCATCTTCTACGATGAGAGTTTCGGCGCTGTACAACTGGAATTTGACTGCGTGTGCACCAGCATCAGCGGCGGCGTGGATATACTTGATTGCAGTCTCAATATCGCCGCCGTGGTTACCGCCGACCTCTGCTATCACATACGGTTTGGTGGGTGGAAATTCATTCATGTGTTCTATTTCACTTCATCTGTGAATTTAGCTATTGCTTTTGCGATCCGTAACTGGAATTCCGTATCTATTTCGATGGTCGATTCCTCACGCTGGATGATGGCACGTATGTCCGTTCCCAGCGCAAAGTCTGTTTTATCCCAGTTTAGAAGCAATTTCGGTTTTCGGGCGTAAATCGCTCCTGTAAATCCAAAGGTATCTGGTCTGTCCTGCCGCTGATTCGGTGTTTCGTCAGTGATTCCCTCGAGCGGTGCAATACGATCTCCTTCAAGACGATACGCTCGGTGGGGATGCGTATCTGTGATCCGCTCTACGGCGACTACCGAGTCACAATCAGTGTTCCTCAATTTCACTGCCGCTTTGTCAACCTGTTCAGGTGTGGTAAAAGGGCTTGTCGGCTGGAGACAATGAATCTGTGTTGGTCGACTGTTCTCTTCGATGAGATACTCGAGTGCATGCTTTACGACGGCTATTACAGGGACATCATCTTGGGAGAGGCTCGCTGGCCGAATAAATGGGACCTCTGCGCCGTATTTTTGCCCGATCTCGGCGATCTCTTCGTCATCAGTTGACAATATTACCCTATCGATCCGCTCTGCGGCTAGTGCCGTTTCGATTTGATAGCTTACGAGTGGTTGTCCATCGATTGTCCGCAGGTTTTTACGCGGGACGCCCTTCGATCCCCCTCGAGCGGGAACAACCGCGACAGTATCACTCATCTTTTGTTGTGAGTCCTTGATAACTGGGTCGAAGTCCGTTTGTTTCCGCATCTAATACTTTCTCACACATCTTCAGATCAAACCAAGTGTCAATGTGTATTGCGTGATGCGGTTCCATGAGAACATGTCCGACATTGTCCCCCGTAAGTTCATCACGGTTATGTACGATACTTGGTTCGAACCCGTAAATGGCTCCATTTTCTTCGTATAGCGTCTCTCGCTCCTCTCTAAGTAATCTCTCCTCAAACAGTGGTTCCAATCCATACTTACCTGGTTGCCAGAGGAACTTTCGGTTTTCTGTGACACTAATAACTGAATCTACAGAGAACATATGCCAGGTGTCAACTACCTCATCAACGTTAATGGCTGTTTTTAGGGGGGAAACGTATTGTAGAAGGACGACAAAATCGGGATCATAGCATTCTGTCGTTCGAAGTTCTGTGAGCAGGTCTGCGATAACACTACTCAACGATACTTCAGACCCTACTAAGTTGTCTGGGCGGAGGTGTGGAACCTCAGCACCGGCTTTGCGGGCCGCAGTTGCGATCTCTTCTGACTCTGTAGAGACGACTAGTCGATCGATGCGATCTGCTTCCAGCATCTCAGTTACCGTATAGTCAAGAAGTGATTGATTGTCTACTTCCCAGAGAGCCAGCGGTGCGTCAGGAACTGAGGCGCTTTCCGGTGGTTCGATTCGTCGCTCACTCTGTGCTGGCACGACTCCAAGTACTTCCGCTTCGGCTGCTTCGTCTGCCAAATTCATGTCCACAAACTGGTCTTTAACGTTCCGTCGCGCTTCCAAACGTCCACTTAGATTCTGAGACATGCTGTCATTGTGTTGCCTATAATACATCAACGGAAGATTCACGTTACGTACGTTAAATCGGTTAACGAACCGGACCCAAAAATCATAATCTTCCTGGTAGCTGAGGGATTCGTTGTACCCACCAATAGCCTCCCACGCTTCCTTTCGATACATGGCGCCCGCTGCTAGCGGTGCACGGTTCAGCAGTTTCACCTCATCTTGGACCTTCAGCATTCGTACGTGGTTGAGTATTTCTCCCTCGCTATCAACAGTATAATAATCCGGGAAGACCAGATCGATCTCTGGATTTGCGTCAAGGTACGTGGATTCGACGGTGAGGATATTTTCGTCGAAAAAGTCGTCCGCGTCGAGACGTACAACATATTCTCCGTCAGCGGCTTCAATGCCGGCATTACATGCAGACGGGAGCCCCTCTCCTTCGAGACGGATAGTATGTAACCGTTCGGGATACTCAAACTTGGCCGCTCTTAGAATCTCTGGAGTCTCATCGGTTGAACCATCATCAACGACGATTACTTCGTACTGGTCGTAAGTCTGCGTAAGCGCGCTTTCGAGGCATTCTTCTAGAAAGTGTGCATAGTTATGAGCTGTAATAATAATACTGACCTTCGGATCCATTTATGTCACCGTTCTCTCTGGAAAGAGAGAATAGCGATCGGTTTAGGAGTTTCGTCTGCCGTTGCGAAGTGCTTCATTCGGTGGCATTGCTACCAGTCTTTCCAGTTCTTTTTTGATCGTCTTGATCGAGGATTCAGTAAAGAGATCCTCTCGCTTAATCGTGACAGATTGACTCAAAGAAATTTTGCTGGCCAAGTCTTCGGTGCTTTCTACGACAGTAGCATACCCCGATTCGGCAAGCGGTCGCGTATATTGGATGCTAGGGAGGTTTAGTAGAAATGTCTCTAACCCGAACATCAAACCCTCGTAAAGCGCAGTTGATCCGACACCGATCTGGGTTCTTGATTCTGCGAAGAGTCGATATAGCGGGGGATCATCTGATGAAACAACATTGATATCACTGCCTACTAACCATGGATACCGAGACTGCCATCCTTCGTATTCTCTCGGATGAAGTTTGTAGATAACTCTTGAGTCAGTGTGCCTGCTTACTTCTTGAGCAACTCTTGAAAGCGGTTCACCAATTGATTGCTGAGAAATAAATAAAATCTGGTCTTTTGTATCTGTGTTCTTATATTCTTCAACTTTAGATTCAAGATATGGGTATCCACAATCAATCAATCGCTCTTCTCCAATGGGAAAATCTGCCATCTCTCTCCAAAATGGGCCAAATAGAAACAAATAATCCGGGAAGTGTCTTTTTTCCCGATCATTTGGGTAGGAGTATCCGTAGTGAAAGGGATGAATCACACCGTGCTGGAGTTCTATCACTGGGATGTCTTGGTCGTGACAAGCCTCAATGAACGTCTCTTTTCCATAACTTACCGTGAGGACCACAACACGTGGATTGATACGTTTCAACAGTCGCTTGTACAGATTGAGACGGGATGCCCGAAACGATAGCGCATCTCGGACTTCTCCAACCGCGTCAGGGCGAATGCCAGATCGGCGCTCAAAGGCCCGTTCAAAGGATTCAAGTCGGTTTAATATGTCTCTCGGGATAGTCTGAGAACTGACACCTACCTTTCGTTGAAACTCCCCGATATACTCAATGAGATCAAGATATCTGAGTCGGGGTGTTTTCGCAGGACGGCGGTGCTGTTTCTCTAACGGGGACTCCAAGTGGATGTAGTCCAGATCTGTCCCCGTATAGATTGGGTCAAAGTAAATGTCCCACCAACGGTCATCTTCAAGCTTTTTTCTCCGTTCATGACCCCATATTAGAATATCGTGCTGTGATTCGAGGAACGGATTGCGGATAACTATATTCCTCATCGCGAGCCAAAGACTGCGAAGATAATCTAACCGATTGGAATCCGATTTGGAGGTACTGCTCGCGAACACGTCACTCTGTCGTACAACCTTCCGATGTAAGTGGAATCTCACACGTTCCCAAATTGGGACACCACAAATATTGAGATCAAAGAGGTCAAACTCTGATTCCAATTCTAGAAATGTCTCATGTAACTGCTCAAATCGGACTATGTTATCGGGCATGGATGTGATCTCAGTTTATCTATAATTATCTTGTATGCCGGCACCAAAGAAACCCTTTCTTTTAGCTCTTGGCGAGACTCCCTGTTAATATATTAGTGGTTAACGCTCTACAGCTATCCACAATTCGTTATAAGTGGAGCTTCCAATTTGAGTTGGTTTAATGAGTATCTTATGTAGAGGGGACGCCCCACTCACGGGTTTCTCGAACCGGTTCGCCTCCGCTCGCTTCCCGCATCGTCGACGTGGTCAACCGTAACAGTATCCGTCCCGTTCTTCTCCGCGAGCCGTCCGGCTTCGTACAGGGTGTCGATCGCCTTCCGCGCATCGCCGTGCTCTTTCGCGGACAGCGCGGCGACTTTCGGGATGACATCTGGATCGAGCACGCCGTCCTCGAAGGCGTCCGTCCGATTTGCGAGGATCTCGCGGAGCTGGTCGGCGTCGTAGGGGTCGAATACTAGTTCGTTGTCCTGGGGACTGGAATCGAGCCGCTCGTTCCACGCGTAGGTCCCGTACTCGATCCCGGGCTCGGCGAACGCACCAGCCACAAAGGGAAACATCGCGCCGAGTGCACCAGCGAGCATCGGCGTCGTCGTGTCCATCGACTCGTTCAACTTGTCCACACCGACGGGACTTCCTGAGATCAGCGAGTCCAACTGCGTCCACCGCGGCACACTGGCGTCAGATTCGCGGGCGACTGCCGTGCGATACTGGATACACCATCCCCGGTGATCTCGTCCCGAGAGTTACCGTGCGTCGTCAGATACATCGACGTATCGAACGCCTGCATCGAGGTGTTCCGGAGGGTGTCGTAGAGCGCCTGGTAGTCTTCCAGATCCTTTCGAACCCCGCGAGCGTCTGCCCGGCGCTTCTCCCAGAGGGACTCCACGTCGGCCTCCAGGTCTTCGATCGTGTTCTCGATCGTATCGAGCGTGGCACTCGTCTCCCGCGGTCTGATGTGCAGGCTGATGTCCATCGAGTGCATCTCCGCCGTCGCATAGAGCCCTTGGGAGAGAGCCGCGTCGAGAAACCGCGCGGCGATGACTCGCTTGCGGATGGGAGCCCACGTCACACGCCCACAGGATGCTCCCGGCCGAGGGTCGAAACCCGCCCTGCTGACGCCGGGTGAGGGAGTCCTGAAACCTGCTCGGCACCGGCCGGGTTTCCTCCTGTGGGGGGAGCCGCGCCGTAAACGGCGCGGGGGATGTCAGATCGTGCTCAGATATCCGACCGTACCTAGAGATAGTCATACTCAAGAAGTTCGGGAACGGTCCTCTCGGATGTGAATCTTCGGCTCCCGGGGACGAACAGCGAGGGACGACTCGTCCTTGGGTCCGTCATCGTCAGCACGTTTTTCATCGGGTTCGGCGGCGGTGTGATCTTCCCGATCCTGCCGAATCTCGGGACGATTCTCGGGATTTCACCGTTTCTCGTCGGCATCATCCTGAGCGCGAACCGATTTTCGCGTCTGTTCGCGAACGCGCCGGCCGGGAGTCTCGTGGACCGATTCGGGACGAGAAAACCGTTCGTCGTCGGGATGGTCATCCAGGGAATCTCCACGTTCGGCTACGTCATCGCACTGCTCGCTCCGTTTCCCGCAGCGTGGTTCATGGCTGCCCGCGTCCTCTGGGGCGTCGGAAGCGCGCTCGTCTTCGCGACCGCGTACACGATCGCCGACGACATCAGCGACGGTGGCTCGCGGGGCTCGAACATGGGGCTCATCAGGGGCGGGGTGCTTTTCGGATTCCCGACTGGAGTGGTGCTGGGCGGCCTCGTCAGCGAACTCTTCGGGAACGTCGTCGCGTTCGCGGTCGCTACCGCCTTCGCGTTCCTCGCCAGCGTCATCGCATATCAGACGGTGCCCGAAACACACGTCGACGGAGAGGTGAACCAGTCGGTCAAACCGTGGGATATCAATACGAGTCTCCCCGCGGTCACGGTCGGCCTGGTCAACTTCGCCGTGCTGTTCGTCTACATCGGTGCGCTGTTCGCGACGCTCGTCCTGTTTCTCGACCCGAATCAGCTCAGCGTCTTTGGATTTGACGCCCAGGGCTCCTCGGGCCTGTTCATGGGGGTCACCGTCGTCGCCGCGGGGCTGTCGATGTATCTCGGGGGATACGTCAGCGACCGGAACCAGTCACGAGTCCCGATTCTGCTCCTGTTTCTGGGCGTCACGTCGATCGGATTCCTGCTGCTCGCACTCGCGGACTCGGCGCCGACCCTGGCTATCGCCTGCGTGTGTATCGGACTCGGACAGGGCGGCACGAGCGGGCCACTGATGGCGCTGTTAGGCGATCTCGTCGCCGACGGCGAGATGGGACGCGCCGTGGGGACGAACAACGTCTTCGGTGACATCGGCGGGGGGTTTGGTCCTATTGTTACCCTCCCAATCGTCGAAATCGTCGGCTTCTGGCCCGTGTATTTCTGCTGTGCGGCCATGCCGCTCGTCGCGGCCGTGGTCCTCCTGGGTGGTGTCCGACGAGAGACCGGGTACTTTCTCCCGAGTGTCGGTTCCTGAGGTGACGTCCGCTGTGCCGCCCGCAAACGCGCTTCGAGCCGAGAGTTTCGATACCACGCGCATCGGACTCGAAGAACTCCCCGGCAAACTCTAGTTGGGTGAGAGGATGCATACTGGCTTCCAGAGTACTCCGTCGAGAGCGCTCCACCGCAGGTGGCGCCGATACAACTCGTGTAGCGCGTCCCCCTACAGGCCTTATGTAACAATCTTTTCGCCCCATCGGCAGTATTGATACATAAGATTCGATCACCTCGAATTAGCGCGGCGAACCCGATGTCGCACCCGGTAGTCTGCGGTCGGGTTTCGGACAACCACACGTGTCTCGTGTACAGTACAACAGATGTCGCCCCGAAGGCGGGAGCTCCACCCCGCCCAACAGAAATCCAACACTTGTGGTGTCACTCACTTCCTCACATTCGTTCTATTCAGGTACGTAATTTAATAACCTATACCGTCGAACACGGATGGACAGGATTCGGGCGTCCTATGACACATACGATCTATGAACATCTGTCGACACTGCTACCTGTGATATCGACACGCTGGCAGACGATCACCAGTGGGGCTGTCGCGTCGACTGGGCTTCCGAACCGATGATACTGGACCAGAACACGAACGGGCGTGGACGACACGGGCTTGATGCGGATCAGAACACGAACGGGCGTGGACGACGCGAACTGGGTCCGGCCCCGAATCTCCCGGTCGCCGATAAACCACGGGCCGTGTTCGCCGGGAACGAGGAGCACCCGGGCGGATGACCGGTAAGCCGGATCCGTTCCGCGTCCTTCTGGTCGCCGACGACCCGGAACTCGTGGCGGCAGTCGAAGACCGCCGCTGTACGAACGGAACAGTTCTAACGGCGGCGACGGGGGAAACCGGACTGGCAACCGTCGAGGACCGGGCCGTCGACTGCGTCGTCGCCGGACACGAACTCCCCGATTGGGACGGTATCGAGCTCTGTCGGCGGCTCCGCGGCACCGGCGTCAATCCGCCGGTGATCCTCTGTCCCGGAGACGGGAGCGAAGCGCTCGCCAGCGACGCCATCTCGGCAGGAGTCTCGGAGTACGTGCCGCGCCCGGACGGGGCCGACCCGTCCGAACTCGCCGACCGGGTCGGCGAGGCCGTCGACCGGGTACGGTCGAACCGGTCGGCCGACGCGGCCCAAGTTGAAGGCGCGATCGACGACGCGTCCGACGAGACCGAGCACGAGCACGACCGCAACCGCGACCGAGAACTCGAACGACAGCGGGACCGCTACCGCGCGGTCTTCGACGAGGCCTTCGACGCGATGGTGATCGCCGACGACGAGGGTCGATACGTCGAAGTCAACGACAGCGCGACCGAGCTGTTCGGGCTTCCCGAGGCGGAGCTACTGGGGCGCTCGATCGGGGAGTTCGCGCCCGCGGAGTTCGACTTCGAGGCGGCGTGGCGAGCGTTCCGCGAGTCCGAGGCCGACCGGGGGACGTTCCCGCTCGTCGACGCGGACGGCGAGGAACACGTCGTCGAGTACGCCGCGACCACGGACATCGTCCCAGGGCAGCACCTCTCGGTGATACGGGACGTGACCGACCGCGAGGAGCGCAAGCGCGAACTCGAACAGCGCGAGCAGCGCTACGCGAACCTCGTCGAGGAGTCGCCGGCGCCGATAAACCTGTTCGACAGCGACGGCGAGACGGTCTGGGGGAACGACGCGCTCGTGGACCTGCTCGGCGTCGACAGTCGGGCGGACCTCGTCGGCCGGTCCGTCTTCGATTTCATCCACCCGGACGACCACGGCGCGGCGACGGAGGAACTGGAGCGCGTGTTCGAGAAGGGGGACGCCGTCGGACCGACGGACATCCGGCTCACGTGTGCGGACGGCGAGACGCGCCACGTCCGCGTGAAGACGACGCTGGGCTGGTACGAGGGCGAGCGCGTCGGCCAGGCGGTCGTCGTCGACATCACCGAGCTCCGCGAGCTGGAGTCGAAGCTCCGGCGAAACGAGCGGCGTTACCGGACGCTGGTCGAGATGTCGCCCGAACCGATACTCGTCCACAGCGGCGGGACCGTCGTCTTCGCGAACGACGCGGCCGCCTCCCTCGCCGGCGTCGAGAGCGTCGACCGGCTCGTCGGGACCTCGATCGTCGAGTACGTGGCGCCCGACGAGCGCCACGAGGTGGCTCGCACCGCCCGCCGCGCGGAGCGAGGGGAGTCCGCGCCGACGGACCACGAGTGGACGATACGGACGCGCGAGGGGGAGCAGCGCCACATCGAGACGACGGCCCATCCGATCACCTACGAGGGCGAGCAGGCCGTGCTCACGGCCGTCAAGGACGTCACGGACCGGTTCAGACACGAGGCGATGCTGACGGCGCTCAACGAGCGAGTGCGGGCGATGACCTGCGCCGAGGGACGGGAGGCCATCGCGACCGTGGCCGCGGAGACGCTGGCCGAACTGCTCGACCTCGACGGGGCGGTCGTCTTCGAGTTCGACGGCCAGGACGACCTCGTCCCGCTGGCGCCCGCGGAGGGAGACGACGGGTCCGACGACCGGCCACGGCGGATCACCGACGGTCCGGTCTGGGACGCCTTCGCCAGCGGCGAGGTCCGCACCTGTGGCATGGCCGGTGCGACCGAACCCGAGGCGGAGTTCCCGTTCGTGTCCGTCCTCGTCGTCCCGGTGGGCAACCACGGGGTGCTGGTCGGCGGTGCGACGAGCGAGCGCTCGCTCACGACCGCACAGCGGGAGGTCGCCGAGCTCGTGGCCGAAAACCTCGAAGCCGCGCTCGACCGCGCCGAGAACGAGTCGGCGATCCGGGAGCGCGACTCGCAGCTGCGCCGACAGAACCAGCAGCTCGAACAGCTGAACCGGCTCAACCGGATCATCCGCGAGATCAACCAGGCGCTCGTCCGCTCGACGAGCGAGGCGGAGATCCGGGAGAGCGTCTGCGACCGATTGAGCGCCGCGAACCAGTACGCGTTCACCTGGGTCGGCGAGCGCGACCCGTCCGAGGAGCGGACCCGGCCGCTGGAGTGGGCGGGAGTCGACTCGGAGTACGTCGACACCCTCCGGGCCGACGGCTCCCGGCAGCCGCTCCAGCGCATGGTCGACGCCGCCTACCGCGAGGGGTCGATCCAGGTCGTCGACGACGTGCTCGAGGACGACGACTGGGAGCGCTACCGGAAAGACGCGCTGACCTATGGCTTCCGGTCGATCGCCGTCGTCCCGGTCTGCCGCGGCGACGCGGTCGATTGCGTGCTCGTCGTCTACGCGGAGGCGGCCGACACGTTCGACGGCGAGGAGCGGCGCGTCCTCGAAGAACTGGGCGACACGGTCGGCTACGCGCTCCGGAACGTCCGGCGAACCGACGCGGTCCACCCCGAGGCGAACACGGAGGTCGAGCTGACGGTCGGGACGGAGCGGCTGTTCGCGAACCGCCTCTCGGCCGAGCTGGGCGCGACCGTCGAGTTCGTCGGCGCGATCGACGGCGAGGACGGCGCGATCCGGGCGTTCTTCAGACTCGACGGGGAGTCGGTGGAGCCGGACCGGCTGACCGACTTCGAGTTCGTCCGCTCGGTCCAGCCGCTCTCGGTCGACGACGCGCCGGGCCTGTACCAGCTGACGCTCTCGACGCCGCCGCTGTTCGCGACGCTGCGGGCCGACGACGCCCAGCTGCGGGCGCTGACGGCCGAGAACGGGACGACGACGCTCACCGTCGTCCTCACCGGCGATGTCGGCGTGCGTCCGTTCGTGGACGACGTGCAGTCGATGTACCCGGAGACGGAACTGCGTGCGCGCCGGGAGGACCCCGAGCCGGTCGAGACCAGGCAGCTGTTCCGCGAGAACATCGTCGAACGGCTCACGGAGCGACAGTTCGACGCGCTCAGAGCGGCTCACTACGGCGGGTTCTTCGAGTGGCCGCGCGTGAGTTCGAGTTCAGAACTCGCCGAGACGCGCGACATCGCCGCGTCGACGTTCCAGTACCACCTGCGCGCCGCCGAGCGGAAGGTGATCGACGCCGTCCTCGGGTCGACCTGAGCCGGCCACCTCTAGTCACCTAGACTGGGTCGCCGTCGCACTACCACGTATGTACACAGTACCGACAGGCCGTTCGAGACCAGTGATCGCCCATGGCGGATACGGATCACGCCGAGGTCGAACGTCGGGTCCACCACGACTGGGACGGCGATACCTCGCTCACGACGACGATCGTCGACGCGATCGCCGGTCTCGACGACGACTACCTGTCCGGTGATAAACATCTCTACCAGCGAATCGACCCCGACGCGCTCGAACGCCTGTTCGTCTCGCGGTCCGGGATCCCGCGGTCGGAGGGGCGTGTTTCGTTCCCGTTCGGCGGTTGCCAAGTGACCGTCCACGCGTCGGGCGACGTTCTCGTCCGACCGCGGACAGGGAGGGCGGTCAGCCGTGACGAGTCCGCATGACAGGGTCGAACGAGGTCGTCCTCGTCGTCGAGGACGACCCCGAGATCGCCGCGCTGTACGCGCGCTGGCTCTCCGAGGAGTACCAAACCCGGGTCGCCCACGGACCGGACGAAGCGCTCGACCGGCTCGACGAGTCGGTCACGGTCGTCCTGCTGGACCGGCAGCTATCGGAGGGCGATGGCGAGTCGGCTCCCGACAGCGAGTCGGCACCCGACGGCGAGTCGGTACTCGACGCGATCGCAGCCTCCGAATACGACCCCTCGGTCGCGCTGGTGACGGCCGTCGAACCGGACTTCGACATCGTCGACATGGATATCGACGCGTATCGCCTGAAACCGCTCACCCGGACCGAGCTCCTGGAGCTCGTCCGGTCGCTGCGGCGCAGGGCCCGCTACGACGCGTCGCTCTCCGAACTGTTCTCGCTCGTGTCCAAGCGGGCGGCGCTGATGGCCAGTCGGTCCGACGAGGAGCTGCGGGACAGCGACGAGTACCGCGAGCTCGTCGCGCGACTCCAGACGGTCAACGCACGGACGGACGACCTCGTCCGCGGGCTGAGTGCGCGGGACGTGGAGACGCTGTTCCGCCAGCTGGAGACGCGACGGGGAGGGCCGGGCGGTGACTGACGCCGGCGACGAGCGGATCTCCACCGGGATCGACGGGCTCGACCGGGTACTCCACGGCGGGCTCGTACCCCAGCGGGGGTACATGGTCACCGGTCGACCGGGGACGGGCAAGACGATCCTCGGTCTTCACTTCCTAACCGCGGGCGACGACGGCGCCCGGCTGTTCGTGAACCTGGAGGAGTCCGAGGCGGATATCCGGACCAACGCGGCGAAGCTCGGGTTCGACCTCGACGACGTGGCCTTTCTCGACCTGAGCCCGGGTGCGGACGTCTTCACCGACGGCCGGCAGTACGACATCTTCGAGCCCGACGAGGTCGAGGGTCCGACCGTCTCCGAATCCATCGCCGACCGGGTCCGGGAAGTCGACCCCGATCGGGTGTTCATCGACCCGCTGACGCAGCTGCGCAACCTCGCGCCCGACGACTACCAGTTCCGCAAGCAGGTCAACGGCCTCACGCAGTTCCTCCGCCAGCGGGACGCGACCGTCCTGTTCACCTCGCAGGCGACCGAGCGGGCGCCCGACGACGACCTGGAGTTCATCAGCGACGGGGCGCTGAAACTCGCCCGCGACGACGCCGGGCGGACGCTCTCGGTCCCGAAGTTCCGCGGCTCGGACACCGAGTCCGGCGCCCACTCGGTCCGGATCACCGACGAGGGGATGGTCGTCTTCCCCGTCCTGCTCCCGGAGGCACACGGCCGGACGTTCGCGGCCGAGTCCATCTCCTCGGGCGTCCCGGAGATCGACCAGATCCTCCACGGCGGGATCGAACGCGGGACCGTCACGATCCTGAGCGGCCCGACCGGCGTCGGGAAGACGACGCTCGGCACGCAGTTCATGAAAGAGGCCGCGGGTCGCGGCGAACGGTCGGTCATCTACATGTTCGAGGAGAACACGGAGACGATGATCGCCCGCTCGAAGGCGGTGAACATCCCGGCCGAGCGGATGGTCGAGCGCGGGACGCTGGCCGTCGAGGAGGTTGAGCCGCTGGAGAAGTCCCCCGCCGAGTTCGCATCGATGGTCCGGGCCGAGGTCGAGGAGCGCGACGCGGAGATCGTCATGATCGACGGCATCGACGGCTACCGGCTCTCGCTCCGGGGCGACGAGTCCGACCTCGAACGGGAGCTCAACAGCCTCGGCCGCTACCTCAAGGACATGGGCGTCGCGGTGATCCTGGTCGAGTCGACCAACGCGATCACCGGCCAGTTCCAGCCGACCAACAGCGGTCTCAGCTACCTCGCGGACAACATCGTCTTCCTGCGGTACCTCGAGATGGAGGGCGAACTCCGGAAGGCGATCGGCATCCTCAAGAAACGGACGAGCGACTTCGAGCGCGCGCTCCGGGAGTTCGAGATCACCGAACACGGGATCACCGTCGGGGACCCGCTCACCGGCCTCCGCGGCATCCTCAGCGGGACGCCCGAGTTCACGGAGTCCCGGTCGCCGCCGGATCGATGACGGGTCGCACCGGTGGCCCGGCCGAGACGGACGCGACCGACCCCACCGGAGCGGTCGGCCGGGACCGGCCGCGCGTGCTCGTCTGGCTTGCACACGAGGAGAACAGGCGACTGCTCACCGGGTGGCTCTCGGCGTCCTACGCGGTGTCGACGGTCGAGACGCCCGAGGGGCTCCCCGACGAGTTCGACCTCTGTCTCGTCGACGAACCCACTTTCGCCCGGCATCGCGACGCGCTCGTCGAATCCGGGGCGCGCGTGGACTCGGCATTTCGCCCGTTCCTGCTGGTCAGGTCGGCCGACGGCTCCGAGCTCCCTCCCGCGGTCCGGCGCCACGTCGACGAGGTGATCGACGCGCCCATCAGACAGGCCGAGCTGCGGATGCGGATCGAGGGACTGCTGGACCGCCGCCGGCAGTTCGTGGCGCTCCGGCGACGGAACGAGCTGATCGAGGCGCTCCACGCGGCGACCCAGGAGATGAGCGCCGTGGGCGAGCCCGGGCGGGTCTGCGATATCGCCGTGAACGCCGCACAGCGGGCGCTCGACCTCCCGCTGACGGCCGTCTGGCTCGCCGACGACACCGGAACGCGCCTGGAGCCGGCCGCGGAGACGGCCGAGAGCGAGCGCGTCTTCGAGGGCCTGCCGACTTTCCGGGCCGACGGGGACAGCCTCGCCTGGCACGCGTTCGAGACCGGCGAGACGATGGTGTTCGACGACCTGCGCGAGGAGGTCCCCGACGAGCACCTCTTCGACCCGGAGACACCGATCCGGAGCGAGCTCGTTATCCCGCTGGGTGAGTTCGGCGTCCTGATCACCGGCGCGACGGTCCCGCGGTCGTTCGGGGACAACGACATCCACGGGGCCGAGCTGCTCGGCACGGCCACGACCAGCGCGCTCGAACGGGCCGACCGCGAACAGACCCTCGCACAGCGAACGTCCCAGCTTGAGTTCTTCAACAGCATCGTCCGCCACGACGTGCTCAACGGGATGACGGTCATCCAGTCCCGGGCGGACCTGCTCGCGGAGCAACTCCCAGACGACCACCACCGCCAGTACGCCCGGACGATCCGGGAGTGGTCGGACGATGTCGTCGCCGTGGTCGAGCGCGTCGGGTCGGTCCTCGAGACGCTGACCGGCGGGGCCGTCGCCGACCGCGAGCCGGTCGACCTCTCGGCGACGCTGGAGCGCGAACTCGAGGCCGTCCGGACGACCTATCCCGACGTGACCGTCGAGACATCCATCCCGGCGGGCGTGACGGTCCTGGCGGACCAGCTCCTCGCGGAGGTACTCGGGAACGTCGTCCGGAACGCGGTTGAGCACAACGACCCGGCCGACCTCGCGCTCGCGGTCACCGTCGAAGAGGGGTCGGAGTTCGTGACCGTCCGGATCGCCGACACGGGGACGGGGATCCCCGACGACCGGAAGGAGTCGGTGTTCAGACGCGACGAGACCGGCCACGCGAAGTCGACCGGCACGGGGTTCGGGCTCTTCTTCGTCGATACGATGATCGACGAGTACGGCGGATCCATTCACGTCGAGGACAACGACCCGACTGGCGCGGTCTTCGTCATCACCCTCCGGACGTGTGACTCATGACAGAACATTCGAACGACAACCCGAACACTGGCACGGATACGGACCCACTGGTACTGATCGTCGAAGACGAACCGGATGTCGCCACCTCCTACGAGCTGTGGCTCCGCGACGCGTACGGGATCTGCCGGGCCGAGACCGGCGAGGAAGCCCTCGAGATACTCGACAACCGCGACGTCGATGTCGTGCTCCTCGACCGGATGCTGCCCGGGATCTCGGGTGACGAGGTCCTCGCGGCGATCCGCGACCGGGGGCTTGACTGCCGGGTCGCGATGGTGTCGGCCGTCTCGCCCGGTATCGAAGTCGCCGAAATGGGCTTCGACGGATACGTCACGAAACCGCCCGGCCCCGACGAGTTGCGCAACACCGTCGAGCGGCTGGTCGACCGGGGAACCCTCGACGACGACCTGCAGGAGTACTACTCGCTGGTCGCGCGTCGGTCCGCGCTCGAAACCGAGTTCGGTCACGCCGAACTAGTCCACCACGAACAGTACAGGGCGCTCGTCGACCGGATCGAACGACAGCGGGCGAGCGTCGACGCGTCGATGGACGACCTGGACGACGCCGCCGGCTTCGTCGGCGCCGTCCGCGCGATCGATCCGACCGACGGCGAGTTGCCGAACGATGGGACGGACGGTGGGACCGACGACGGGACGAACGACAGGAGGTTCGAGTGAGTTCCGATGGGCGACACTGACCGCGTCCTGTCGGGCGATTCGCTCGCGAGCCTCGACCCGGGGACGAACGTGCTGATACGCGGCCCGTCGATGGTCGGCAAGCGGGAGGCCACGCTCGGGCTCCTGGCGACCGGGCTCGATACCGGCGACGGGCTGGTCTACGCGGCCACGGACGAGAGCGCGGACTCGGTCGTCGCGTATCTCTCCCGTGACCGCCCGTCGTCTCACCTCGACCGCGTAGGGATCATCGACTGTTCAGGCCGAGGCCGTTCGCGCGTCTCGGACCGCGTCGCGGTGGAGTCCGTCTCCGCACCGAGCGACCTCACCGGGATCAGCATCGGAACGGCGAAACTCGTCGCGCGCCTCTCGAACGGCGGCGTCCCGTCGATCCGCTACGGCGTCCACTCCGTCTCGACACTGTTGCACTATCTCGACACGCCGACCGTGTTCAAGTTCCTCCACATCTACACGGCTCGCATCAGGAAGACGGACGGGATCGGCGTGTTCACGCTCGAGTCGTCCGCTCACGACAGCAAGACGGTCCACACGATCGCCAGCGAGTTCGACGGCGTGATCGAACTGCGCGAGGGCGACGACGGCCGCGAACGCCGCGTCTCCGGCCTGGCCGGTGCTCCGGACGGGTGGCACCCGTTTTGAACTGAGTCGTTTTCAGCCGATGTGTCGACGCGCGACCGTTCGCTGGGGTCGGCCGCGTAGCAGGTCCCGCTCTGGACTGCCCGGAACAGTGCGCCTGCGTATCCCCTCGACCGCAGGTTAGCCGCGTCTGGCCGACCAGCCGCTGCTGTCGGACGACTGCAGCCTCCTCAGAAAACCCAGACCGATCCGACAGTTCGGATCGGCCCGTGGTCGGTGTGAGCTATTCCACCTGGACGGTCGGCTCCATGTCGTGAGCCAGCCGCATCAGGTTCCACACGGGCGACCGCTGCGCACCCGCAGCCAGGATCTCGGCGTCCTCGTCCGAGAGGTCCTCGCCGCTGACCGCGATCTCGATGCGGATGTCGTCGAAGCTCTCGTCGGAGCGGTCCACGTCGTGGATCATAAAGATCACCCGCGGATCGAAGTCGAGGCGGACCGTGGTTTCGAGCCCCTCCAGTTCGATGTCGTTGGCCAGCGCGGTCACGCCGACGGCGACGTTCACGCACCCGGTGAGCGCCGCGAGCGCGACCTCGATCGGTTCCATCCGGTCGGTCGGACCGACGAAGCCAGTCGCCTCCTCGACTTCCTTCCAGGCACCCAGCGGGAGCGTGTATTCGCGTGTCTCGCGTTTGATCTCTTCCCCGCCCAGCGAATACGCGTCCACCTTCGCCAGACTGTGGAAGAGTCGCCCCTCGTAGAGCGCACTGGCACCGAGTTCGAACGCGACTTCCTCCGGGTTCTCGCTCGCGTACTCCACGAACTCGTGGAACGCCTCCAGATCTACTCCATGCTTCACTGATTCTTTCGGTTGGGTTGTTGCCATTGGGACCCTCCTGGTTCGAACCGGACCCCACCACCTAGCGTGTAAATCCCCAGACAGGGGAGTGGTTGAACCGTATTCCTATAGATCGTTCGTGACGTTAGCCGTTGTCGCCGGCTAGTAGACCGATGGCTGTCGAAGAGCTACAGGTTCTCTACAGATGAGCAAGGCGAGTGTTTCGGGCGGTTGACCCCCGAGGTAAGCCGACACTCGGACGTGTCCTGCTCGTTCGAGTTCCACACCCCCTCGACGGCGAGTACGTCACCTTCCAAGCGAAATTCACCGGCGGACAACGAATCGAGATCTCCCACAGCGACTGACCCCGTGGCTGACGAGAGACGCGGAACGGCTCGTCCGCTCCGAAGCCGGCTTCGACCCGTCGTGTCACCGCTTTTTCGACGGTTCAGTCCTCCGCAAACACACCGTCGCTCTCTCGGTGCTACGACCCCACGAGATCCGCATTCTCGCGAGCCATCTTCGCCACCGAAGACGCCCGGTACGGATTCACTAGGATAGTACGAACTATATTTGGAAATATCCGAACCCAGGCGTACGATTAAATAATTTACTCGCCCACAATTCGACAATGTTCGCGTACGGCGCTCAGTACTATCGTCCGCCGAATCCGCCGTCGGACGCCTGGGCCGACGACCTCTCTCAGATGGCCGATCTCGGGTTCAACACGGTGAAGCTGTGGGCGATGTGGAACCACGCCCACCCGAGCGAAGACGAGTTCGACTTCGCCGAGCTCGACGAACTGGTCGAACTCGCCGGTGAGCGCGATCTCGATGTCGTCATCTCGCTGATCCTGGAGAACGCGCCCCACTGGCTGGTCGACCGGCACCCCGAAGCCCGCTACGAGGACCACGACGGCGGGAAAGTCGACGTGCGGGCGCGGCCGAACACGCCCGGGGGCGGGTGGCCCGGACTCTGCCTGAACCACGACGCGGTCCGCGACCACGCCGAGCGGTTCACGCGACGGCTGGCCGGCCGCTACTCGGACGACCCGACGGTCACCTCTTACACGACGTGGGACGAAGCGTTCTTCGAGCCGAACCTCCACTTCCCGGACAAGCGGTTCTGTTACTGCGAAGCCTGCAGGGACAAGTTCGAGGACTGGCTTCGTGATCGATACGGTGCCATCGACGGCCTGAACGAGGCCTGGGAGACGCGATACACGTCGTGGTCACAGGTCGAACCGCCGAGGTACCACGGCGGGTACCCCCGGTATCTGGACTGGCTGCGGTTCCGCCTCGACTCCCAGCAGGGACACATGCAGTGGCGGGCGAGCGCCCTGGGCGAGGGCGACGCGACCGCGTCGGTCCGCGCACACGGCATCTCCGGCAATCTCGGCGACCTGCCCCACCGGTTCAACGACGACTGGCGGTCGGCCGATACCGTCGACGAGTGGGGAACGACGACGTTCCCCCACTGGGGGCCCGACCACCCCGACATCACGACCGACGCCGAGCGCCAGACGCTCGACCACCACCTGATGCTCGACGTCGCCAGGGGCGCCGCCGGCGAGAAACCGTTCTGGCAGACGGAACTCCAGGGCGGACACGTCCGGAGCGGCAACAGTATCGACCCCATGGGACTGACGCGAGGCCCCGATCCCGATCCGGAGTCGATGGCGCTGTGGAACTGGAACGCGCTCGCCGGGGGGGCGACCGGCCTGCTCTACTGGCAGTACCGGCCGGAGCTGCTCGGCCACGAGAGCCCCGGGTTCGGCCTCGTCCGTCGGGACGGGTCGCGAACGGAGCGCACCGAGGTCGCCGCCTCGTTCGCCGACCTCGTCTCGGAGCGGCCCGTTCTCGAGGCGTCGGAACCGGTTCGCGGGGACGTCGCCATCGGCACGCTCGCGGAGGCGCCCCTGTTCAACTACGTCGCCGAGAAGGACACCGAGCAGTTCGCGACGGCCGTTCGCGGTGTCTACCGGGCGATGTGGGCGACCGACTACCAGGTCGACTTCGCCAAACCCCACCAGTTCGACGGGTACGACGCCGTCTACCTCCCCTTCCCGCTCCTGCTCGAACCGTCGACCGTCGAGGCTATCGAGGCGTACGTCGACGGGGGCGGCACGCTCGTCACCGGCGGTGCGCCCGCCGTCTACGACGAGAACGGTCGATGCCTCCGTGAATCGCCCGGCCACGACCTGGACGAGGTCTTCGGCACGCGCCTGCGCACCACCCGGTACGCGGACGGCGAGACGCTGGAAGTCGCTGACGCGCGAGCGGCAGTCTCGGCCGACGGCGGAACGCCCGGCGTACAGGCTGCGCCGGCGGCCGCGAGACGCGACGTCTTCGACCCCACGACCGCGACCGCGCTCGGTCGCTGGAGCGACGGTGGCGTCGGCGCGACGGTCGACTCGCACGGCGACGGGACGGCGATGGCCGTCGGCACCCTTCTCGGCCGCGCGGCAACCGACGATGACGCGCTCGACGCGGTCCGGTCGACGCTCTCGCACCTGTTCGACCGGGGCGGGGCGAGCCCGACCGTCCGGTGCTCCGACGGGGCGGTCCAGACGCGACTCCACGCGACCGACGACGGCTGGTTGCTCTACGTGCTCAATCCCACCGACGAATCCCGTACCGTCGACGTGCAGTGCAGTAAAACTGGGAGTGTCCAGGAGGCGCTCGGGGACCTCCGCGTCGACGCGGCCGACCCGCTCCGCGTGACGGTCGACGACCGCGCCGGCGGCGTCCTCCTCTTCTGACCCACAGCCGCGGAGCTGTTTTACCGATGGACGACGAAACTGAATCGATGGACGAGGGGATCAACTTCTGGACCGTCACGCTGGCGATGGGGGCGACGCTCGCCCTCCTGCTCGCGTTCTCGCTGCTCTACGTCGAGCCGGGGAGCGCCGCGGCGGTCGCCGTCCAGCTGAGCGTCGCCTTCCTCCTGATCCCCGTCGTGGGATCCCTGATCATCATCTACGTCGGGTGGCGCCCCTTCGAGGACGACCAGGACGACGAGGAGAGCGTCTTCGATTGAACCGGGAGTGACGAAGACACGTCGGCTTCGACGGTGGAGACCGGATACCGGTCACGAAATGGACCCGCGAGTGAAGCCACCGCTCTGCTGGGATTCACGACACCGGACGAAATCCAGGCAGCACGTCGACCGCGCCGCGGGAAAGCGGCCCGTTCCTGCGTACCGGCCGGGCGACGAATCGGCCGTCGACGAGCGCGGGACCGCTAGTCGTCGAGTTCGGGGCTCGACCAGTACCGGTGGGTATCGTCGTCCCGGAAGCAGGCCGCGGCGTGGCCGCCGTCGTCACCGAGCGACGGGTGCTCCTCGCGGCAGGCCTCCCTGGCGACGGGACAGCGCGTGTGGAACCGACAGCCGCTCGGGGGGTCGGTCTGGTCGGGGATGTCGATGTCCCGGACCGGGGGCTCCTCGACCTGGACGTAGTCCGGGTGGAGGTTGGCGGTCGCCCACTTGAGGACCCGCGTGTAGGGGTGTTTGGGGTCCTGCAGGACCTCCTCTGCGGGGCCGACCTCGACGAGTTCGCCCATGTACATGATACCGATCCGCCCGCCGGCGCGCTTGGTCAGATACCGCGCGTTCGAGAGGTTGTGGCTGATGAACAGGAAGGAGGTGTCGAACCGGTCCTGCAGCTCCAGCATCAGGTCCATCATCTCGACGCGCAGGGAGACGTCCAGCGCGGAGACGGCCTCGTCGGCGAGGATCACGTCCGGGTTCATCAACAGGGCGCGGACGAGCGCGACGCGCTGTTTCTCGCCGCCGGAGAGCTGGTGGGGATACCGCTCGGCGTAGTCCGCCGGCGGCTCCATCCCGACGGTCTCGAGCATCCCGAGGATGCGAGCGCGGCGGTCCTCCCGCGAGAGGTCGTCGTACCAGCGCTTCAGCGGCGCGGCGAGCGTCGCCATCACCGTCTGGTTGGGGTTGAGCGACGACCCGGGGTCCTGGTGGACGATCTGCAGGGACCTGCGGATATCCGCCGCGTCGACCGACGCGTCGCCGGCTCCGTCGAAGGCGTCCCAGACGTCCTGTCCGCGGTACCGTACCTCGCCGTCGGTCGGCCGCTGGAGCCCGATCGCCGCCTTCCCGAGCGTGGTCTTCCCGCAGCCGGACTCGCCGACGAGCGCGACGACGTCGTTCTCCTCGATGTCAAGCGAGACGCCGTCGACCGCCCGGACCGGGGCCTTGCCGTCCCCGCGGAGTCGGTCGACCAGCCCCTCGTTCTGGTCGAAGTGGACCTCGACGTCCGACAGCGAGACGACCGGCTCCGCGCTCATGGCCACTCCGCCTCCTCCTCGGGCGCGTGGTCCTCGATGTCGAACGGGACGCCCTCGGCCGCGTCCTCGTGGTGGAAACAGGCGACGTGGTGGTCGGTGCCGGCCGCCCGGAACTCCGGATCGGAGACCAGACACTCCTCGGTCGACAGCGGACACCGGGGGTGGTAACTGCACCCCTCCGGCGTGTTCACCGGGTCCGGGGCCGACCCCTCGATCGCCCGCATCTCGTCGAGTGGGATGTCCAGGTTCGGGACCGACCGCAACAGCGCCCTGGTGTAGGGGTGGGCGGCGTCGAGCACCGTCTCGCGGGCCGGCCCGACCTCGACGAGTTCGAAGGCGTACATCACGGCCAGGCGGTCGGCCAGCCCGGCGACCAGCGGCAGGTCGTGCGTGATGAACACGACGGTCAGGTCGTATTTCTCCTGCAGCTCGTTCAGCAGGCTCAGGATGGACCGCTGCATCAGGAGATCCAGCGCCGCCGTCGGTTCGTCCATCACCAGCACGTTCGGTTCGAGCACGAGCGACAGCGCGATGAGCGCCCGCTGTTGCATCCCGCCCGACAGCTCGTGGGCGTAGGAGTCGAGCACCCGGTCGGGGTCCATGTAGAGGTCCGAGATGAGGTCCCTGGCCCGACGGAGCCCCTCGTCGACGTCGTAGTCGTGGGCTTTCAGCGTCTCGACGAAGTGGCCCCGGACCGACAGCGTCGGGTTGAACGACGACTGGGCGCCCTGGAAGACCATGGCGATCTCCTCCCAGCGCAGGCGCTTCAGGTCGGACTCGGAGAGGCCCAGCACGTCGATCTCCGTGTCGGGGTCGGGGCGGTAGACGATCTCCCCCGAGAGCCGTCCCGGGTCGACGACGGCGTCGAGCAGCGCCGAGGCGAACATGGACTTGCCCGACCCGGACTCGCCGACGACGCCGAGTATCTCCTGTCTGGCCACGTCGACGCTCACGTCGTCGAGCACGCGGGACACCCCCCGGCTCATATCGAACGTGACGTTCACGTCCCGTAGTTCGAGGATCGGGTCGTCCGCCGTGGGTGTCGACGTTCCCGGGCCGGCGACTCCCGTCTCGTCTCGGTCCGTCTGGGTATCGGCAGTTGGGTCTGTTCGTGACATGGTTACGTTCGAGTCGCGGTCGTAGCGGCCTGGCCGTCGCTCGGTTCCTCGTCGTCGTCGACCGTCGACGCGTGTTTGGCTCGCACGCGCGGGTTGAACAGCCGGTCGCAGCCCTGGGCGAACAGGATGAGCCCGAACGAGAGGAACACGACGGTGAACAGCGGGGCGAGCAACCAGTGGCGCAGCGAGTCGGAGTACAGCGCCCCGGAGTTGTACGCCCGGGTTATCATGACGCCCCAGTTCAGGTTCGAGAACGGGAGCACGCCGAGGAAGTACAGCCCCACGGAGCCGAAGATGACCCCGCGGGCCGCCCCGACGAAGTTCACCAGGATGTACGGCATCAGGTTCGGGAGGACGTCTCGCCCGAGGATGGTCGGTACGCCGAGTCCCATCGTCCGCGACGCCTCGACGTACGGGGCGTTGCGGATCGTGAGCACCTGCGAGCGGACGGCTCGGGCCAGCCCGGCCCACGCGTTGATGGAGACGAGCACGCCGACCACGATCGGGCTCTCGGGCTGGACGATCGCCGCCACCACGATGATGAGCGGCAGGCCCGGGATGGTCATCATGATGTCCGTGATCGTCATCAGGACCGTCTCGGTCCACCCGCCCTTGTAGCCGGAGACGATCCCGATGACGGTCGCGACGATGATCGAGAAGACGGCACCGCCGAGGATCATCTTCAGCATCACGGGCGTCGCGTGGACGACGCTGGCGAAGACGCCCTGGGCCTTCGGGTCGGTCCCGAGGGGGTACGCCCAGTTCTGGAACGGCGCGAGCAGTCGCGGTCCGGTGTTGGGCTCGGGGTACCGCACGAGCAGCGGCCCCACGGTCCCCATGAGGACGAACAGGAGGATGATGGCCGCGCCGGCGCGGGCCCGCCAGTCCGACCACACGATGCGGGCGGGCGCGAGCAGCCAGAGGTCGACGAGCTGGCGGAGCCGGTCGGTCCCCTCGACGCTGTCGTCGGCCACGCGTTCGAACGGCGAGACCGACCCCGCCGCACCGCCGTCGGTCGAGACCGCCCGAGGGTCCGACGACGAGGGGTCGTCCCCGCCCGACGCGGCGAACGACTGAAAGCGCTCGTCGCTGTCCCCGTCTTCGTCGCCGGTCCGGTCGTCAGTACGCTTCATCGCTCTCACCTCCGGCGCGGGGGTCGAGTTTCCCGTAGGTCAGGTCCGCGATGAGGACGCCGATGACGACCGCGACCGTGATGAGGATGAACCCGCCCATCATCAGCGGGTAGTCGCGCGACGATATCGACTTGAACACGTAGTAGCCGACGCCCTGGTAGGCGAAGATCTTCTCCAGGATGACCGACCCGCCGAACATCGTCCCGATGGAGATCATGATGCCCGTGTACATCGGGAGGATGGCATTGCGGGCGACGTACCGGAGCGCGATCCGGCGCTCCGGCAGCCCGCGCAGGCGCGCCACCCGGAGGTAGTCCTCGCCGAGTTCGCTGATCGCGTTGCCCCGCATGGTGATGGCCTTCCCGCCGAATCCGGTCACGACCAGCGAGAGCACCGGCAGCGCCGCGTGGGTCAGGACGCCGACGACGAACGGGAGGTTGAGCCCGACGCTCGTCTGCGGGTTCATCCGGCCGGCCGTCGGGAACACCGACCACTCGAACCCGAGCAGGTACAGCAGGAGGATGGCCGCGATGTAGTAGGGGACCGAGTTCGCGACGATCGACAGGAGCGTCGAGGCCGTGTCGAACCGGCTGCCCTCGCGGTAGGCCATGAACGCGCCCATCGAGACGCCGATCGCGAACATCAGACACAGCGAGATGGACATGTACAGGACCGTCCACGGGACGGCGCTTCCCAGCAGGCCGGCGACGGGCTCCGCGTAGAAGATGGACCGCCCGAAGTCGAACTGCGCGAGCGCGGCCATGTATTCGACGTACTGTTCCCACATCGGCGCGTCCGTCTCGATGTTGGTGTAGAGAGCGATCTTCTGCTGGATCTCCTCCTGGTTGAGGTTCTGTCGCATGTACTGCGCCCGGAGGTAGTCGATCGGTCCCCCGGGCATCAGTCGAATGAGGACGAACGAGAGCGTCACGACGGCGTACACCGTGACGAAGGACTGCCCGATTCGTTTCGCGTAGTAACGGTTACTTGCCATGATGAGTGACGGGCGACCGCGCTACTTGGTCCGGGCCTGGATCTCGCCCATCCGGTCGGCCCACCAGTGGGGTTCGCCCTGTTGCATGAGCTCGCCGTCGAGCGGGGGGAGCTCCCAGTTTTTGGTGTCGAAGAGGTTGATGTCGTGTTCGACGGTGATCGGCATCTTCGGCAGCGTCATGTTGTACAGCCACGCGGCCTTCCGGTTGAGACGCTGTTCTTCCGCGGGGTCCTGCGCCGTCGAGAGGTCCTCGAACAGCTGGGCGACGTCGACCGTCTCGGTCGAGCCGTTCGGGTCCCCGACGGGCATCGGAACGTCGATCTGTTCGGGGTAATTCGTCTGGTCCGCCCACCAGCCCAGCGTCACGGCGCGGATGTGGTAGCCGGGATAGCCGGCCTGGAACCACACGCCGGACCACCAGTCGCCGATGACGTCGAAGTTCCCGTTCGGGACGATCTCGCCGTACATCTGCGTGTGTCCGACCTTCTGGAGTTCCGCGTCGACGCCGAAGTTGCCCAGCTGACTGGTGACGTTCTGCCCGATAGACACCCAGTAGCCGCCCCGCCCTTCCTTGATGGTGGGGGCGAACGGCTCCCCGTCGGGCTTCTGCCAGGTGCCGTCGGACTTCGAGAAGCCCGCGTCGCGCAGGAGCTGCGCCGCTTTCTCCCGGTCTTTCTCGTAGGTGAGGTACTGGTCCTGGGCGTCGCCGAGGTACGTGTCGAGCATGCTGTTCGAGACGCCGCAGGGGATCTCGATAGCGTCGCGCTGGTACGCGCCGGAGGTGTTCTCGGCCACGAGCCCGAAGTCGATGGCGTAGAGCATCGCCTGGCGGACCCGGCGGTCGTCCCAGGGCTCCTTGTTGAAGTTCGCGACCAGCCCGTAGCCGTTGTACAGCGGGACCTTGTTCCAGTCGACGGCGTCGGGTTGCTGTTCGATCTGGGACTGAGTCGGGTGGGTCTTCGTCCAGTAGTCGATCCTGTCGTTCGCGAGCGCGAGCGACCGCTTGGACTTGCTCGGGACGTAGCGCCAGCCGGCCTGGCTGAAGTTGCGCTCGTCGGCGCTGAAGTGGCCGTTGTCGTAGTCTTCGTAGAGTTCGAAGGTCCACTCCTGGTTCGAGGCGCTCTTGAACTGCCAGGGGCCGTTCCCGATGGGGTGTTTCTCGGCCCCGAACTGCAGCTCCATCTCCTGGAGGTCGGTGATGACCGCCTGCTCCTCCTCCTCGCTCTCGGCGTTGCGCGCTCGCTCGGCGAACTCGCCGTAGATGCTCGTCTTGGCCTGGAGCCGACGGCTGAGGATCTGGTTGAGGACCATGAACTCGTTGGCCGGTTTGCTCAGCGAGAACTCCATGCTTCGCTCGCCCGTCTTCTCGTAGGATTCGACGGTGTCGAACGGGGATCCGAGCAGCGATTCGATGTCCAGCTGCGTGACGAGGTCGTCGGCGGTCACCGGGTCGCCGTCGTGCCAGGTGTACGTGTCCCTGAGCTGGAGCGTCGCGGTCGTCCCGTCGACGCTCCAGTCGTCCGCGACGAACCCGACGAACTCGTGGTTGTTCCCGTGGTACCGGCCCAGGTGGTCGTACAGGAAGAACCCGTCGAAGTTGTAGTTCTTGCCCCAGGGGTTGTGCTGGCCGTCCTCGCCGGGTTTCGTGAGGACGCCCTTCCAGGTGGATTCGACGGGCTCGGGGGACGGGGTATTCTCACTACTGGTACCGCCGTCACCGCCGTCACCGCCGTCGCCCGCACCGTCAGTGCCGTCACCACCGCCGCCGTCGGTGTCGCCCGAACAACCCGCGAGACCGAGCGTGACACCGGTCAGCCCGATGCCTTTCACCACTCGACGCCGCGAGTAGGCGTTGCGATCATGAGGTTCCATGACATCCCAAACAAGCGGTTTATGGTGATTTATAATTTAGCGACTCTTTGGATACATCCAAAGACGTTTTGTCGCTATCAAACACTCGCGTACCGTTAAGCCCGCACCGCGCGCTCTTCGACGCGTATGCAACGCGAGATCATGATCGACTCGCCCGACGAGGGCGTAGACGAGGACACCCTCCGGGTCGGGGTCATCGGCACGGGTGCGATCGCCCAGCGGTTCCACCTGCCCGGGTACGCCGACCACTCCGACGCCACGGTCACCGCGGTCTGTGACGTCGAGGAACGGAAAGCGCGCGCCGTCGCCGACGAAGTCGGCGCCGAACACACCTTCACCGACACCGGCGACCTCGTCGAGTCGGGGACCGTCGACGCGGTCAGCGTTTGTCTCCCGAACCACCTGCACGCGGACGCGGTCACCGCGGCGCTGGCCGAGGACCTGCACGTCCTCTGTGAGAAGCCGATGGCGACGACGCTGGCCGAGGCCGACGAGATGGTCGCGGCCGCGGACGCGAGCGACGGCATCCTGATGATCGACCAGTCCGAGCGCTTCGCCCCGGTCTACCAGAAGGCGATGTCGGTGCTCGAGAGCGGTCTCGTCGGCGACGTACAGACGGTCCGCGCGCGGTTCAGCCACAGCGGTCCCGAGGGGTGGGCCCCGCGGTCGACCTGGTTCACCGACGCCGAGGCGTCGGGCGGCGGCGCGATGGTCGACATCGGCATTCACAACGCCGACCTCGTGCTGTCGCTCGCCGGCGACGTCGAGTCCGTGACCGCCGAGACGGCGACGCTCGCGATGGACGCCGACGTGGAAGACACCGCCGTCGCGACGATGCGGCTGGCCGACGGCGGGCTCGGCACCTTCGAGGTGTCCTGGACGACCGATCCCGAACGGATCGAGACGCAGGTCGTCGGGACCGAGGGAGTCCTCACCGTCGACAAGGTGGCCGGCGAACTGACCGTCGACCTCGACGGCGACCGCGGGCGCGTCGACGTCCCGGTCCCCGAGTATCGGAGCCCCATCGCGCGGTTCGTCGACGCCGCGCTCGACGGCGAGGAACCGCCGGTGACTGCCCGCGAGGGACGGGACGCGCTGGAGCTCGTCCTGGCGATCTACCGGGCGGCCGAGGCGCGCCGCCCGGTCTCGTTGCCGCTGGAGGGGGACACGTGAAACTCGCCTGTTCGAGCTACTCCTACCACGACGCCTTCGAGCGCGGCGACCTCGACGTGTTCGGCTTTCTCGAGCGCGCCGGGAGCGACCTCCCGGTCGAGGGCGTCGAACTCATCGAGGAGCACCTCCCCGGTGGGGACGAGGCGACGCTGGGCGAGGTCCGCGACGCGGCGGCCGACCACGGGGTCGAGGTCGCCTGCCTCTCGGTGTTCTACAACGATTTCGCCAAACCTGACCGCTCGGACCGCCGGGAAGACGTCGACCACGTCACCGCGTGGACCGACCGGGCGGACGTGCTGGGCGCCGATGTCGTGCGCGCGTTCACCGGCTTCCCCGCCCTCCACGACCGCGAACACGGCGACCCCGCGGTCTGGCGCGACGTGGGACGGTGCCTGCAGGAGTGTCTCGACCACGCCCGCACCTGCGAGGCGACTCTCGCCGTCGAGAACCACAACCACGACGGCCTGATCCGTACCGCCGACGACATCTTCGGCGTCCGCCGCCGGGTCAACGGCGACCTCGGGTTCGTCCTGGACCTGGCGAACTACGTCGACGGTCGCCCGTCGATCGAGCGGACCCGCCACCTCGCCGACCACGTCCACGCCGCCTACGACGCGGTCGACGAGCGCGGTCGCGACCCCGAACACCCCTACTACGCCGAGGAACTGGACTCGCTGGCCGCCGCCGGCTACGACGGGTACGTCACGCTGGAGTGGGAGGGCGAAACCGACGACGAGACGGCCGTGCCGCGGGCGCTGTCCTATCTCGACGACTGCCGCTAGCGAGGGCCCCGTTTCGGGACGGCCGTTCCGCGACTAACTCCCGGGACGGACCAGATACCGATACCCCTCGCCGGCGCGCATCCGGTCGAACGCCTCCGTGATCCCCGAGAGCGGCAGGTCCTCCGAGAGGAGCGCGTCGACGGTGACGCGGCCCGTCCTGAGGAACGATACCGCCCGTGCGAAATCGTCGGGCGTCAGCGAGTACGACCCGGTGAGCGTCCGCTCGTGGAAGAACACGTCGAACGGGTTCACCTCGACGGTCGCGTCCTCCTCGGGCACGCCGAAGACGAGCGTCGTTCCGCCCTTGCGGGTCGCGTCGTAGGCCTGCTGGATGGTCTCCGGGAGCCCGATGGCCTCGACGGCCGCCGCGACGCCACGGCCGTCCGTTGCCCGTTCGACGGCGGCCACGGGATCGACATCGGCGGGATCGATCCCGGCGGTGGCGCCGTGGTCGAGCGCGAGCTCGCGACGGTCGTCGCGGGGCTCCGAGACGACGATGCGACCCGCCCCGAGCGCGTCGAACGTCTGGACGAGCAACTGTCCCATCGGGCCGGCGCCGACGACGAGCACGTCGTCGCCCGCCTCGACACCGGTTCGGCGAACACCGTGGAGGCTACAGGCGAGCGGTTCCGCGATCGCCGCCGGGCCGAACGGGAGGTCTCCCACCGGTTCGACGTTCCCGGCCGGGACCCGAACGTACTCGGCGAACGCGCCGTCGCGGACCGTCTCCGCGGCGCCCCCGAGCGACGTGTTCCGCTCGCAACGCTGTTCGTGCCCGGCCTCGCACTGGCGACAGCTGTTGCAGGGGACCGTCGGGTTGACCGCGACGCGAGTTCCCTCCGGCACCACGTCGGGACGGTTCGACGCGACCACCTCGCCCGCGGCCTCGTGGCCGGGCACCAGCGGCGTCTCGACGCCGAACGACCCCTCGTAGAGGTGAATATCTGTCGTACAGACGCCGCAGGCCTCGACGCGTACGAGGACGTCCTCCGGGCCAGGGGTCGGACGGTCGCGCTCCCGAACGGCGAACGATTCGGTGCCAGTGAGGACAGCGGCTCTCATCGTCCCTTCAGATCGGCGAGACCCTCGAACGACTCCTCGACGACGCTCCACTGGTCGTCGGTGAGCCGGCCGATGTTCGCGCCGGCCGAGAACAGGCTCACGCCGGCTGCTCCCCCGTGGAGGGCCATCTGGATGGCCGTGAGGAGTTCGCCCTGACTCAGGTGATCGCCCGGGTCGTCGCTGCTGGCGGTCCGGATCGACGGGACGATCGGTTTCCCGACGGCGTCGCGAAGAGAGCGCGTGACGTCCCGGATCCACAGCGGGTGGACGCCCATGTCGACGTGGGCCGTCCGCGGCGAGAGCGTGTCGACGTGTTCGGCGAGCCGTTCGATGTCGAGCCCGAGCTGCTCGCGGCTGTCCCGGAGCGTCGACTCCATGTCCGAGTATACCTCGAACTGGAGGTTGACCATCTGCTCGTCGTCGAACGGCGCAGCCAGCGACGCCAGGAGGTCCGTCGTCGTCGAGACGCGGTGGTCGATCCACTCGCCGTGGTCGCGCTGGGCCGTCTCGTCGCCGTCCTCGATACCGAGACACTCGTCGCAGTAACAGGAGAGGTAGTCGCTCTCGCCGTTGCGGATGGGCTGGTACTCGAGGTGCTGGAAGCGGATCCCGTCGATGTCGTACTCGCTTATCTCCTCCGCGAGCGCCAGGAGGTGGTCCCTGACCGCCTCGCGGCTGGGACAGACCCAGTGCATCCACTCGAAGGAGACGTTGGGATACCGGATGGCGGTCCCGTCGCGGGCCACCTGGACGAACTCCGAGTGCTGTTCGAGCAGGTACTTGTCCGTGAGCGCGAGAAAGACGGGGACGACCCTGAGGTCGCGCCGCTCGGCCGCCGCGACGAACTCCGCCAGCAGGTCGCGTTCGGGCACCTGGTTCGGGACGGTGTCCGAGTCGTAGAACACCCGACCGTCGCTCTCCTTGCAGATCACCATCACGGTGTTGACGTTCCGCTCCGCCAGGTCCGCGAGCACCGAATCGACGTCCATCGTCGCCCAGGGGTAGAGCGTCACCGCTCGAACACCCTCCGTCTCCCACCAGCCGCGGGCGTCCCCAGTGGTCATTACTGACATGATAGCGTTCGTCTCTCCTAAATGTAGTGAAGTACCAAAGCCGCACCCGTTCCATCGGATTCATCAAACTATATTTGGATAAATACGAACAACACCCCTACATTTTTGATTGCCGCTAGAGAAGCGTGGGTCAGTGTCACAATGAGCGGCCAGAACAACTTCACGAGACGGATGCCGACGGCGACCGGCGCCGACGACGGAGGCGTCGAACTGTCGGTCGAGGACGAGGACGTGTTCGCGGTCGCCGACGCGATCGGCTCCAAACCGCGGTGGCGGTTGCTGCGGACCGTCGCCGAGGAACCCCACACCATCGACGAACTCGTCGACGCCCTCGACCTCTCGAAGGGGACCATCTCGGTCCACATCTCGAAGTTCGAGGACGCGGGGATCTTCGAGGCGAACTACGCGGTCAGCGACGACGGCGGCGTGAAAAAAGAGCTCAGGCTCGCCGTCGACGAAGTGACGCTCGACCTGGCGTCCCTGTGACGATGACGGGAGCGGATTCGGTCGCGGTGACTGCGGACGAACCCGGGCGCGCGGTCGCTCGAACCGGGGCGTTCGCGGTCACCGTCGATCCCGACGACGACTGCGTGGAAATCCGACGGCGACCCGACGACGGGGGCTCCGCTCCCGGCGGCACGCTGACGCTGTCACCCGGCGGTCCCGACGACGGCCCGCTCTCGGCCGGCTCCGTCGCGCAGGTGACGGCCAGGACGGACGCGGGCGACGTGCACGTCGCCGTCGAGGGGACGCTCGACGGAGCGCCGTACACCCTCTCGCTGGTCCTCCCGGCGGACTACCCGGGGACGGTCTCCTACGAGGTGACGATGCGACCCGACGACGCGGCGGCGCTCCCGACGGCCCGCTGGGACCCGGAACTCGGTGTTCGCGCCGCCACGGGCGACGCCGACGCCGACGCGTTCACCTCGTATCTCGACGGGACGCCCGGGAGCAACCCCGCAGCGGGGACGAGCGACCTGAACCAGTTCGTCTACGCGGGCGTCGACGCGCTCGACGCGACGTGTCTGTACCTCGCCGACTGGCCCGCGCTCGACGAGTACTTCCGACGCACCGGGACGACCATGCGCGGGACCGTCACGGACTCCGCCGAACGGGTCGGCTACGTCCCTCCCGAGCCGTCCGAAACGTCGTCGGGCGACGCTCCCGGTGACGACCCGCTGACGGTCCACGGCGCGACGCTCGTCCTCACCCCCGACGCGCCGCCGGTCGACGCCCCGGACGCGTACTGCGACCGGTTCGTCACCGACCTGGCGGCCATCTACGACCGGCTGGACCGACCGGACCCAGAACGGGTCGACTGGCCGGCGGTCAGCGAGGACACCCTCGACGCCGTCCGCGCCCCCGAGAACCGCTACGAGTACGACGGGCAGTTCCACCCGGGGGGCGTCGAGCTCGTGACCGTCCTGAGTATCGTCACCCCGTTCCGGGCCTACGCCGAACGGTTCGACGACGACGCGGCCGCCGACCTGGCCGCGGACGTGGCCTCGCTCGTCGAGACCTACTACGACCCCGACTACGAGGACGCGGCCGGCAACACCGGCATGATCGGCAACTCGCCGGCCCCGCTGACGCTGACCCACGTCGACGCGTGGTACCTCTTCTGGCCGGTCGTCCAGGCCGCCGAGTTCGCCATCGCCTTCGACGACGACGCCGTCGCGGAGATGGTCGTCGACACCGCCGACGTGATGGTCGACGTCGGCCGGGCGCTCGACTACGAGTTCCCCATGTGGCTCGACGTGGATTCGCTGTCGGGCCACGAGCCCGAGGACCGACAGTGGGACGGCTACCAGTACGACTGCACCGGCGCCTACGCCTACCTGATGTTGCAGTACCACGAGCTGACCGGCGAGCAACGCTACGTCGAGGAGGCCGAGGCCGCCGCCGAGCGGTTGCTCGACTACGGGTTCGAACTCTCCTACGAGTTCACCACGACCCCGCTGACCCCGCTGGCGATGGCGCGACTGGCCGACCGGACCGACGACGACCGATACGTCGAGGCTTCCTACATCGGGCTGGCGAACGTGCTCCGACACGCGTACTTCTTCGACCCCGAGTACGGCTCGTTCGCGGGCCGGAACGTCTTCCTCCTGAACGAGGCGATGCCGCCGGAGGGCTACGAGGGGAACTTCTTCGCGAACGCCCTGGAGGAGTGGTCGCTGCTCTACTACCTCGACCGCTACCTCCGCGAGGCCGGGGACGCCCTGACCCCGGAGGCCCGCCGGCTAACCGGCGAACTCCTGCGACACAAGGGTTCGTCGCTCGCTGATTCGCTGGCGCGTTTCCAGCCCGATCCGTCGCTGGTGTTCGACGGCGTTTCCCCCCAGTCGGGCCGCAGGGTCAACCACGACTGGGCGCTCCCGCTCGAACCGTTCGGCGCGCTGGAACCGATGTTCGAGACGCTCGGCGCGGTCGGACAGGACCTCTACGGCGCCGGGGCCTACCCGGAGGTGGCGACCCAGCAGTACCACCCGCTCGACGACGATGTCCGACTGTTCGTCGACGGTCCGACGACGGTCGAACGGGTTGGCGAACACACCTGGCACGTCACGACGCTCGGTGCCGAGGAGACCTACGACGCTCGGCTCACCGGGGAAACCAGTACGCTCGTCGACTGGTCCGTTCGTCGCCTCGACACGAGCGACGCCGGCGAGCGACTCGGCGAGGACGTCACCGCGCAGTTCGACCACGACGCCGACGAACCCGCGTACGACCTCGCGCTCGACGCCGGGGATACCTTCGCGGTCAGGCGAACGGTTCCCAAACGGGCTATCGTCGTCGAGGACTTCGCCGTCGAACGCGAGCGGATCGCGACCGACGATCGGACGACCGTGTCACTGACCGTGGTCAACACGGCCGGGGTCGAGGGGACCTACGAGGTGCCGCTCTCGGTCGGCGCCGAGACCGCGACCCGGACAGTGGCGCTCTCGGCTCACGACCGTAAACCCGTGACCTTCGAGATCGGCCCGGACGAGCCCGGCACCTACAACGTCCAGATCGCCCACGAGAACCGGGCTCTGCACGTCGAACCGACGGCGGATTGAGCGGGAGCACGTTGTCACTTGCGAGCGGCGGTCTGACACGGGACAGATCGTTCTCGACGAGGGGACGATGGCCACGAGTCCGCCGAGCCCATCGCGACGGTCGTCGACCCGACCGCAGAAGTCGCCGGCCGGCCGTGGCCGTTCCACAACCCGGAGACGCTGGAGTAACCGGTTTCGCGGACACCGCCGATCCAGCTTGACTTCTCGCCCTCACAGACACCCAGCACGACTGCAGGTGTCCTGCTCGATCCAGGCGACACAACTGCGATCAGTAGACAGCGATACGACATTTTCACACCCGGTCAGATGATTATACTTCGAAACAATAACGAATTTGTAATAATCGGCACTCTTCACAAATGTCGTAATAAAAATTGGACTGTGAATCCTATAAAAATGCGCATGACGCACTCTGAGCCGTCTTTGGGAGAAATATGATATAAATTTGTTGTTTTCGCGAGGATCGACAAGCCAGTTCGACGGGCGATATATCGAGGTATGGCCAGTGAACAGCATGATCGATCGGTGACCTACCATTTAATTCGAATACATATTCTATCTATCTATGAAAGATATTGTATGTGATGTGCGAGAATCGTCTGAAAGGTACGCACCCCGTGTCGCTGGTCGCAGTCTCCATCGAACGGGAACGCGTTCCAGCAGCGACACAAGAGTTAACTAAAGTTGCGCACTGAGTACGCTCATGGAATTGACACGCCGCGACGCGGTAGCGGCGCTTGCGGCTATCGGTATCGGCGGAGGCGTGGTGTACGGTGCGTTCGAGTTCGCAGACCGCGGCGTGTCCGACGGAACGCCGTCGGGGACGGAGGACCCCGACTCGCTGCTGGAGACGACGGTGGCGCTCGCCGAGGTCGTCTACCCTCCGGAGGTTACCGAAGTCGAACCGTTCGTCCGGGAGTTCGTGTCCGGGCGGATCGAGGACGACGACCGACACACGGCGATGGTCGACGCCGCGGACGCGCTTGACGCCCGAGCGCGCTCGGAGTACAGCGCGTCGTTCTACGAACTCGACCCCGAGGAGGGGGACGCGCTCCTCGAAACGCTGGGGATGTCGGAGGTAGACCCCGACCCCGAGGGCGACGAGCGCGAGCGGATCCGGTACTACCTCGTCAACGAGTTGCTCTACGGCCTGCTGCGCTCACCGAAGGGCGGGCAACTCGTGGGGCTCGAAAACCCACCGGGCCACCCCGGCGGACTGGAGGCCTACCAGCAGGGTCCCGACCGATGAGCGCGACCGACCGGGCGCCCTCCGAACGAGTCGACGTCTGCGTCGTCGGCGCGGGGCCGGCCGGCGGCATCGTCGCCCACTCGCTGGCCGAGCGCGGCCACGATGTGGTCGTCCTCGAAGCCGGCCCTCGCGTCCCGCTCGACGAGCGCCTCGAACGCATGGAGCGCCACCAGCGCCCCGCCCACGACTGGACGGAGGTCTGGGGGATGGGCGGCGACCGCGACGCCTACACGTCGACTGGCGATGTGGACTACCCGCTCAACTCGACGCGCATCAAAGGCGTCGGCGGGACGACGCTACACTGGATCGGGTACACCCCCCGACTCCACCCGAAGGACTTCGAGATGGAGAGCCGCTACGGTCTCGCGACCGACTGGCCGATCGCCTACGACGACTTGCGGCCCTACTACGCCGAGGCCGAATCGGCGATGGGCGTCGCCGGCGCCGAGGACAACCCCTTCGCGCCACCGCGCGAGGAGCCGTTCCCGATGGAGGCGTTTCCGCCGAGCCACTCCGACTCCATCCTCGACGCGGCCTGCGAGCAACTGGACATCGATGTCCACTCGGTGCCCCAGGCGCGCAACAGCGAGGGGTACGACGGCCGCAGCGCCTGCGTCGGCTACGGTACCTGTCATCCGGTCTGCCCGTCCGGTGCGAAGTACGACGGGTCGGTCCACATCCGCAAGGCCGAGTCCGAGGGCGCCCGCGTGCTCGACCGCGTTCCGGTCCAGCGACTCGAACACGATCCGGAGGGCGAGCGCGTCGAGGCGGCCGTCTACGCCACCCCCGACGGCACCGAACACCGTCAGGAAGCTCGCCAGTTCGTCGTCGCATGCGGCGCTATCGAGACGCCGCGCCTGCTGTTGCTCTCGAAGTCAGACATCTACCCCGACGGGCTGGCCAACTCCTCGGGAGCCGTGGGCCGGTATCTGATGGACCACCTGCTGTACCTCGTCACCGGGCGACTCGCCGAACCCACGGGGCAACACCAGGTCGGGTTCTCCACGTCGGTCACCCACCAGTTCTACGACCACGAGGAGTCGACACCGGGGAGCTTCTTCGTCGGCTTCCTCAACTACGCCGGCCCCTCGCCCGTCGAGGCCGCGCTGGGAGATGGCGGGTGGGGCGACGACATCACAGCGGCGATGGAGCGCTCCTACGGTGGTCACATCGGGACGGAGGCGCTCGTCGAACAGCTCCCGGATCCCGATAGCCGCGTCACGCTCGACCCCTCGGAGACCGACGACCACGGCAACCCCGTCCCACAGATCCACTGGACGGTCGGCGACCACGGGCGCGCGACGGCCGAAAAGGCCATCCGGACCCAGCGGGACATCCTTGAGGAGGCCGGCGCGAGCGTCGACTACGCCACGCCCGCTCACAGCCCGCTGTCGGGGAGCCATCCGATGGGGACGACGCGGATGGGCGACGATCCCGATGAGAGCGTCGTGGATCCGCGGCTTCGGACGCACGACCTGGAGAATCTCACCGTCGCCTCCAGCAGCGTCTTCCCGACCGGCGGCGCGATGAACCCGACACTCACCATCGCCGCGCTCACGCTGAAAGCCGCCGAACACGTCGACGCGGACCTCTGAGCCGGCGGGTCGTTCGCCGGGTCGCCGTTTTCGTCCGAGCGAGCGAATCGAATTTCGGCGTCCGCGCGAACGGAGCGAGCGCGGATCCGGGTGAGGGGTATTGCGGGGCGCGCCGGCCGTCAGCCGGCGTACTCGGCGGACCCGGAACGGTCCTCGGCGCCGCTGACCAGTTCGGCCTCGGGGACGAACAGCGGCTCCAGCAACCTCGTGTGGAACCAAGCGGCGGCCGCCGGGAACACGAGCACGAACGCGACAGTGAGCACGAGCGACAGCGCCAGCAGCAGACCGGTGAGCAACAGCATCGAGAGCGCGGCCACCGAGTGCGAGATGGTCCACCGGTAGCTCGTCCTGATGGCCTTCGCGAGCGGGACGCCGGCGGCCAGCCCGACGAACGTCGGGACCAGCACCAGCACGAGGTGGACGGTCACGTACAGGCCCGCGACCCCGAGGACGCCGGCGACGGTCGCCTCCGTCCGCACGAACTGGGCCACGTAGAGGAGGCTGACACCGGCTATAATGACGACGACTCCCCCGAGCAAGACGGCATCGAGGGCGTGCTCGCGCACCGTCTTCCGGACCGCACCGATGTCGACGGATCCCTGCTCGCGCACCGAGGCGACCGCGGCGTAGGCGCCCAGCGTCGCCGGGCCGACGGTGACCAGCGGGAGCGACGCCAAAACCCACGCGAGACTCACACCGACGACCGAGAGCGCGTTCCTCGCGAGGAACCCGAACGTCGCGCTGAAGGCTCCGTGGACCGCCTCGATGCCGACCTCGGTGTCGTCGCTGTCGGCGTCGGCGTCGTCGACGGCGTCGGACGCGGCTCGAGCGTCGTTCACGGGTCGCCCCCTCTCGCGAGTCGAACAGCGGGGCCGGGGTCGGTCATGTGCGACACTGCGGGACCGACCCGCCTCCGTCGTTCGGTCCCGGCCAAACTTGCTGTGTCCGATCCGCCGTGGCTGGCGCGGTCGGCGGCCGAACGGGCCGTCGTCGCGACTCGGCGGCGGTGAAACGGGGAGAACGGATCGACTGGACAGCGGTCCGAGGAGCAGGGAGTCACTCGGTGACGCCCTGCATCTCGACGGCCTGCACGAGGTACCGCTGGAGCAGGAGGAAGACCAGGAGCAGCGGTATCGACGCGATGAGCGCCGCGGCCATGGTGCGGCCCGGGCGGTAGATCTGGGCGTTGAGCAGCGACACGAGCCCGATCGGGAGCGTGAACGCCGCGTTGTCCTGCAGCACGACGAGCGGCCACAGGAACGCGTTCCAGTTGAAGACGAACTGGAACAGCGCCAGCGCGGTCAACACCGGCCGCGAGAGCGGCAGGATGAGCCGCGTGAAGATCTGGAACGTCGAGAACCCGTCGAGGCGTGCGGCCTCCTCGTACTCGTCGGGGATGTCCTTGAAGAACTGGTAGAGCAGGAACACCCCGAGCGGGCTCGCCGCCGCGGGCAGGACGACGCCCCAGTAGCTGTTGACGAGTCCCAGGTCGGCGATGATCGTGAACAGCGGCACGATGTTCAGGTAGTACGGGACCATGAAACTGGCGACGATGATCCCGAGGATGGTCGCCTGCCCGGGCCAGCTCAGCCGGGACAGCGAGTAGGCGATCATCGAGTCGACGACTAGGATCAGCAGGGTCGCCCCGCCCGCGATGATGAACGTGTTGATCGTCCAGTCGACGATGAGTGAGTTCTCGAACAGGTACTGGTAGTGTTCGAGCGTGAACTCCGGCGGGATCCAGTACGGGATGCCGTCGATCGCGGTGCTCCGGGGCTGGAACGACAGCGTCAGCATGTAGAGATACGGGAGCAGGAAGATCAGCGCGACCCCGTAGAGGAACGCGTGGACGCCCACGCTCTCGAGCGTGAGGTTGCTCGTCAGTCCGTCGAACGACCGCGAGGCGCGGCCGGCTATCGAATCGTCGGGGCGTGCGTCACTCATTGTCTCCTCCGATGACGTAGTAGTTCACGAGCGATATTATGACCAGAATGGCGAACAGGATGTACCCGATCGCCGCGGCGTAGCCGAACGACTGCTGGTTGAACGCCGACTGGTAGAGGTAGTAGACGATCGTCCGCGTGGACTGGTCCGGGCCGCCGCTGGTCATGACGTAGGGCTGGCCGAAGACCTGGAACTGGTAGATGAACTGGATGATGACGACGAACAGCAGGGCGTTTCGCATCTGCGGGAGCGTGATGTCCCGGAACTGGCGCCAGGTGCTGGCGCCGTCCAGCCGTGCGGCCTCGTACAGCCGCTCGGGGACGTTCTGGCGGGCTGCGAGGAGTATCACGAAGTTGAACCCCAGCAGCCACCAGACCGTCGTCATCGCCAGTGACGGCATCGCGAGCAGTTCCGAGGTCAGCCACTGGGGCCGGATCCCGAGGAACATGTCGAGGTAGTAGTTGATCGGCCCGAAGTCCGTCGACAGGAACTCCAGCCAGACGATCGCCACGACCGCGATCGTCAACACGTAGGGGCTGAAGTAGATGGTCCGGAGCGCGGTCTTGCCCTTCACGTTGCGGTTGACGCCCAGCGCGAGGACCAGGCTCAGGACCACCATCGGAGCCACCGTCAGGACCACGAAGTATAACGTGTTCCAGAGGGCGCCCCAGAAGAACGGGTCGTTCAGGAGCTCCACGTAGTTCTGGATCCCGATCCACTCCGACTCCGAGGGGAGCAGCGGGTTCCAGTCGTGGGCGCTCATCCACAGTCCCTTGGCCAGGGGCCACAGGAGGAACACGGCGAACGCGGCCAGATACGGCAGGGCCCAGAGATAACCCTCGAGAGTTTCCCGGCTGACCGGGCCGATGGTCTGGCGCTTGTGGCCCTCCTCCGTCCGAGTCAGGCCTGACAATCGGTTACGTATCGACATGATAGTAGTGTGGGGCCGGGGAAGTCAGTTCCCGATGGCGTTGTTGATCGTCTGTTCGGCTCCCTGGATGGCCTCGTCGGGCTCGGAGTTGTGCGCCCAGACGTCGACCAGCCAGCTCCAGTTGGACTCGTCGTTCGGGTCGCCCTGGGGCCACTGCGGGTGGAAGAAGTACTCCTCGGCCTCGGCCATCTCGAGGAACTTGCTGAGCGTCTTGTCGTAGATCTCCGCCTCTTCGAGTGCGCCGGACTCGTTTATCTCCCGACCGGCCGGCAGGTGGCCCGCCTCGGTTCCCCACTCGGGGTTCTGGGTGGTGATCCAGTTGGCCGCCTCGGCGGCCAGCCGGGTCTTCCGATCGTTTCGGTCGGCGCTCTGGGGCAGGATGACGGTGTGTCCGTCCGCCCAGGCGGCGTTTTGCTCGTGGCCGGGAGCGACGTAGGGCTTGAAAAAGCCCCACTCGAAGTCGTCGAGTTCGCGCATGACGTTGACGTACCAGGTCCCGTTCGTGACCATCCCGAGGTTCCCGTTCTGGAAGACGCGGTTCCCCCAGTTCTCCTCGGACGTCTGCTCGGCCCAGCCCCAGTCACCGGTCATGTCGTAGAACGTCTGGGTCATCTCCCGACCGACTTCGTTGTTGAACAGGGGCTCGCTGTAATCGTCGTTGAACAGTTCGCCGCCGGCCTGTTTGACCCAGCTACTCCAGGCGCGGTAGGAACCGACCCCGTCCTGGTAGGGCGTCGGCACCCAGGCGTGGTTGTCGGTCTCCGAGACGATCGCGTCGCCCGCGGCCTTGAACTCCTCCCAGTTGCTCGGCGGGCTCTCCGGGTCGAGACCCGCCTCCTCGAAGATGGTCTTGTTGTAGTAGATCCCGGCCGGGTGGAAGTCCATCGGCAGGGCCTGGGCCTCGCCGTTGATCGTGACCATGTCGCTGTGTGAGGCGAGGTACTGGTCCTCCAGACCGGCATCGAGGTGCTGCATCGGGTTCACGAGGACGTCGCTGAACCGTCGCAGCAGCGACCCATGCATGATCGCCATGTCGGGGGCCGCGTCGCCGGTCAGGGCCGTGAACAGCCTGTCGTAGTACTGGTCCCACGGGACGCGCTGGCGCCTGATACCGACGCCGTCGCCGAGCGGCCGTTCCTGGTTGAACTTGTCGATGATGCTCGACATCACGACGCCGTCGCCACCACCGAACAGCGTCCAGTACGTGAGCACCGTGTCGGCGTCCGGGGGCGTCGCCGACGGAGTTCCGGTCGTGGTTCCGCCACCGCCACCGCCGCCACCACCGCCACCGCCACCGCCACCGCCGCCACCGTCACCGCCGCCGCCACCGCTACAACCGGCTAGTCCCGCTGCACCAGTGATACCGACCGCCTTGATAAACTTACGGCGACGCCTGTTCACGCCATTGTCATCGGGTGACATAGAGAACGATATAGAACGACCACGTATAAGAATTTTGTATCTATTTATACATTTACGCCGCGGCGAAACGAGAACACGTGAGAGGGATCGAGGGCGATCGGACGGCGGGGAGCGCGGTCAGTCTTCGGCGGTCGCGACCGAACTCTCACCGGTGGCGGCGGCCTGCGTGGCCGGTTCGACATCCGCGAGGATGTTCTGACCGGTCTCCTCCCGGAAGAGGTGGAGGTTCGACTCGTCGAATCGAACCGTGATGTCGGTCCCCACCTCGGGCTTGACGTCGCCGGGGACGCGGACCCGACACTCGGCCCCGCCCATCGTGAGATAGAGGTAGTTGTCGCTGCCTATCGGCTCGCGGACGTCGAGGTGCGCCTGGATGGCGTTTTCCTCACCGTTGTCGGTCAGGTGGATGTTCTCCGGGCGGATACCGAGGATGAGTTCCTCCCCATCGCTGGCGTCTTCGCGAACCCGTTCCAGGTGCTGGTCCGAGAGGTGGTAGTCGAAGGCGTCGCCCTCGAGCGTGTTCCCGTTCAGCCGCACGTCGAACGTGTTCATCGACGGGCTGCCGACGAAGTCCGCGACGAACAGGTTCGCGGGCTCGTTGTAGATCTGCTCCGGCGTTCCGACCTGCTGTATCTGCCCGCTGTCCAGGACGACGATCCGGTCGGACATCGTCATCGCCTCCTCCTGGTCGTGGGTCACGTAGATCGAGGTCGTCCCGAGTTCCTCCTGGATGCGCTGGAGTTCCGTACGCATGTGGACGCGGAGCTTCGCGTCGAGGTTCGAGAGTGGCTCGTCGAACAGGAACACGTCGGGGTCGCGCACGATCGCCCGGCCGGTGGCGACGCGCTGTTGCTGGCCGCCCGAGAGGCTCCCCGGCTTCTTGTCCAGCTGGTCTTTGATCCCCATCATCTCGGCGGCCTCCTCGACGCGTTCGTCGACCTCCTCGTCCGAGAGATCCGAGGTCAGTTTCAGCCCGTAGGACATGTTCTTCCGGGCGGTCATGTGGGGGTACAGCGCGTAGTTCTGGAAGACCATCGCCACCCCCCTGTCCTGGGGCTGGACGTCGTTGATGACCCGGTCCCCGATCGTTATCGTCCCGTCGGTGATGCTCTCGAGTCCGGCGACCATCCGCAACAGCGTCGACTTCCCCGACCCCGACGGACCGACGATCGTCACGAACTCGCCGTCCTTGACGTCCAGGCTCACACCGTCGACGGCCAGTATCCGCCCCTCGTCGCTGTCCTCGTAGATCTTCGTCACGTCGTCGATGCTAACACTTGCCATATCGCTCCATTAGCCGGGACCTCTTAAAATATCTTTGGGCATCCGCCCACTCCCGGCGAAACAGTTAACACCACCATCCAGATATCGAAGGGTATGCGCTCCGAGAGAGCGACCGGTCGCGGGACCGCGGCGGCCGTGCGTCGAGGTGGACAGTGACCGGGCCGCGGACGCCGTCCGACCGCGTCGACGTCTGTATCGTCGGGTCGGGCCCCGCCGGCGCTGTCACCGCCGCCGCACTCGCCGAGCGCGGCCACGAGGTGATCGTCCTCGAGGCAGGCCCGCGGTTCGATTTCGCCGACCGACAGCACCGGATGGAGCGCCACCTGCGCCCCGCACACGGCTGGACCGACGTCTGGGACATGGGCGGACCGCGGGACGCCTACACGTCGAGCGGCCCCGTCGACTACCCCCTGAACACGACCCGCGTGAAAGGCGTCGGCGGGACAACGCTGCACTGGCTGGGACTCACGCCCCGCTTTCACGAGAAGGACTTCGAGATGGAGAGCCGCTACGGGCTCGCGACCGACTGGCCGATCGCCTACGACGACCTGCGGCCCTACTACGCCGAGGCGGAGACCCAGATGGGCGTCGCCGGCGCCGAGGACAACCCCTTCGCCCCACCCCGCGAGGAATCGTTTCCCATGGAGCGGTTCCCCCCGAGCTACTCGGACTCGCTGTTCGCCGAAGCCTGCGAGGAACTCGACATCGCGGTCCACTCGGTGCCCCAGGCGCGCAACAGCGAACCGTACGACGGCCGGTCGGCTTGCCAGGGCTGGGGCACCTGCGCGCCGGTCTGTCCCTCGGGTGCGAAGTACGACGCGACCGTTCACGTCCGGAAAGCCGAGCAAGCGGGCACACGGGTCATCGACCGGGCGCCGGTCCAGCGGCTCGAACACGATTCGGAGGGCGAGCGCGTCGAGGCCGCCGTCTACGCCACCCCCGACGGGACGGAACACCGCCAGGAGGCTCGCCAGTTCGTCGTCGCCTGTGGCGGCATCGAGACGCCGCGTCTGTTGCTGCTCTCGCAGTCCGAGACGTACCCCGACGGGCTGGCCAACTCCTCGGGAGCGGTCGGTCGCTACCTGATGGAACATGCCTTCGCGGGCACGAACGGGCTCCTGCTGGAGCGGACCGAACAGCACGAGACCGGGTTCATCACCAGCGAGTCCCACCAGTTCTACGACCACGAGGACTCGACCCCGGGAAGCGTCAAACTCGAGTTCTTCAACTACGCCGGCCCGTCGCCGCTGGATATCGCGCTCGGGGACGGGCGGTGGGGTACGGACCTCTTGGAGGCCGTCGACTTCGAGTTCGGCAACCGCCTGCAGATAGGCGCCCTCGTCGAACAGTTGCCCGACCCGACCAACCGCGTCACGCTCGACACCGACGAGACCGACGACCACGGCAACCCCGTCCCGGACGTCTCCTGGGGCGTCGGTAACCACGCCATCGCGGCGATGGAGCACGCCCAGGAGATTCAGCGACGAATCCTCACCACGATGGGCGCGCGTGTCACCGGACAGACCGATGTCCACGACCCCGGCCCGGCACGCCACCCGATGGGGACGACCCGGATGGGGACCGACCCTGCCGAGAGTGTCGTCGACACACGGCTTCGGACACACGACCTCGAAAACCTCTCGATCGCCTCCAGCAGCGTCTTCCCGACCGGCGGCGCGATGAATCCGACACTCACCATCGTCACGCTCGCGCTCAAAGCGGTCGAACACATCGACGCGGACCTGTAGGGGCGAGGCCCACGGCGTCGCCCGGAGAGTCGCGGACGGACCGAAGCAGCTCGGGCGCCCAGCTACCGCGCAGGTGCGGGTCTCACTGGGTGGAGATGCCCGTAACCCTTGCGGGCCCGGCGTCTATGGGTGGGTTCTTGCCGTCGACAGACACGTCGAGAGTTCGGATTCGAGACGGTCGCTACCCGCTTCCGGACGTCGTCCGCGTCTAGCCTGCGAGTCCACCCGCCGCCGATACTGTCCCGGGCCGACCGGTCGGTGGCCGCCAGCTGTCGGCACGTACTGACGCTCAGCGGTATTTCGCCGCCACGTCCGGAGATCGCTGGGGTGTGTCCGTCGGTGATGACGTACTCCCGAAGTCTGGTTCCGACACTATCGGAACTGGTGTGCCACGAGTTCCCACCACGACCGATCAGGCGTCCGGTGTAATTCGGCGTATTTCAGAAATATAATCGAATATACTTGACAATTTCTGTATGTATCTCGATCGTCTGTGATGGACTGTCGCAAACGTACTATCCCGGTTTTGTAGATTCCTGTCACAGACCATTATTCATTAAGGAGCTTCTACATTACGATCTTATGACTGTAATCGACTGCCACCGATTTGGTCGCCATCACCGAGCGACAGTAAGTTCGACTATCTCGGAACGGACCTCGTTGCACAGAACGAACGTGTCTTCCCGGCGGCGGCATCGGATCCGCAGACGGGATTTCGGCGGCGGCGAACGTCGGCCGGCAATGCCGGAGACGCGGCAAACTATTTATTCCGGACAGCAGATATCGAAGGTGGACGTATGAGATATTTCCAGACCAGCGACGGGAGGGGGCGGGCTGTCGTCGTCGAGCGGGACGACGAGCTGTTCGACCTGAGCGAGACCGAGGCGCGGATCGACTCGTTCCGGGAATTCGCGCGGGCCGCGGCGATCGCAGACCGCTCGCTGGCCGACCTGACGGCCGCGCTGTGTGAAGAAGCGCCCGCGGTCGAGCGGGCCGGAGTCCGGAGCGACCTGCTGATGCCGGTCCGACCGGACGAGATCTGGGGGGCCGGCGTGACCTACGCCATCAGCCAGGAGGACCGCCAGGCGGAGGGCGGGCTCGGCGAGACGTACCTGGATGCCTACGAGGCCGAGCGCCCGGAAGTGTACTTCAAGGCGACGCCCACGCGGACGGTCGGCCCCGGGGAGGCCGTCGGCATCAGGGGCGACTCCGAGTGGAACGTCCCGGAGCCGGAACTGTCCCTCGTCCTGCTCGACGGCGAAATCGTCGGCTACACCGTCGGCAACGACATGTGCAGCCGCGAGATCGAACGCGAGAACCTGCTGTATCTCCCCCAGAGCAAGATCTACGACCGGAGCTGTGCGGTCGGCCCCGCCGTCGCGCTCGTCGACGACCCGCACGACCTGGAGATGTCGATGACCATCGAACGTGACGGCGAGACGGTGTTCGCCGACTCGACCTCGACCGGGGAGATGGTCCGCACCTGCGAGGAGCTGGCCTCGTACTTCAGACGGCACAACTACGTGCCCGAACTGACCGTACTGCTCACCGGCACCTCCATCATCCCGCCGACCGACGTGACGCTCCACGAGGGCGATACGGTGGCGATCACCATCGAGGACATCGGGACGCTCGAAAACAAGGTCGTCGAAGTCTGACGCCCGCGCTTGTCGGCCCCGGACGGCGTTCCTCCTTGTCCATGCCGACTCGGACGGCACGTGTCCGATATAGCCGGAACTATTAATAGCATCGGATTCGACTTCCCAGATATGGACGTGCGCCGTGAGCCGAAGATACGCTCTACTGCGGTGAGCTTCCGTATCTTCGACAAGATCAGGGACCACGACGGGCTGACGCTGACCGAACTCGTCGAGGAACTGGACAGGCCGACGAGCACGGTCCACGACCACCTGCAGACGCTGACGGACCTGGGGTATCTGGTACGGGAGGGCGACGAGTACGTGGTCAGCATGAAATTTCTGGATCTGGGCGGGTACGCTCGCTCGCGCTCGCGCCTGTGTCGGATCGCGGAGTCGGAGATCCGGGACCTCGCGCTGGACGCCGGCGACCACGCGAACCTCATGGTCGAGGAGCACGGCCTCGGGGTGTTTCTGCTCAAGCGGAAGGGCGACGAGGCGCTCCCGCTCGACACGTACGAGGGCAAGCGCGTCCCGCTCCACACCACGGCGCTGGGGAAGTCGATGCTCGCCTACATGGACGACGAGCGGGTCGACGGCATCATCGAGCGCCACGGCCTCCCGGAGGCGACCGAGCACACGATCACCGACGAGGACGAACTGCGGACGGAACTGGAGGCGATCCGCGAGCAGGGCTACGCCACCGACGACGAGGAGCGACTCGAGGGGATCCGCTGCGTCGCCGCGCCCATTCGGACGGCCGACGACGAGGTGGTCGGCGCCGTCAGCGTCTCGGGGATCAAAAGCCGGATGCGGGGCGACCACTTCCACGAGCGCGTCCCCCAGAAGGTCCTGAGCACCGTGAATGTCATCGAGGTCAACATGCGCCACCAGTAGCCCGTCGCCAGTTCACCGGAGCCGGTCCCCAACGGCCCGGAAGGAGGTATCCACGGCGGACGCCGCGCTGGCAAGACCGGAACGCGGGCGCCGATCAGCGGTCGTCCGAGCGGACGAAGGTCACGGGACAGGACGCGTCGAGCATGACCGACTGGGCGGTCGAGCCGAAGACGGCCTTCCCGGTCGGCGACCGTTTGCGACCGCCGATGAGGATCCGGTCGGCGTCGATCTCCTCGGCGACTTCCGTGATCCGCTCGGCGGCGTCGCCGACCGCCCCGAGCACCTCGTAGTCGACGCCGGCGTCGTCGAGCTGGGAAGTCACTTCCTGAACGTAGGCGAGACGCCGAGCCACCGCCTCCGGCGTGACCCCCTCGCCGTCGCGGTCGAAGTCCAGTCGGTCGATGGCGTTGTCCAGCCCGGACTCGGTGAACACGTGCAGGACCGAGACGGTCGCGCCGGTCGGCCCGGCGACCGCGACCGCCTCCGCGACGAGCCGGTCGGCGCGGTCGCTGTCGTCCAGTCCGACGGGTAACAGGACTGATTCGATCGGCATACTGCCTATACCGTTTCGTCCGATCCCATATAAAATGACGGTGTGATCGGGGGTCTTAGGTGAGGGCGGTTCCACGTGCTCGTATGTCCGAGACAGTCGTCGTCACCGGCGCGCTCGGCGGCGCCGGAAGCTGGGTCGTCGAGGAACTCCGTTCCGACTACGAGGTGGTCGCGGTCGACCTGTCGCTCCCGGAGACGACCGGGGTCGATGGCGTCGACTTCCGGGCCGTCGACCTGACCGAGCAGGGGCCGGCCTGGGAGACGATCGTCGACGCGGACCCGACCGCAGTCGTCCACTTCGGCAACATCCCCCACGAGGAGGACAACGCCGGCGGCGACGTGTACGAGAACAACGTCCTGAGCACGTATCACACGCTGGAGGCGGCCGGCCGCGCGGGCGCCGACGTGGTCTGGGCCTCCAGCGAGACGGTGTACGGGACCCACTGGACGGAACCGGAACTCCCCGACTACCTCCCCGTCGACGTGGAACACCCGGTGCGACCCTGGAACGGCTACGAGACGTCGAAACTCGCGGGCGAGGCCGCGGCCGAGCGCGTCGTCAACCGGTTCGGTGTCTCGGTCGCCTCGATCCGTCCCTCGTGGATCCAGTACCCCGGGCGCTACCAGATCACCGCTATCCGCGAGGCGTTCGACTTCGAGAGCGCGGGCCGGTTCGGCAACCTCTGGTCGTACGTCGACATCCGCGACGTGGTGTCGCTCGTCACGGCCGCGCTCGACGCCGACTTCGAGGGCCACGAGGTGTTCAACGCCTTCGCCGCGGACAACTTCCTCGGCGTCGACACCGCGGCCGCGGTCGAGGCCGGCTTCGGCGACCTACCGGCCGACTGCGACCTCGACGGCGACGAGTCGGCGTTCTCGACGGCCCACGCGAGGGACCTGCTCGGCTGGGAGCCGACCCACTCCTGGGAGACCGCCGAGGACGAGTCCGTCGAGGGCCCGTCGTTCGCCTGACCCAGCGCAGACGCCGGCGGCCGTACTCGCCTCGTCTTCGCGGTGAGCGGGACCGCTACTGCAGCCCGCCGAGCGTCTCGATGCTGTTCAGCCGTTCCATCTCGGCGTCGGTCAGCTCCAGTTCCAGCGCCGCGAGGTTCTCCTCGAGCTGTTCGACGGAGCTACAGCCGACGACCGGGATCGTCGGCGGGTCGCGCTGGGTCAGCCACGCGAGGACGACCTGGTTGCCCGAGGCATCCTTGCGCTCGGCGATGTCCTGTACTGCCTCCATCTTCAGGCGGTTCTCCGTGGTGACGTATCCTTCGGGGATCCGGCGGTCGTCGCGGCCGTAACAGCCCCCCAGGAGCGGCGAGTACGGCAGCATCGTCAGGTCGTGGTCGTCGCAGTACGTGACGAGTTCGTCGGTGGCCGGTCGCTGCGGTGCGAAGTCCGCGTTCCGGTGGGGAACGAGATACGAGAAGCGCGGCTGGACGCAACTGAATTTCGTCAACCCGCGCTCCTCGGCGAGCGTGTTCGCGCGGGCGAGGCGCCACCCGTGGTAGTTGCTGGCGCCGACGTGGCGGACTTTGCCCGACTCGACCAGCCGGTCGAAGGCCTCCATTGTCTCCGCGAGGGGCGTCTCGCGGTCGTCGACGTGGGCGTACAGCAGGTCGACGTAGTCGGTGCCGAGTCGGTCGAGGCTCTTCTCGACTTCCCGCTCGATCAGGTCGGGCTCCAGCGACTGCGGAACCTCCCCGTAGTCGAACCCGACCTTGGTAGCGAGGAACAGTTCGTCGCGATTGCCGCGGTCGGCCATCCACTCGCCGAGGAACGGCTCGCTCGCGGGCTCGTCGTGACCGTCGACCCACGTCGCGTAGATGTTGGCCGTGTCGAGGAATCGCCCGCCCGCCTCGTAGTAGCGGTCGAGGATCGCCCGCGAGGTCTCCGGGTCGGTCCGGCTGCCGAAGTACATCGCGCCGAGACAGACCGGACTGACCGTCTCTCCGGTCGTTCCGAGCGGGAGTTCGTCCATATCGGTCTCTCGGTGTCGCGGACAAAAGCACTGGTGGTCCGACCGGTCGATCCCACAGCGACCGGATCAGTCGTCTCGCGTCGGCGCCTCGCCGGGCGGAACGATCTCCGACTCCGGTGCCTCGGCGAGTTCGGCTTCGGGCCCCGGCGGCGCGTAGACGGCGAGCAGTTGTAGCGGTTCCCAGCCGGTGTTGAACGTCCCGTGTTCGACGCCCTCCGGAATGAACACCATCTCGCCGGTGCTGATCTCCCGCGTGTCACCGTCGACGGTCTGCTCGCCCTCTCCCTTGATGACGTAGAGGATCTCGTCGCTGTCGGGGTGAGTGTGCAGGTCGTGGCCCTTCCCCGGTTCGAGGTTGACGACGCCGGCGCTGAACCGCTCGCAGTCGTTCACCTCGGGCGAGGCCATCCACTTGAGTTTCCCCCAGTCGAACAGTTGCGTCGGCACGCCGTCACCCTGAACGAAGTTCTCGTCTGCCATGGGTACACGTCGGTCATGTCTCGTCAGCGCATTAACTGTATCCCACCGCCTCGCGACTCGGGACTCCTCGCTCACTGTGGTCGCTGCGGGGGCCCCGGCCGAGGGGATGGGTTTGAAGACCCGAGCGTGAGATGTCAACCACATGGAGTTCACACGCGAGGAAACACTCGATCGACTCGAACGGACAGTCGCGGACGGGGACCCGGTCATCGGGGCCGGCGCCGGCACGGGGATCTCGGCGAAGTTCGCCGAGCGCGGCGGGGTCGACCTGCTGATAATCTACAACTCCGGCCGCTACCGGATGAACGGTCGGGGGTCGCTCGCGGGGCTGCTCCCCTACGGCGACGCCAACGAGATCGTGGTCGAGATGGGCCACGAGGTGCTGCCGGTGGTCGAGGACACGCCGGTCCTCGCGGGGGTCAACGGGACCGACCCGTTCCGGCAGATGGACGTGTTCATCGAGGACCTCAGGCGCCGCGGGTTCTCGGGCGTCCAGAACTTCCCGACGGTCGGACTCATCGACGAGGACAGCGGGTTCCGGCAGAACCTGGAGGAGACCGGGATGGGCTACGACAAGGAGATCGAGATGATCAGCGAGGCGGCCGACCAGGGGATGCTCACCTGCCCGTACGTGTTCAGCGAGGAGCAGGCGCGGCGGATGACCGAGGCGGGCGCCGACGTGATCGTCTCGCACATGGGGCTGACGACCTCGGGGGACATCGGCGCGGAGACGGCGCTGGACCTCGACGAGGCGGCCGAGCGGGTGCAGGCCCACCACGACGCCGCGAAGGAGGTCGACGAGGACGTCATGGTGATCTGCCACGGCGGGCCGATCGCCTGGCCGGACGACGCCGAGTACGTCCTGCACAACACCGAGGGCGTCGTCGGCTTCTTCGGCGCCTCCAGCATCGAGCGCCTCCCGACCGAGGGGGCCATCCAGGAACAGGCCCGCGAGTTCAAGGACATCGAATTCTGAGATGAGCGTCGTCATCGTCGGGACGCTGGACACGAAAGCGGAAGAGATCGGCTTCGCCAGAGACGTGATCGCCGCGCAGGGCGTCGACGTCCACGTCGTCGACGTCGGCGTGATGGGCGAACCGGGCTTCGACCCGGACACCGCCGCGGGCGAGGTGGCCGAGGCGGCGGGCACGACGCTCGAATCCCTGCGCGAGGAGGGCGAGCGCGGCGAAGCGATGGAAGCGATGGGCGAGGGGGCGGCCGCAATCGCACAGCGACTGCACGAGGAGGGAACCCTCAAGGGCGTGCTCGGACTCGGCGGGTCGGGCAACACCTCTATCGCGACGACGGCGATGCGCGCCCTGCCAGTGGGGGTTCCGAAGCTCATGGTGTCGACGATGGCCTCGGGCGACACCGAGCCCTACGTCGGCGCGAAAGACGTGACGATGATGTACTCCGTCGCGGACATCGAGGGGCTCAATCGACTCTCGCGGCGAGTGATCGCCAACGCCGCGCTGGCGATGGTCGGTATGGTGACCAACGACGCCGACGTGGACGTGGACGAGCGGCCGACGGTCGCGCTCACGATGTTCGGCGTGACGACGCCCTGCGTCCAGACCGCCCGAGAGTGGCTCGAAGAGCGGGGCTACGAGACGATCGTCTTCCACGCGACGGGGACCGGCGGCCGCGCGATGGAGGCGTTGATCCGACAGGGCGTCGTCGACGGCGTCCTCGACGTCACGACGACGGAGTGGGCGGACGAACTCGTCGGGGGCGTCCTCGCCGCCGGCGAGGACCGCCTCGACGCCGCCGCCGAGACGGGAGTCCCGCAGGTCGTCTCGGTCGGCGCGCTCGACATGGTGAACTTCGGCCCGCGGGACTCAGTCCCGGAGGAGTTCGAGGGGCGGCAGTTCCATATCCACAACCCGCAGGTGACGCTGATGCGGACGACGCCCGAGGAGAACGCGCAACTCGGTGAAATCGTCGCCGGGAAGCTGAACGACGCGACCGGGCCGACGGCGCTGGCGCTCCCGCTGGGCGGCGTGTCGATGCTCGACACCGAGGGCGAGGACTTCCACGACCCCGACGCCGACGCGGCGCTGTTCGACGCGCTCCGGGACAACCTAGACGACGATGTCGAACTGATCGAGTACGACGGGAACATCAACGACGACGCGTTCGCCGAGCGGATCGCGGCGACGCTCGACGAGTACATGCGCGAGGCGGGCGTCGGCCCGTCCGAGTGATCCGGCGTCAGCGGGAGCGCGGTCGACCCGGCCCGCCGTCGGATCCGCTCTGCGGTGCTACAGCTCTCTCAGGAGCCGGTCGACCAGCGCCGTCGCGGTCGGGTGTTCGCCGTAGCGGTCGGTGACGCGGAACGTGCAGGAACAGAGCCGGCCGTCACCGCGGTCGCGGACCACGAGTGGACTGCCCCAGTTGGCGATCCAGCCCTCGACAGACCCGACGTGGATCTCGTCGGCCGACGGATCCAGATCTTCGACTAGGTCGTGGGGGAAGAGATCCTCGAACGCCCAGCCGACGCGGGTGTCGGAACACAGGTCGCCGACGAGGTCGCTGTCCTGGTAGAGCAGCGACGAGACGAGGTTCCAGCTCTCGCCCGCGGGGAGGTTCCGGTAGTCGAAGGCGTCGGACTCGGCCATCCGCCCGCCGGGTTCGGGGACGACCAGCGCCGCGCCGCCCGCCTCGACGAACTCGGAGACCGCCGCGTCGACCGCGGTGACTGCGGCCACGTCGGCCTCGTCGAGGTCGTCGGTAACGTCGACGCCCCCGGTTTCCAGTGCAGCGGCCAGCGGTTCGTCCGCGTAGACCGTCCGGTCGGGCGTTTCGCTCTCCGCGACGAACACCGGTTCCTCGTTCGCGACGTCCCGGTCATCAGTCTCGAAGGTCACGTCGAGCGTGTGAGCGCCACTCCCGGCATCCGCACCGGGGGATAGCGTGATCGCCCCCTCGACGGTCGTCGTCCCGAAGCCGTCGACGGTGACCGACTGCGATCCCTCCGCTCCGGGACCCCTCCACCGGAGTTCGCCCTCCAGCGTCTCGGTCGTGTCGTTGACGATGCGGAGGGTGACAGCCACCTCGTCGCCGGGCGCGAGGACGTGCGTCCCGGGGTCGATCGCGACCAGTACCTCGCCGTTGACGGTGGCGAACTCGTCGGCGAGGTTTTCCTTCGGGTCGCGGAGGTAGTCGAGAACCCCGTTGAACTCCCACTCGATGTCGGAAAACTCGGTGACGACGTAGCCCGCGACGGCCTCGTGGGTCCGCATCTCCTCGATGACGCCACGGAGCGAGACAGCCTCCCGGCGCTGCCACGCTTCCGCGAGGTCGTCGTAGTCGTCGAAGACGTCCGGGAGGTCGGTCGCTTCGTAGCGCTCGTCGACGCCCTCGGGCCGCTTGAGCGGGTCCTCGAGGAAGTCGTGGGAGAACCACGACGGGTCGCCGCCGTAGTGCTCGCGGAGTTTTGGGAGGTCCGGGAAGCCCCACGTCCCGAATTCGGAGATGAGGATGGGCGCGTCTTCGGCCGGCGTGTTCTCGGTCGCGTAGTTGTCCCCGGGATTCGCCGCGATCTCGTCGAGGGCATCTGCCCACGGTTCCGCGCGGTCGGGACTGACGTAGTACTCGTGGTAGTCGTTGAGGTCGGTGGCGACGTGGGCCCACCCGGAGTTGTCACAGACGAGCCGCGTCGGGTCCCACTCCTTGGCCTCGTGGAAGAGTTCGGTCAGGTAGTCCTGTTTCTCTTCGTCGTTCCAGAGGCGCCCGTCGTGCATGGAGTAGTCCTCCTGGTCGAGGCCGATCCCCCACTCCTCGTTGTAGAGGCTCCAGGCGACGACGCTCGGGCTGTTGTAGTCGCGGTCGATCAGCCCGCGTGCCTGCTCGCGGACCTCCCGCTTCGAGCGCTCGGAGTAGACCGTCGGGTTCGCGGGCTCCTGCCAGACGAGGATGCCGAGGCGGTCGGCGGCCTCGACGAAGTCGGGGTGAGCCGGCTTGATGTGTTTGCGGAGCATGTTGAACCCGAGTTCCTTCGCGGTCCGGATCTCGTACTCGAAGAGGTCGTCGTCGAAGGGTCGATAGAGCGTGTCCGGGTAGTACGCCTGGTCGAGCGCGCCGCGAACGTACAGCGGCTCGCCGTTGAGGTAGAGCCGGTCGCCGTCGGCGTCGACGCTGCGCATCCCGAAGTACGTCTCCGTGGCGTCGATCGGCTCGTCGCCGTCCCGCAACTCGACGCGCACGTCGTACAGCGCCGGGTCGTCCGGCGTCCAGTAGTCGGCGTCGGGGATCGAGACCTCGCAGACGCCCTCGCCATCGCCGATTTCGCAGGTCCCCGTTGCCACTTCGTCGCCCTCGCGGGAGACGATGATCGCGGCGTCGAGGTCGCCGGCGTCCCCGTCGACCGTCACGTCCACTCGCGCGGTGTCGTCGTCGAGGTCCGGCGTGACGCGCACGTCCTCGACGAACCGTTCGGGGCGGGCTTCGAGGGTGACCGACTGCCAGATGCCGCTGATCCGGGTGTACCACGGCGCGCCCTGCTTGCCGTGGGGGATCTCGGAGAGGTCCGCGGGGTCGGTCACCTCGACGGCGACGACGCTCTCGCCGGGCGAGAGGGCGTCGGTCACCTCCACTTCGAAGGGGAGGTACCCGTCGCGGTGCGTGCCGACCTGCTGGCCGTCGACGGAGACGGTCGCCTCGTAGTCGACGGCGCCGAACCGCAGGAAAACGCGGTCGCCGGTCCCGTCGTACTCGAACGTCCGGCGGTACCACGCCGTCCCCGTGTACTCGCGATAGCTGGCCGCTTCTTGCCAGGCGTGCGGGACGGTCACGCGCTGGGCGTCCGACCAGTCCGCCGCCGGGTCCGCGAGCGCGCGCTCCTCGCTGTCGTCGGGTTCGGGCAGGAACAGCCACTCGCCGTCGAGCGCTTCCGTGACCCGCCACTCGTCGTTCGCTGACTCCATGGCCCTCCCGTTGCGCCCGACGGGGCAAAATACTACCGTCCGTTTCGGTCGGACGCGCCCGCCGGCGGGACGACGGCGCTGCTGTTCGCGCCCGTCCCTGCGGGCGACAGCGCTACCTACACCGCGCGACTAGAAGCCGTTCGGATCGACGAGGCCGCGCTCGTCGGAACCCACAACTAAAACAAGAATCACATAACTACATACTGTCTATTACGCAATATCATATATTTTATTATGTTTAGTGCCAGAATCGAACGGTCGTAGCGATCTCGTGAAGCTTACGATGCGTTCAGGGACCGGAAGACGTCTGATTCTGCAGTTAGATGGGATATAATCCGATTTTTGCCGGGTTTCGACAGATACGACACCACAGACATCACGGATCGGATGGATCGGCGGCAGCGATCGATCGGCACTACTCGCCGGCGGATCAGACCGTGCCCCAGCAACTACAGAAACTTCTGTATAGGCCGACAGCGGCCGTGATAGCCGATTCTAATAGTTTCGAGCTGTCGGACACCTTACCGGATCCGCTGCGGGCAAGCTTCGGAAGGGAGCATTCCGAACTATCGGCTTTCCGCCGATAATATCAATTCTTACTGTATTATTAGAATCTGTGGTAAATGCGATATCCGATGCTGTGGCCGCACTCGATATCGGACAGTTGTACACGACCGTTGGTCCCTGATCGATCACTCCCGACGCGGTGCTCGGTAGAACGGGTCACGGCTCCCACCAGCCGGTCCGTCGTCGGCCCTAACTCGAGTGCGGGTCGGTCACCATCGAAGCGCGGCTACCCGATCCCGACCTCAAGCGAACTCCCGTCGTCGAACTGGAGCGTGACGACGAGGTCGGCCTCCGGGCTCGCGGGGCCGACGAACTCGCCAACGCCGAGGTCGCCGCTCCCGGTGATATCGCGGAGGGCGACCTCGAACTCGCAGGACACTTCAGTCGGGACCGACGAGCCGCCGATCGTCGTGTCCTGTTCGTCGTACTCCCGGTCGGCGAGGTCGTTCCCCGTCCGTACCGAGATCCCGGTGACCGTGACCGACCGGTCCGCGCTGAGCGAGAAGGTCACCTCGCGGCCGCGGTTCTGCCCGCCGATGTTCGCGCTGTCGACGGTCCCGCCGACGGTCCCGACCGCGGTCGGTCGCGGCCGACCGGACCCCCGATCCCCCGACGGCGCCGGTTTAGGTCGTCCGAAAAATGTCTGGATCTTGAAAAGTTATAAGTGGTTCAGGCGCGTAGCACCGAGTGCAATGAGCACCCAGAAGACCGTTCGACAGGAGGCTGGGACAGTCGGCGAGAACCCGGTTCGCCTCGACGAGGAGAAGGCCGAGCAGGTCATCGAGGCGCTGAACGCGGACCTGGCCGACGCGTACGTGCTGTACCACCAGCTCCACAAGCATCACTGGAACGTCGAGGGCGCGGAGTTCCGCGACATCCACGTGTGGCTGCAGGAGGCCTACGAGGACGTCGAGGAGGCCGCCGACGAACTCGCCGAGCGACTGCAGGCGCTGGGGGGCGTCCCGCACGCGAGCATGACCGCGCTCTCCGAGAACGCCACCGTCGAGCCGGAGGACGAGGACGTCTACGACATCCGGACCTCCTTCGAGAACGACCTCGAGATGTACGGCGACATCATCGAGAGCTACCGCGAGCACATCGAGCTCGCCGAGGGCCTCGGCGACCACGCCACCGCCGAGATGCTCCGCGAGCAGCTCGAGGACCTCGAGGAACACGCCCACGTCATCGACCACTACCTCGAGGACGACACCCTCGTCACCGACGCCGCGATGGACTGACCGGGTTTCGGATACCCACCGTTCGTAGAAGCCGTTTTTTCGTCGATCCGTCCGGGAGCGCCCGCTCCGTCCCGTCTCCGGAGCGAGTCACCCACTGCAGGTCGGTCCGCCCTCCGGAACAGGTCCACACTCTGGAGGTCGGTCCGCACTCGGGAGGGGGTTCCGTGCCTGCGGTCGCTACTGGGTCACGTCGACCGTCAGGTCGCTGGCGATCCACCCGTCGGTGTTGCCCGATTCGATGAACACCGAGGTCCCGGGCCCGCCCTCGCAGACGGAGATCTCGGGCCGTTCGCGCGATTCCACGTCGGGCGTGGCGGCGACGTGCGACTGAGTACCGGCGGCCATTACGAGCGTTTAGGCATACCTAAAAGATAAAGGGTGCGGTTTCGTGTGGCGGTACCACGCGGAGGGCGGTCGGCCGCGCGCTCGCCGGAGGGGCCTCGACGCACGTTCGTCACCGCGTGTCCGCGCCGCGGCGGTCGGCGAGCCACCGGCGGGCGAGCCCGACGGAGTCGGTGACCACCATCCAGACCTGCCGGACGACGATCTTCACGTCGAACCAGAACGACTGGTTGCGGATGTAGGTGAGGTCGTACTGGAGCTTCGCGCGGGAGTTCTCGCTGGAGACCTCGTTGATCTGGGCCAGCCCGGTCAGCCCGGGCTTGACGAACCACCGCTTCTTCCAGGTGTCCATCTCGTTCTGGAGGAACTCCTCCTCGGCCGTCCAGGCGGCGCGGGGGCCGACGACGCTCATCTGCCCGGTGAAGATGGCCCACAGCTGGGGCAGCTCGTCGAGGTGCGTCCGCCGGAGGAACCGTCCGACGCGGGTGACCCTGTCCTGTTCCTCCCCCGGGGCCGCCCGCTCGCCCTCGGGGCGCATGCTCCGGAACTTGTAGACGGGGAAGGTGTCGCCGAACTGCGTGGTGCGCTCCTGCCGGTAGAAGACCGGGCCCGGACTGTCGAGCTTGATCGCGACCGCGATGGGGACGAACACGACGGCGAGGACGACCATCCCGACGGTCGCGAAGGCCAGGTCGAACAGCCGCTTTGTCAGGCGGTTCTGCAGGTCCAGCGGCTCCATGTTGATCCCGATGAGCCGCTTGGTCCGCTCGGCGGAGATGGCGCCCTCCTCCTTGACGAGGACGCTCTCGTTGTGCTCGTTGAGGATCTCCACGTTCACGTCGTGGTCGTGGCAGGTCTCCAGCACGCCGAAAAACTCCGCCCGGTCGGTCTGGGGCAGGGCGGGGATCACCGTCTCGACGTTCGACCGCTGGAGGATGTCGTCCAGCCGCGAGAGGCCGCCGAGACACTCGTACTGGGTCAGCTTCTCCGGGATCCCGGCGTGACCGCCGTCGGCGTCGACCCCCTCCGCCGAGACGGGGTCGCGGGCGTCCGTCGGCGAGTAGGCGTACCCGACGACCGGTTCGGCCGCCGCCTGGACCGCCGCCTCGATGCGCTTGGGGTTGTTGCCGACGACCAGCGTCCCGCCGCCCCGCTTGAGCTGCCAGTGCTGCAGGGCGGCGAACCAGAGCGGGAGGGCGACCGACAGGACCCCGACGGTCGACAGCAGTACCACCCGCGGCAGTCGCAGCGTGTAGTCGAAGTAGCCGACCGTGGCGAGCGCCGCCGTCACCACCAGCAGCGAGCGGACCGTCCCCGTCACCGTGTCGAGGATCCGCCGCGGCTGGGGCTTGCACAGCGGCAGCACGGCCACGACCGTCACGACGCCCGTCAGCGCGAGCATCGTCGGCAGGTCCCCGCTGTGGCCGCCGATGTCGCTGGCGTGCCAGAGCAGCGCGTGGCGGTCGAACACGCCGTGGGCCTCCGCGAGTCCGACGGCCGTGAGCGTCAGCGCCGTGATCCCGACCAGCCCCGCGCCCGAGAGAAACCGATAGACGTTTTTCGGATCCCGGGTCGAGTCACTACCGAGCAGCGACGCGCGGGAGCGCGACTCCGTGTTCGACCCGGTGTCCGCGGCCATCGAGATGGTTTAGGCATACCTAAAGTAAAAGAGTACAGGTTTCGTTCCGAGCGGCGTCGCCCGGCTGACACGACGGGCCGGGCGGCGTTCGTGTCGGGAACGACGGGTCGGGCGGCGTCTGCGTTGCCCTGTGTCGGCCTGTGTGCGGCCGTCTGTGGCAGTCACTGGTGTCCGCCCGCGACAGGGACTCACCGGGTCCGGAGAGTGGGCGGGATTAATGTGGTCGTCCGTAATCGTGAGACGTAGATGGGCGACCGGTTCGGGACGATCCGCCACGGCGCGCACTCCGCGGCCGCCAGCGCGTTCGACCCCGTCCGACCCGCCACCGCGTTCGCGGCGGCGCTGGTCGGCTTGCTCGTGGTCGCGGTCCCGGCCGGATACCACCTCCTGGGCCTCCCGGTCGCCCCGCTCCTCGCCGCGGGGACGGGACTGTACGTCCTCGCAGTCGTGGTGTCGGGCCGCCCGTTCGACGGGCTCTGTGCCGCCCTGTTCGTCACGGTCGCGTTCAACGTCAACGCCTACCCGGGACCGTACCCCGTCCCGCTAGTGGACCCCCTGCTCGTGGACCTGCTGGCGGTCGGGGTGCTCGGGGTGGCGCTGTCCGACCGCGCGCTCGGCCGGGACCACCCTGCCCGGGCCGTCCGGGAGCGGGTCGGGCGCGTTCGCGCCATCGGTGGCCGGACTGGCCGGAATCGGACCGTCCGCACGTGGCGCGAGCGAGTCGGCGCTCTCCGGGAGTGGCTCCCTGGCACCGACGGGTGGCTCGTCGCCGGCGCGCTCGCGGCGTTCGTCGGCTGGGCGTACCTGTCGGCCGCCGTCGGGAACGGGCCGTCGACCGGCGCGGCCGTCCAGTACGCCGAGGAACACCTGCGGTACCTCCTCCTGCTCGCGGCGGCGGCGGTCGTCGCCCGCGAGGCCGACCCGGGCGCGGTGCTCTCGCCGCTCGCGCTCGGACTCGTCGGGGCCCTGGTGTTCGCCGTGGACGAGGTCGCCGCCGGGCGGGCGGGGTATCTGGTCAACTTCGGCGCCCTCGGACCGGCCGTCGCCCGGTGGTGGCCGTCGCCGTCGCCGACCGCGTTCCCCACGGGCGCGACGGTGATATACGAGGGGCCGGGGGTCGGCCAGAGCCGCGCGACGGTCGGGCTCGCCATCGCCCTCGTGGGCCTCTCGATGGCCGCCGTGCCGCGGTCGCGGTGGCGCGCGCTCGCCCCGGTCGGCGCGCTCCTCGGCGTCGCCAGCGTTGTGGCGAGCGGCTCTCACGCGGCGATCGTCGGCCTGTACGGCGCCGTCGGCGTCGTGGCCGTCTACTGGCTGTCGCTGGTAGCCGAGCGGCTGGGTGGGGTGCGGGCCCGGCGGCTGGTCTGGCCGGGCTCGCTGGCCGCGGGCGGCGCGGTCGCGCTCTGGGCCGCGGTCGCCGTCCTCGGGGGCGCGGACCGGGTCCTGTTCGTCAGGACGAACACCCTCGCGATCCGGCTCGAACAGTACGCGCTCGCGCTGGAGCTGGCCGCCCGCTACCCGCTGTTCGGCCTCGGCGGCGGGCTGAACGTCCACCGGACGACCGGCCGGCTGATCCACAGCCTCCCGCTCCAGCAACTCGCCGCAACCGGCGTGCCCGGCTTGCTCGCGTACGTGACCGCCCAGGCGGGCGCGGCCTGGCTCGCCGCGAAGCGACTGCTGTGGGGGCGACCGGGGGACCGCCGGCGCTGGGCCGGCGTCCTCGCCGCGCTGGTCGGGGTCTCGCTGTACTCGCTGTGGGTGGTCGCCTACCGGTGGCCGTCGGTCAACGCGGTCTACTGGATCCTCGCCGGCGCCGCCGTCGGCGGGCCCGCCCCGTCGGTCCGCCTCGCGGACCTCGTCGCACACGCTCGGGCCGCCCTGCCGGCTCCGCTCGACGACGACTCGTGACGGTTCCGGGCGGTCGTGGCCCCTGCCCGCACTGGTTTTGGCCGGCCTAAGAATCGAAGCGCTTATTCCGGGATCGTTCCGGTGTGGACGTACGGGATTCGGGGCCGTCCGGCACCCCGTCGGCCCCGGTCCGGATCGACAGCCTGCCAGCCATGTCCAGCGACTCCCAGCCGGCCGACGCGCCAAACGTCCTGCAGGTCTGTACCTACTACTACCCGTTCACCGGCGGGATCCAGAAGCTGGTCCGGACGCTGGTGACCGGGATCGACGACGCGAACTTCCGGATCCTCACGTGCGCCGAACGCGGGCGCGGCGGCGTCGACGAGAGACACGGGACGCGTGTCGTCCGCGCCGGCTCGCTCGGGGCGGTCAAGTCGACGCCGATGAGCCCGGCCTTCCCCTACCGGTTGCGCCGGCAACTCGACTGGGCCGACTTCGTCCACTACCACCTCCCCTTCCCGCTCGGGCCGGTCAGCCACCTGTGCAACCGGGTGGACACGCCGGCGGTCGCGACCTTCCACGACGACATCATCGGCAAGGGGCCGGTCGTCTACCCCTACAGGCCGGTCCTCGACCGGTTCCTCGGCGACGTGTCCAGGGTTATCGTCACCTCGCCGAACATGCGCGACGAGTGCGCCCAGGTCGCGAAGTTCCGCGAGAAGGCCGAGGTCGTCCCGATCGGGATCGAGGCCGACGACGACCCCGTCGAGCCCAGGTCCCCGGAGGGCCGGCACCTCCTGTTCGTCGGCCGGCTCGTCGAGTTCAAGGGCGTCGAGTACCTCATCTCGGCGATGTCGGGTCTCGACGCGACGTGTTCGATCGTCGGCAAGGGCCCCGCCCGCGACGCGCTCGAACGCCACGCCCGCGAAGAGGGGGTCGCCGACAGGGTGACCTTCGAGGGGTTCGTCTCCGAGGAGCGGCTCGACCGGCTCTACCGCGAGGCGGACCTGTTCGTCCTCCCGTCGGCCGGCGAGAACGAGTCGTTCGGCATCGTCCAGCTGGAGGCGATGCAGCGCGGACTGCCGGTGATCAACACGGCGCTGCCGACCGGGGTCCCCTTCGTCAGCGTCGACGGCGAGACGGGCCTGACGGTCGAACCTGGCGACCCGGCGGCGATCGCCGACGCCGCGCGGACGCTCCTCGGAGACCCCGAACGGTACCGCCGCTACTCGGCCAACGCCCGGCGGCGCGTCCGCGAGCGGTTCACCCGGGCGCGGATGCTCGACGAGACCCGCGCTGTCTACCGCGACGTGCTCGCCGGCGAGTAGCCCATGCTCGCCGGTACGTGGCTCGCACTCGGTCATCCGGGCGTAGCCCGTACCCGGCCGCCGGCGCGTAGCTCGCACTCGACTGTCCGGTCCGTCCCGCTCGCCGATCCGCAGGTATATACTTCGCCCGCGAAAACCCGGGGCCGATGGTCGCCCTCGCCGTCGTCGCGGTCGTCCTGGCGTTCGCGCTGCTCGCGCGGCGCCGCTCGCGGCGCTTCCGGCTGGCCGGCGGGCTCGCGCTCGCGGGCCACCTCGCGTTCGCGCTGGTCGTCCTCCCGCTGCTACCCTACACCTGGGATATCGGCGAGTTCCACGGGATCGCGACGGGCCTCCTCCGGGGGGCCGAGGCGAACCCGTTCTCGTCGCTCGACGCCTTCGGGACCGTCCAGGCGGTCCTCTACGCGATGTTCGGCGCCGACCCGACGACGCTGTCCGTCGTCAACGGCCTGCTGGCCGTGCTGATGGCCCTGCCGGCGTGCTATCTCGCCCGCCGGCTGTACGACCCCCTCGAATCGACCGACGGGCTGTTGCTCGCGGTGCTCTTTCTCCCATTCCCGTTCCTGTTCAGCAGCCTCCCGATGCGCGACGCCCTCTCGACGCTGCTCGCCCTGACGCTGCTCGCGGTCTGCGTGCGGGCGATCGCCGACCGGCGCCGGTGGTGGGCGCTCACCGCCCCGCCGCTGTGGGCGATGCTGTTCCTCCTCCGCGAGGAACTGGCCCTCCTCGTCCTGCTGGGTGCGACCGGGTCGCTGCTGGTCGCGGGACTCCAGCGGGTCGCCGACCGCGAGGTCACGCTCGCGTCGCTGGCGCTCGCCGGCGTGCCGGTCGGCGTCGCCGGGTTCGCGCTGTTCACCCGGCTGTTCCCCGTCGACGCCCTCAACTCGCGGCTGCAGTACCGGATCATGGGCGGGGCCGCCTACCTCGGCTTCGAGCGGTACGGCTCCTGGCTGGACGTGCTCCTGGCCGCGCCCGTCCGGGCGATCTACTTCCAGTTCGCCCCGTTCCCGCTGCACGTCGACTCGGCGTTCGACCTCGTCGCCGTCCTCTCGCTGCCGCTGCTCGTCGTCCTCGCGACGGCGGCGTACCTGACGCTCCGGCGCGTCGAACACGATCCAGTCGTAGCTTTCCCCCTGCTGGTCGTCTACCTCGGCGGGGTTGTCGGCTACGGGCTGATCGACTCGAACTTCGGCACGACGATCAGACACCGCTCGGTGTTCGTCTTCCTGCTGGCCGTCTTCGCCGCGCCGGCGCTCGAATCGTGGTGGCGGTCACTCCGCCTCCGGGTAGAGGAACCGCTCGGTCAGCGCCGCGACCGAGACGAACACCAGCGCGAAGCTGAGGAACTTGACGCCGGCGCCTAGGTTCGAGCGGAACACCGACGCGACGCTGACGAGCACGACCGCGGCGAGCGCCGCCGAGAGGGCGCGCTCGCCGTCCAGCCGCGAGAGCAGGACGCTCCCCTCGGCCCACCGCCGCAGCGTCCGCGCGACCCGGTAGGTCGCCGACTCGGAGAACGGCTCGATGTCGCGTCGGCCCATCGGTCAGTCGCGGATCGGAGCGAGACGCACATAACTGTTCGTGGTTCGGCGGACGCCGGGGAGAGCGGCGGCGACGCGCCCGTCGGACCGGCTCGCTCGTCGCGCCAGCGGTGGTCGGCGCTCAGCCCTGCATGTACAGCGAGTAGGTGATGACGGCAAGCCCGACGGCCAGGAAGACGCTGTTGACGAGCACGCCCGTTTCGAGGGGGACGGCGAAAAACTGGTTGGCGGCGCCGGAGACGAGCGCGCCGAGGGTGATGATGGCGAACCCGGCGCCGAGGACGCCGAGCGACGGGTCGCCCGCCCGGCGGTAGGCCCTGTACGCGATGGCGGTGATCGCGCCGCCCAGCAGCAGGACGACGGACTTGACGACGGCGATCGCGACGAGCGTCTCGTTCACAGTTCGTCCCCCATGGTCGACCAGATGTCCGCGAGCCGCTGGTCGGCGGTACGCTGCGGTCGGTCGACCGTCACCGAAAAGGTGTCGTCTTCGTCCATCGAGATGAGCACGTTCTCGAAGTCCCGTTCGTACCTCGTCGTCCGTCCCCCTTCGGGGTTGATGACGTCCCGCTCGCGGAGCAGTCCCGCCGAGCTGAGGAGTTCGAGCTTGCGATACAGCGTCGACTTCGGGATCTCGCAGGCGTCCGCGAGTGCTGTTGCGGTCATGGGTTCGGCTGTCTCCCGGAGGATCGCCCTGCAGTCGGGGTCGTCCAGCGCCTCGAGTACGGCCGTCGGGGACGCGTCGTCGGACGGGGGCGCTGAATCGTCCGCCATTATCGGGTGGTGGACGGACTCCCGAATATGCTATCCGGTCGGCTCCCGGCGGCGCTCCGGGGGGCGCTCGCCGTCGCCCGTCCGTCGCGGGGTGTCCGGCCCGCGCCGCTCCGTCCCGACACCGGTCATCCCTCGGCGGCGTACAGGTCGAGCAGTTCCTGGTAGCGGTCCCGGATCGTCACCCGGCTCACGTCCGCGACGGAACTGACGGCCGCCTGCGTGAGCTTCTCGTTGGTCAGGTTCGCCGCGGCGTAGACGGCCGCTGCCGCCAGCCCCGCGGGGCTCTTGCCGCTGTGGGCGGCCTCCCCCTTCGCCACGTCGAGCAGCTCCCTGGCCAGCCGCTCGGCCTCGTCGCTGACGTCGAGTTCCGACGCGAACTGCGGGACGTACTGCGCGGGGTCCTCCGGCTCGATCGCCAGCCCGAGCTCCCGCTTGACGTAGCGGTAGGCCCGCTGGACGCGCTTCTGCCGGACGCGACTCACCTCGGCGAACTCCGTCACCCGCCGGGGCGCCCCGTGCTGGCGCGCGGCGGCGTACAGCGACGCCGTGGCCATCCCCTCGATGGAGCGCCCGGGGAGCAGCTCCGCCTCGACCGCCCGCCGGTAGAGGGCACCCGCGGTCTCGCGGACCGGCTCCGACAGGTCCAGCGCCGAGGCCATCCGGTCGATCTCGCCGAACGCCTGCTTGAGGTTGCGCTCCCGGGCGTCCTTCGCCCGGAAGCGCTCGTCCCAGGTGCGCAGCCGCTGCATCCGGGCCCGCTTGCGCGACGACAGCGCCTCGCCGTACGCGTCGGCGTCCCGCCAGCCGATGTTCGTCGACAGCCCCTTGTCGTGCATGAGCTCGGTCGTCGGCGCGCCGACCCGGCTCTTCTCGTCGCCGTCGCCGTCGCCGAACGAGCGCCACTCGGGTCCGCGGTCGATGGCGTCCTCGTCGAGCACGAGCCCGCACTCCTCGCAGGTCGCTTCGCCGCGGTCCTCGTGTTCGACGACCCGTCCGTCGCACTCCGGGCACGACCGCGCGGCGACCGAGCCGCCCGTCGCGTCGGGCTGCCGTACCTGTCCGTCGTCGGAATCGTACCGTGTCTGAGTCATTGTGGTGGCGGGGTCCGTCGGGCGTCCCTGTTCCCTGTTACCACCAACATCGGGGGTGTTGAAGATGAGTGAACGGCGCTGTCCCAGTTACTGGGAATCCGCGCGACCGCTCGTCCCGCTCCCGCGGACCCCCGCGGCACCGATCACCCGCGAACGTCCGCGAACAGCTCCTCCAGCCGGTCGGTCACGGCCGCCCAGGTGTAGCCCTCGTCCAGCACGTACGCCCGGCAGGCCTCGCCCGCGGCCGCCCGCTGGTCCGCGGACAGCCGCGCCCACGCGGCCAGCCGGTCGGCGAGCGGGTCGGCTTCCCCCGGCGGGACCAGCAGCGACTCGGGGACCGCCGAACGGTCGGCCAGCGGGCCGAGGATCTCCGGCGTCGCCCCCGCGGTCGTGCCGACGACCGGGGTCCCCGCGGCCAGCGCCTCCAGCGTCGCGAGCCCGAACCCCTCCAGTTCCAGCGTCGGCAGGACGAACACGTCCGCGCCGGCGTACAGCCCCGGCAGGTCGTCCTCGGGGACGTACCCCAGGAAGGTCACGTCCGACGCGACGCCGAGCCGCTCGGCCCGCGCGACCAGGTCTTCCCGGAGCGGCCCGTCGCCGCCCACGTACAGGTGCGCGTCGAGTCCGCCCCCGACCGCCCGCGCGAACGCGTCGAGCAGCGTCTCCAGCCCCATCCGCGGCGTGAGCCGCCGCACCGTCAGGACCGAGAGGTCCTCGTCGCCGAAAGTCCCGGGGGCCGGCCCGTCGAGCGGCGCGAACCGGTCGACGTCGACGCCGCCCGGGACCACGCGGATCGGCGGCGCGTCCGGGTGGTGGTCCCGGACCCGCTCGCGCATGAACTCGCTCAGCACGACCGTCGCGTCGCTGCGGCCGACCACGCGACCCTCGATCCGGTGGCGCAGCCGCCGGTTGAGCCAGTGCCACGGCGCCGCCCACGGGCTCGGGTCGACCAGCCGGTCGCGGTACTCCACGCCCCACAGCCCGTGGACCGTGTACGTCCGCGGGACGGCGTCGGGCATCGCCCGGTCGACGCCCAGCGAACTCAGCGCCCCGTGGAAACTGACCAGGTCGACCGGCTCCGTCGCCCGGACCGACTCGACGAGCCGGCCGAGTTCCCGCAGCGTCGCCGGGAGCTTCGGGACCGACGCGCCGTAGCGGTACACGTCCATCCCGGCGACGGTCTCCCGTGCCGGGGTGTCCCCGCGCTGTCTGGTGATCACCGACACCCGGTGTCCCCGCTCGACGAGCCGGCGGCCGACCTCGTAGTTGTACCGCCCCGAGCCCGTCGCCGACGGGTCCGGATAGAGGTTGTTCGTCGCCGCGAGGACGTGCATACCCCCGACTGTTCCGCCGCACGGAATGAGCGTTACGAACCATCTTTTTCCCGGAGGGGTTTCCTCGGTCGCCAGAGGCGACCTGCGGGGAACCCCTCCGGCGAAAACATGGGTGAAAACACCGTCAGAGCACGCTCTGACGAGGTCTCGTTCGCCACTCTCACGAGACAGGCCGGACGACTCGGTCGCTTCGCTCCCTCGCGTCCCGCGAACCGGCGCTCCGCGCCGGATGCTATAGGCACTGAGCAACCGCGGTGGCGACGCCGGAGTGCGCGTTCGTTCACGCGACGGAACCGCGCGAGGTCTGTGGGCGACCCGGGTGCCCACCGGGCGGTCCGATCGCTCGGGTGGCCCGAGCGATCGGATGTCTCTCGCTGTCTTCGCGAGCGCGGCGAGGGCGTTCACCGCACCGGTGACTGCGGCGGCGATCCCGGCTAGCGACCGGGCCGACACGAGACAACCACTGCGGGAGATCGCAGGACTGCGGCCGGACACCGCCGGTCGTCAGACGCGCGTCGGGCGCTCGTCTGCCCCGTCTTTTTCCGCGGGCGACACCTCGGTCCGGAGGCATGGCCGCGAACGCCGACCCACCAGAACAGGGGGAACTCTACCCATGCACCGACCGCCAGTCGGCGGGCGAGTCGTGCGGCCACTCGACGACCGACGCCGGACCGACCGGCCGAGCCGACGCCGGAGCGGCCGACCGGACCGCTCTCACGGTAGACGAGCGACCCGAGACGTTCTACCTGGCGAAGATCGCCCTGCTGGAAGCCAGAGTCGAGACGCTCGAACGCCGCCTCGAATCGCGCGAGGCCGACCTCCAGCACGTCGTCGACCGCTACGAACGCGTCCTCCGGGGACGCGACGCCTGCCGCGACGAACCACTCGTCGCCGACGAGTTCGACCTCGAAGCCGGCGACACCGCGGACGACGAGCGCGACCGCCCGACCGGCGCGCTTGACCGCCTCCGCGGGCTACTGAGATAGTCGCGGCCGTCGCGTGGGGAGGATCTCCGTTTTCGAGAACAACGAGACGCAGCGCCGACGAGCGTGAGCCCCGCTACTGCCCGTTGAGCGAGATCTGCGTGATGTCGATGACGCGCTCGTCGTCGAGCAGCCGCGCGACGGTGTCGTCGGGGACGGGGTCGTCGAGGTTGTAGACGGTGAGCGCCTCGCCGCCGATGGTCTCGCGGCCGTTGAACATCCCGGCGATGTTCACGTCGGCCTCGCCCAGCACCGTGCCGATGAAGCCGATGACGCCGGGCACGTCCTCGTTGCGGGCGACGAGCATGTGGCCGTGGGGGACGGCGTCGACGCGGTAGCCGTCGATGCGGACGATGCGGGCGTCGTCGCCGGCGAACTGCGTCCCGGAGACGCTGACCGAGTCCTCGCCGTCGGAGACGGTGACGGTCACGAGGCTCTGGAAGTCCTCGGCGGAACTGGTCTTGGACTCGGTCACGTCGATGCCCCGCTCCTCGGCGATGCGCTCGGCGTTGACGGCGTTGACCTGCGTCTCGACCACGTCCTCGAAGACGCCCTTCAGCGCGGTCGCGGTGACGATCTCGGTGTCGTGCTCGGCGATGTCGCCGGCGTAGGTGACCTCCACGTCGGAGACGTGGCCGCCGAACAGCTGGACGGCGATCGTCCCGGCGGTGTCGGCGAGTTCGAGGTACGGCTCGACGGCGGGGAACGCGCTCTCGTCCATCGAGGGGGCGTTCAGGGCGTTGATGACCGGCTCGCCGTTGAACGCGGCGAGGATCTGGTCGGCGGTGGAGGTGGCGACCGACTCCTGGGCGGCCTCCGTGGAGGCGCCGAGATGGGGCGTGACGACCACGTCCTCGACGTCCAGCAGCGGGTTGTCGGGGTCGACCGGCTCGTCGGCGAACACGTCGATTGCGGCGCCCTTGAGGAGGCCGTCCTCGACGGCCTCGGCGAGCGCGGGCTCGTCGACGATGCCGCCGCGGGCGCAGTTGACGACGTAGCCGCCCTCCAGCTGGGCGAGCTCCTCCTCGCCGATCATGTTGGCCGTCTCGTCGGTCAGCGGCGTGTGGATGGTGATGAAGTCGGCCCGTTCGAGACACTCGTCGAGGGAGTCGACCAGGTCGGCGCCGAAGCGGTCGGCGCGCTCCTGGCTGATGTAGGGGTCGTAGGTGACGAGATCCATGCCCAGCGCGTCGAGGCGCTTGGCGACCTCCTGGCCGACGCGGCCGAAGCCGACGACGCCCAGCGTCTTCTCGTTGAGTTCGGTGCCGAGGAAGTCGCCCTTGGCCCACTCGCCGTCGCGGAGGCGGTTGTGGGCCTGGGGGATCGAGCGGGCGGTGGCGAACGCCATCGCGACGGAGTGTTCGGCGGCGGCGCGGACGTTCCCCTGGGGAGCGTTCGCGACGATGACGCCGTGGTCGGTGGCGGCCTCGATGTCGATGTTGTCGACGCCGATGCCGGCGCGGCCGACGATCTGCAGGTCCGGCGCGGCGGCGAACACCTCGGCGGTGACCTCCGTGCCCGACCGGACGACCATCGCGTCGGCGTCCGCGACGGCGTCCAGCAGCGCGTCGCCCTCCACGTCGTAGGCTGTCTCGACCTCGTGGCCCGCATCGCGTAACCGGTCCAGACCCGCGTCCGCGATCGGGTCCGTGACGAGTACCTTCATGGGCGTCCGATCCCCTCGCCGGGGTATAACGCTTGTTTTCTCCGGACGCGGTCGAGGACACTATCGACACCGTCGACATAGTCTCGGCGCGACCGGCGGTTCCGGTCGACCGGACGAAACTGGCGGCCAGCGACTACAGCCGGTCCCACGGGCGACCGCAGTCACGGATCGTGAGAATCGGACGGCGCGATGCGCGGAACCGGACCGACTCGGCGCCGGGCGACCGGGGGCGAGTCAGAACGGGGCGGTCCTTACCGCCACTCCGGGAGGGTGGCGGCGTCGGCCAGCGGCGCTGTGAGATAGGCGTCGTCGCAGCTGATGTCGGCGATCACGAGCGTCTCGGTGGGGCCCTCCTCGACGGAGGCCATGACTTCGGCGTTCGTTTCCACCTCGGCTTCAGCGACCATATCCGGCGCCATGTGTGACAACATGTAGCAACCACCTATATACCTGTCGGAACGATTCTCACGGATTGAAAACCCGGTGTCAGACGGCCGTCAGACGGCCGAACGACGCGGGACCGGTCGCTGCAAAAACTGCCGGGACTATTTCAGCGGGTGGGGCGCGAGTAGGCCCGGTGGATCTGCCCTCGGGACGGTCCGAGGAGTCGGCCCTCGGGGCGCGAGTCAGGCCTCGATAGCCTCGCCGATCGCGGCGATGCGGTCGTCGCCGGCCGCGGCGAACCCGCCGTGGTAGCAGAGGACGCCGTCGACCGCCAGGCTCGCGAGGCGCGCGACCGACTGCCCGGCCTCGGCCATGTCCAGGGTGAAGTGCTCGCTGGGTCCCTGCAGCTGTCCGTCGGCGGCCGTCAGCGCGTCCGCGGCCAGCAACAGTCGCTCGTCGGGCAGGTACAGCGAGACGTGACCCGGCGCGTGACCCGGCGTGTAGACCACCCGCATCGGCCCCGCCCTCGTCCGGAAGACCTCCTGGTCGACGAGTTCCACGTCGACCGGGACCGGCGGGTAGCGCTCGCCGTCGCCCTTGATCGGCTCCTCGCGACCGTCGACGTAGGGGGCGCAGGCCTCGTGGGCGAACACGACCGCGTCGGTCTTCTCCCGCACGCTCGCGAGCGCGCCCGCGTGGTCGCCGTCCTGGTGGGTTATCAGGACCGCCCACACGTCCGCCCAGTCGAAGCCGGCTGCCTCGATCTCCGCGCCCAGGGCGTCGGCCTGCCCGGGAAGCCCGGCGTCGACGAGCAGCAGGCCCCGCTCGGTCTCGACCGCCGCCGGGTGGAACGCCCGCTCGCCCTCGTCGGTCTCGATTGTCTCGGTGAAGGCGTAGACGCCCTCGGTGAGTTCCTCCATACCCGAATTGCGGGAGCGAGTCACAAAGTTGGTCGGGCCGCGGCGGGCCGCACCGCGACGGCCGGAGGAATTTTGACGGGGCGGAGCCACACTGTCGCGGTATGGACGACGACGCCCTCCAGGCGCGACTCCGCCGCATCGAGCGCCGACAGAACCTGGTCCTCGCGCTGCTCGTCGTACTGTATCTCGTCGCCGCGGCCGAACTGTTCGGCTACTGGGTCACCACCGTAGCCGCGACCGCGCTCGCGCTCGTCGGCTTCGCCTACGTCGTCGTCAGCCGCAGGCGCCGCCGGGACACGATCCAGACGTGAGTCGGCCCGAGACGCCGCCCGCTTCGCCCGGGACCGACGAATCTTTGCCGAGCGGTCCGTACGCTCGCCCATGCGGTACGTGACGCTGCTGGTGAGTCCGACGGAGGGCCAGGGATTTCACCCCGTCGGCGAGCGGATCGCTCGCGACCCGGACGTGACCGGCGAGGCGATCCACCGGATGGACGACCTGGGCGACGGGACGGTGACGCTGCTGACCGAGATATCCGGCGACATCGACCGCTACCGGGCGATCATGGCCGAGACGCCCGAGGTCCGCGAGTTCACCGCCGCCGCGGGCGAGGAGGGCCGCGGGTGGGGCTACTCCCGCGTCGAGACGAACGACCTCGTCGAGTACATGCTCGAACGCGACCGCAAGCTCGAACTCGTCCGCGACATGCCCATCGAACTCACGGAGCGGGGCGACCAGCGGGTGACGCTGATCGGCACCGAATCGGCGTTCGCCCGCGCCATGCAGTTCCCCGAACCCGAGGGCTACGAGGTCACCGTCGAGAAGACCGGCGAGTACCACCCCGAGAGCGGCCGCCTGCTCGACGCGTTGACGGGCCGCCAGCGGGAGGTGCTGGAGGCGGCGGTCGCCGTCGGCTACTACGAGGCGCCCCGCGAGGCGACCCACGAGGACGTGGCCGAGGCCGTCGGCTGCTCGCCCGCCACCGTCGGCGAACACCTCCAGAAGGTCGAACGGGCGGTGTTCGGGGCACTCGTGGGGTGACGGCCGCGACCGCTCGCCCCGATCGCTGTCCGCATCGACGAGACCAGTCAAACCAGAACACATATAGCCGTACTGTCGTAACTATCGGCCGTGCCCGTTCGTCAGCTCCTGTCTCGCTCGACTCTCTCGACATACGGCGCCGGTCTCGTCGTCTGTCTCGTCCTTGTCGCCGGCCTCGGGACGCTAGCGGTGCTGGGGTCGCCGTCACAGTCCGCGTCGGAAGCGACGGGGACGCCATCGACGGCCAGGCTCCAGGCGACTGCGGCGGGGGGAGACGCCGCGGATGTCTGCCCCGGTCCGGTGTCCGGCGACAGCGCGGACGCGATCCGTACCGCGGACACCGACGACGCGGGCGACGGTGCGGTCGAAGTCAACATGACGCGGCCGCGTGATTGGAACGTGGTGTTTCAGTACAACTCCCACGACCCGGTGGTCTTCCGGACGAGCGACGGACCGTATCTGCTCGTCCACGTCGCCGACGACCGGCGGTTCCTCTTCGAGGGGACCAGCTCGTTCCCCGGGCCGACCGGCGGGAGCTGGAAACCCGTCGATGCGGACTTCATGAGCGGCGTCACCGGTTCGTCCGTCGACACGGGACTCAGGGTCGGCGACCGATATTACGCCTACCGCGACGGGAGGGTCCACGTGACATCCGACCTGACAGCCGACGGGTGGACGGTGTGCAACACCCTCTCCTTCCCGAGGGATCCCGGCGTGTTCTACGACGACGCGACCGACCGGTTCCACATGTTCTACGAAGCAGGGCCGAAATCCAACCACTCCGGAGCGCAGATCGGCCACGCGTCGAGTCCCAACGGCGTGACGAACTGGACGGTCCACGGGCCGGTGTACACCGCACCGCCGGAGTACGGCGTCGGTGACTTCACGGTGGCCGAGCACGACGACCGCTACGTGATCCTGGGGGACTACGTCCGCGAACACCCCAACTACAGCGTCGCCGCCTGGACGACGACCGCCCTGGGCGCGAACCTCACCTTCCAGGGGACGGTCCTCGAACCCCGCCGGAACGACTCGACCGCACGCGACAGCCTGGGTGTGCAGGACCCCGAAATTGAACACCTCGTGGGCGACAGGTATGCCGTCTTCGCCCACGGTCACGTCGGCCGGCGCGCGCCCCGGTGGCTCCACTACTACGAGGCCACGATATCGATCGGGGCGAACGATTCTAACAGCAAATAGCGTCGACTCACAGAAGCGAACAGGGTCGAGGCCGCAGACTTCGCCCGCCTATCTTCCCGGGCCGTTCCCCTCCGCTCGTATCGTCGGAGACGCTCCCTTCGTTCGCGTTTCGCTCCTCTTCACGGCTTCCTGCGGTCGCCGCTCGGTTCAGTGACCGTCGCGTCCGGTCAGGCAACTCACTCCTCGAACACGAATGTCCCGTCTTCCTGCACGCGCTCGCCGTCGACCTCGATATACGACTCCTCGCTCATGTCGACGATCATGTCGACGTGGACCGCGGAGTCGTTCTGCTCGTTGCCCTCGCCGACGGTGTCGTCGTAGGCGCGCCCGACCGCCATGTGGACGGTGTCGCCCATCTTCTCGTCGAACAGCATGTTGTAGGTGAACTCGTCGATGGCGCGGTTCATCCCGATGCCCAGTTCGCCCAGGCGGTTCGACCCCTCGTCGGTCTCCAGCACGTTCGTCAGGACTTCTTCGTTCTTCCCGGCGGAGTGTTCGACGACCTCCCCGTTCTCGAACTTGCAGTACACGTCCGTCACCTCGCGGCCCTGGTGGTAGAGCGGCTTGTCGAAGTGGACCTCGCCCTCGACGGAGTCGGGGACGGGCGCGGTGAACACCTCGCCGCCGGGGAGGTTGCGCTCGCCGTAGTCGTTGAGGGTGGGGTTGCCGGCGACGCTCATGGTCACGTCCGTCGCGTCGCCCGAGACGATCCGCACCTCCTCGGCGTCGTCCATGATCTCGACCATCTGAGCCTGGAACTCGCGCTGTTCGTCCCAGTCGCGGACGATGGCGTCCCAGACGAAGTTCTCGTAGCCCTCCGTGCTCTGCTGGGCGAGCTGGGCGTTGGCCGGCGCGGGGTACTGGGTGAGACACCACCGCTTCGACAGGCGCTCGTTCAGCAGGTCGCGGGTGGCCGACTCGTAGGCGGTCGAGACCTCCGGGTCCACGTCGCTGGTCTGGGTGACGTTGTCGCTGCCGCGGATGACGATGTACACGTCCATCTCCTCGTACAGCGCCATCTGGTGAGCGGGCTGCTCGAAGTCGCCGTCGTGGTTGCGCAGGAACGCCCGACGGAAGCGCTTGCCCGTGCGGTCCTGGATGACCAGCGGCCGGGCGCCGCGGTCGGCGATGACCTCGTGCAGCGCCGTCACCAGGTCCTCGGCTTCGGGGTGGGCGTCGATGACGACCTCGTCGCCTTCCTGCAGGTCGACGGAGTGGTCACAGATGATCTCGGCGTGTTCGCGAACGCGTGCGTCCATGCCCGAGTCGTCGGCCGCGCGCGTGAAACCGGTTTCGTCGTCCGGCGGTCGGGACACGTTTTATTACAGTCTGCGTTACATCTGTGTCCATGAGTCGCAGTCGGACCCCCTCCGTTCGCGCCCGCCGCGGCGTCGACCCGCGCGCGGTCGTCGCCCACCTGGCTGTCGTCGTCGTGCTGCTGGTCGCGCTCGAAGCGTACGTGAACCTGACCGACGCCGCCGTCAGGCCGGTTCAGGACCTCGTCGCCGCGTCGACCGGCATCAACCCACACCTGATCCGCGCGGTCGTCCAGAGCCTGCTCGTGCTGGGCGGGCTGGGCGCGCTCGCCGCCGTCGCCGTGTCCGAGCGCGACCTCCGGTTCCCGCTGTCGGTCCCCGAACGGGACGCCGCGGGTCTCGTCGGCGTCGGGGCGCTCGGGGCGGCCGTCCTCGCGGGACTCCAGATCCTCCCGGCCGTCGTCACCGGTGCGCTCTCGGGCGGGAACGTCGCGGCGGCGGTGGCGGGACTCCCCGGGCAGCTGGCCGGCCGGACGCTGGTCTTCCTCGCGGTGTTCGTCGCCGGGATGGCCGTGCTGTATCACGGGCTCGTCCAGGGGCTGCTCCGACGGTCCGTCGGGAGCGAGCGGGCGGTCGTTGCGACGACGCTGCTGAGCGCGTACTTCGCGACGCCGCGGTTCGGCCCGTCGACGGGTGGCGTCCGCGGCGGACCGTGGCTGGACGTGTCCCTCACGCGGGCCGCCGTCGCGGTGCTCGTCGTCGTCGCGCTGGCCGTCGCCGTCTACGCCGTCGAGCGCGTCGACGACCGGCGCGTCCGCGCGGCGGCGGCCGTCCCGGTCGTGGCGGCGGTCGCGCTCGCGACCGTCTCGTTCTGGCAGGGGGTCGACTTGCCGTGGGAGGCCCTGACGGCGACCTCCCGGGTCGCCCTCGTCGGCGTCGCGGCGTACGTCTACGCCGACACCGACTCGCTGCTCGCCCCCGCGGCGGTGTACGGGTCCTACGCGCTCGTGAGCCTCGTCGTCCGGTCGGCCGTCTTCTACGCAGTCCTCGGTGCCTGACTCAGTCGCCGGTCGCCCGCCAGCGCTCGGCCAGTTCGACGACGAACTCGGCGTACTCGTCCCGCACCTTCTGCCATTCCTCGCCGCCGGCCTCGCAGGCCGCCTCCAGCCGATCCAGCCGCTCCGCGCCGTACCGCGACGCCAGACACATCGCCTGGAAGACGGGCGAGGCCGCGGGATCGCCGCCCGGATCGCTCGCGATCCGTTCGCGGATCTCGTCGGAATCCATCGCCAGCGAGACGCCCGACCCGGGGATCGATTTGGCCATCTTCGGCGTGCCGTCGAAGCCCGGGAGCATCCGGGTGTACAGCCCCGCAACGTCGCCGTCGACGGGTGCCGCGTCGCGGAACCGCCGCGCCATCCCGGTGAGGTGGTGCTCGTCGACCCCGAACTGGAGGACCAGCCGCTCGTACTCGCCCGCGTACAGCGGGTGGAGGAAGTCGACGCCGTGGAGGACGGCGCTGTGGATGTCGGCGGCGTCGGAGGTCGGACCCGGGCGGGCAACCGCGGCGGTCCCCGGCCCGCGGTCCCCCTCGGCCGCTTCGTAGGCTTCCCGGACGGCCCGTTCCCACTCGGTCGGCGGGGGATCACCGTTCGAAGGCTCGCTCCCATCCGCCCACGCCTCGGGGTCGTAGTACGGCGCCAGCAGCTGCGCGGTGTGCATCACGTCGCGGGCCTCGCTCTGGGTGCGGAGCCGCCCGCGCTCGGGATCGAAGCCCAGATCGAGCGCGAACGCGCGGTAGCGCTCGGCGAGCGACCGCACGCGGTCGAGCGGAGCCCCGCTGTGGTAGGGTTCGAGGTCGGCGAGGACGAACTGCACGTCTAGCCCCGCCTGCTGCAGCGCGGCGGCGGTCAGGAACTGGCCGACGGTCCCCAGGTGGGGCGGGCCGGTCATCCCGACGCCCGTCGTGACGAGCGTCCCGCTCCGGTCGGCCCCGCCGCTCCGATCGGCCCCGTCGAGGACGCCCTCGTCGTCGACGGCGACGAACCGCCGCCGTTCGCGGGCGGGCACCGGCCCGACGGCGCCCGCCACCGGTTCGTAGTCGTTGCGCTCGCGGACGGTCTCGTAGTGGTCGGTCAGTGCGTCCACGGTCGGAACACGTACGCGAAGCGTAAAGTGATAATTTGTGACTAGGTACCGAACAACACAAACGGTCGCCACGGGTTCCCCGACCCGTCCGACCCACGGAAAGCGCGGCGGCGATAACCCGCGCCTACCGGGAGTTGGAGGGCTATAACGAAATACGGGTGTCCCCCTACCCGGGAGCGTGCTATGTCCGACCGACCACTGCGGAACACGAGACGGACCTTCCTCGCCGCGAGCGCGCTGGGGGCGCTGTCGGCGGTTGCAACGGGCGGGACGGCGGCTGCAACGGACGGGACGGTCGAGCCGACCCTGACGATCGAGTGTTCGACCGTCAGCGTCGACGACTGGGGCAGTGCCTTCGGCGCGCGGGTAGTCTTCGAAGACGGGAGTTTCGTCAACATCGAGGAGGGTGCCCCAGACACCTTCGGCGCGCCCGGGCGCGTGATCGAGTCGGTGACGCTGCACGACGGCGACGGCAACGAGTGGACGCGGACGAACGACGCGACCGACTGCGACCCCGGCGGGAAGTCGGTCACGTTCACCGACTCGCGGGCGACCGTCCGGCCGGGGCAGTTCCTGGAGGTCGACACCTACCCCGGCCGGCTGATCTCGCAGGTCGACCTGCATTTCGTCGACGGGACGAGCCAGGAGAAGGTCCACCTCGACGGCCCCGAGTCGCCCGACGGCATCACCGGCGTCTACCGGGGAACCGGCGAGCACGCGGGCAAGGTCGTCGAGGCGATCGAGATGTTCCACGACCTGGGGTACGTGACCCACTACGTCCGCAACCCCGCCGCCGAGCGATACCTGCTCGGGAAGGCGACCCACCAGGAGCGGCTCGTCGAGGTGATGGGCGCGACGGAGGGCGCCGTCGACTACGAGTTCACCGTCGACGGGCCGGTCCGCGCCGTGACGCTCTCGGACCGCCGGGAAGCCTCGCCAGGCGGCAACGACGCTATCGCGTCCGGCGAGGACGGGACCACGGTCTCGGGCACGACCGGGAACCCGGGCTACAGCGACGTGTACGCCGTCGGCGGCCCGATCACCGGGTTCAGCCAGACCGGCGGCGACGGCGACTACGTCCTCCGCGAGGCCGAGTGGCGAGCCGTCGAGACCACCGCGCCCGCGACGGACCTGCTCGCGGTCGTCGCCACGGAGGACGGCGACGTCGACTACGAGTTCACCGTCGAGGGGACCGTCCGGAAGGTGACCAACTGCGGCCCGAAGCGTTCGGCCGGGGACAACGACGAGGTCGTCGAGAACGACGACGGCACCGTCACCGTCAGCGGCTTCACCGGCAACACCGGCTACGGCGACACCTACGCCGTCACCGGCGACGTGACCGACTTCGCCCGGACGGGCGGCGAGGCGGCCTTCCGCATCGACTACAACGGCCGCGAACTGACGCCCGAGGAACTACTCGCGGGAGACTGAGGGCGGTACCCGGACCGTTCGACCAGCTATTTCCCCGCCGACCGCGTACCCGCGGCCATGATCGACCTGCGCAGCGACACCGTCACGAAACCGGACGAGGCGATGCGCGAGGCCGCCCGCGACGCCGAGGTCGGCGACGACGTGTACGGCGAGGACCCGACCGTCAACGAACTCGAAGCACGGGTCGCGGACGTGCTGGGCTTCGCGGACGCCCTGCTGGTCCCCTCGGGGACGATGGGCAACCAGGTCGCCGTCCGCACCCACACCGAGCGCGGCCAGGAGGCGATCCTCGAACGCGAGAGCCACGTCTACAAGTGGGAACTCGGCGGCGTCGCCCAGCACTCCGGGGTGCAACCCCGGCCCGTCGAGGGCGACGAGCGCGGCGTGGTCGCCCCCGAACAGGTCCGCGAGGCGCACGTCGAGGCCGACGGCCACCGCGCCGGGACCGGTCTGCTCGCCCTGGAGAACACTCACAATAGCAAGGGCGGCACCGCCATCGCGCCCGAGGCCATCGACGCCGCGGCCGAGGTCGCCCGCGAGCGCGACGTGCCCGTCCACCTCGACGGCGCGCGGCTGTTCAACGCCGCCGCGGCGCTCGATACCCCGGCCGAGCGGTTCACCCGGGCGGTCGACTCGGCGATGGTCTGTCTCTCGAAGGGGCTGGGCGCGCCGGTCGGCTCGGTGCTCGCGGGCTCCGAGGGGTTCGTCGAGCGCGCCCGCCGCCACCGCAAGCTCATGGGCGGCGGGATGCGCCAGGCGGGGATCATCGCCGCGCCCGGCCTCCGGGCGCTGGAGAACCGCGACCGCCTCGCCGCGGACCACGAGCGGGCCCGCCGGCTGGCCGCGGGGCTGGACGCGCTTCCCGGAATCGACGCGCCCGAGCCCGAGACGAACATCGTCGTCGCCGAGACCGACGACCCGGCCGAGGCGGTGGTCGCGGCCTGCGAGCGCGAGGGCGTCGGCTGCGTGGCCTTTGGCGACTACCGCGTGCGCTTTTGCACGCACTGGGACGTGGACGACGAGGATATCGACGCGGCACTCGCGAGCGTCGAGCGGGCGATAGACTGAACGCCAGCGGGCGGCCGCTACTGCCGGCCCTGGTTCATGCCTTCCTTGAACCCCTGTGCGGTCCGGCGGAGGAACAGGTAGAGGAGGAACACGAACGTCAGGAGGATAGCGACGATGGCGACGAGGACGGGGTCCTCGAAGAACCACGAGACCAGGTCACCGATCTGCATACGCCGGCCTACCGCGCCCCCGGGCAAAGAGGTTTCGGCACGGCGACACGCCCGGGAGCGGCCGGCCGGACCCGCCGACCGCGCCGGCCGGACCCGCCGACCGCGCGGGCGCGGGGGCGACGACGGCGCCGCGAACGTGTCGGATCGCCTCGAGCGGGGGCTAGCGCGTCTGTCAGGTGGTAAGACTGATACTGCAGGGGTGCAAAGCGCGACGTGAGATGTCGCTGCTGCCCTCCAAACCCGACACCGCGGCGGCCGACGACGCGGAGCCGCGGGTAGTCGGCGTCGAGAGCGACGACGCCGACGACCTCCTCTCTGCGCTCTCCTCGGAGACCGCCCGTCGCCTCCTCGGTGAGCTCCACGAGTCCCCCGCGCCGCCGGCAGAGCTGGCCGAGCGCGTCGACACCTCGCTGCAGAACGCACAGTACCACCTGGAGAACCTCGAGGACGCCGGCGCCGTCGAGGTCGTCGACACGGCCTACTCCCAGAAGGGCCGCGAGATGGACGTCTACGCCCCCGCCGACCAGCCGCTGGTCATCTTCGCCGGCGACCAGGAGAAGTCCACGAGCATCAGGACCGCCCTCTCGCGGCTGCTGGGCGCGGTCGGCCTGCTCGCGGTCGTCAGCCTCGTTGTCTCGGCGCTGGCCGGCCGCGGCGTCCCGGTGCTCGGCGGCGAGTCGGCCGGGGCCGGCACCGACGGCGCCGCGGCCGCCGCCCACACCCCGACGCCCGGCGGCGCGCCCGTCGCCTCGACGGGCGTCGTCGAGGGACTGGGACCGGGCGCCTTCTTCTTCCTGGGGGGCGCCGCCGTGCTCGTCGGCGCCTTCGCCGTCTGGTACGTCCGGTCGTAGTCGGCGCCACGGCGGGGCGGCGGTCGCCCGGGCCGCCGTCCGACACTGAAACGGCCGTTTGAGTTTCCGCCGGCTACTTTTCCGTCCCCCTCCAAGTAGCGGGTGCACGCCGCCCCGCCCTGCCCCGCTTCGACCCCGGCCCGCCGTCACTCCCGCCCGGTGGCGGCGAGGTCGAACTCGTCGAAGACCTCCCCGTCGGGTGCCACCAGCCGACCGGTCGGGCCCTCCCCGGTCGGTTCCAGTTCCGCGTGGCCCGGACGGTGCCACCGCGGGTCGGCGTGACTCCCGGGGTTCAGGACCGTGACCGCCCCTACCCGTCGCCACCCTGGCTCGTGGGAGTGCCCGACCACGACGACATCCGCCCGCTCCTGGCGCCCCAGCAGCGACAGCGACGTGTCGTCGTGCTCGTGGCCGTGGACGACGGCGATCCGGAGGCCGTCGCGCTCGACGGTCCGCTCCGCCGTCAGCCGCTCCCGGACCCCCGGGTCGTCGTTGTTCCCGTACACCGCGGCGAACGCCGCGTCCGCCCCGGTTTCGGCCCGCTCGCTCTCGCCGCTGCCCCTGCTCTCGTTTCCGCCGCCGCTCCCGCTCTCGCCGCCGCTCGCGGCCCCGGCCTCCGCCTCGAACGCGTCGAGCACTGTCTCCGTCGTGAAGTCGCCGGCGTGGACGACGAGGTCGGCCTCGCGGACCGCTTCGAGGGTCCGGCCTTCGAGTCGGTGCCCGTCGGTGCCGTGGGTGTCCGAGACGACCGTGATCACGGTGGCGGGTTCGACGGCCCACCACCTAACGCCTCGGATCCGCCGCGGTCCGGTGCCAAAGCCTTTGACCGACCGGTTCGACCGGACCACAATGGCAGAGAGCAAGTCGGTCGTGATGGCGGCGCTGATCGCCAACGGCGCCATCGCGATCATGAAGTTCGCCGGGTTCCTGCTGACCGGGAGCGCCGCGATGCTCTCGGAGACCTACCACTCCATCTCCGACACCGGCAACCAGGTGTTCCTGTTGATCGGCCTCCGCTACGGCGGCCGCGAGGCCGACCGGCGCCACCCCTTCGGCTACGGCAAGGCCCAGTTCTTCTACGCCTTCCTCGTCTCCGTGTTCCTGTTCGGCATCGCCGGCTGGGAGTCGGCGAAACACGGCATCAACGCGCTGCTGGGCTCGGGCGGCCACGGCGGGGGCGGCGAGGCCGTCGAGTTCCTCTGGCTCTCGTTCCAGCCGCCGGGGTTCGACCCGATCCTCGTCAACTACACCGTCCTCCTGCTGGGTATCGCCTTCGAGAGCTGGGCGTTCAAGAAGGCCTACGCGGGCATGAAGGCCCAGATCGAGGAGAACGACTGGTCCGGTATGCGCGAGGCGTTCCGCAAGACCAGCGACGTGACCACGCTGACCGCGCTGACCGAGGACACCATCGCCCTCGTCGGCCTGGTGCTCGCGCTGGCGGGGATCTTCCTCGAACAGCAGACGGGCAACGCCGTCTACGACGCGGTCGCCGCCCTGCTCATCGGGGTCATGCTGATGGGCTTCGCGGTCGCGCTCGCCTGGGAGAACAAGCGGCTCATCCTCGGCGAGAGCCTCCCCAGAGACGAGGAGGAGAAGCTCCGCGCCGTCGTGGAGGGCCGCGAGGAGGTCGACCGGATCGTCGACTTCCGGACCGTCTACTTCGGTCCCGAGCGCATCGTCGTCTCGACGGACGTGGAGTTCCGTCCCGGGTTCCAGGGAGGTGACCTCGACGCGACCATCACCGAGATCGAGGAGGAGATGAAGTCGGTCAACGCGAGCGTCCGCACCGTCTACCTCGAACCCGAGGTGTGAGCGGCTGATACGGCGGTCCGTGAGGTCCGTCGAGAACGCGCGAAAGCGGTCAGAACGGTGTCGCGGTCGTCGGCCGGTGCGGTGTGGTACCGCGGTCGTCAGTCGGCGGAGGCGGCGGCCTCGCAGTCGCCGTCGCAGTCGGGCTTGTCGATCTCGTAGAGGTTCTGGCGGGCGTCGGCGAAGTAGACGTCCTCCTCGACGACGCCGACCTCCTCGAGGCGTTCGAGGGCGTAGCGGACGGTCCGCGCCGAGAGCATCGACTCCTCGACGATCCCCTTCTGGGTGAGCGGACCGTCGTACTCCAGTACTTTGAAGACGAGTTTCGCGCTCGGCGGCAGGTCGCTGAGGTCGTCCCCGTCTGTCTCGGGCATCGCTCGATGGGTGGGGCGCGCGTACAATAAAGATTCACACTGGCGACAGCCAAGACCCGGCAGTATCGCCGCCACGGGAGCGCAAACGACGGCCCCCGACGGGGGGCCGGCGAAGGGCGGCGAGGAGCGACGGGGGTGCGGCGGTAGGAGGGGACGGCGAGGGCGCGGCGGGTTCCGACCCGACGGCGGGGGCGGGAACGAACGGCTTTTGGGGCCGCGCGGCCGAGACGGAGGTATGGCTACCGAAACCGCCGAGGGGTGGGACGACCACCTGCGGGGGCTGACGGTGACGACGCTCGCCTCTCTGCTGGGGATCGGCGCCGGCGTGGCCGCCCAGGCGCTGGCGACCGGCCCCAACGACCGGCTGGGCCTGTACCTGCTCGGCGCGGCGGTGCTCGTCCAGCTTCCGGTCTACATGGCGATCGGCATCGACGTCGACGACTTCGGCCCCAAGGAGTACCTCTACATCGCGTTCATCACCTTCTCGCTGTGGTTCGTCTCCTGGGGGATCCTGCTGACCGCGGGGACCTCCCTGTAACCATGGCCGACGACTCCATCGCGGTCGTCGACCTCGACCGCTGCCAGCCGGACCGCTGTAACTACGAGTGTGCGAACTTCTGCCCGCCGAACCGCTCGGGCAAGGAGTGTATCGTCACCCGCGAGGAGCGCTTCGAGGAGGGCGAGCCCTTCGAGGGCGACCCCGACCAGATCCACATCTCCGAGGAGATCTGCCTCGGCGAGTCCTGCGGTATCTGCGTCAACAAGTGCCCGTTCGACGCCATCGAGATCATCAACCTCCCGCAGGAACTCGACGACGAGCCCGTCCACCGCTACGGCGAGAACGCCTTCGCCCTCTACGGGCTGCCCGCCCCCCAGGAGGGGCAGGTGACGGGCATCCTCGGCCCCAACGGCATCGGGAAGACCACCGCGGTCCGCATCCTCGCCGACGAGATGGCCCCGAACCTCGGCCAGGTGTCGGGCGACCCGCCCGGCTGGGAGACCGTCATGGACGAGTACCGCGGGACGGAACTGCAGACCTACCTCGAAGAGCTCCGGGCGGGCGACGTGACCGTCGCGCGCAAACCGCAGTACGTCGACCAGATCCCCGACCAGTTCGACGGGACCACCCGCGAGCTGCTGGAGCGGACCGACGAGCGGGGCGCGCTCGACGAGCTGATCGACCGCGTCGGGATCCGCCCGGTCGTCGACCAGGACATCGACACCCTCTCCGGCGGCGAGCTCCAGCGGGTCGCCCTGGTGGCGTGTCTCGCCCGCGACGCCGACTTCTACTTCCTCGACGAGCTGACGCCCTACCTCGACATCGGCCAGCGGATGACCGCCGCGCGACTCGTCCGGGAACTCGCCGACGAGGGCGGCCGCTCGATGCTCGTCGTCGAGCACGACCTCGCGATCCTCGACCTGCTGGCCGACACCATCCACGTCGCCTACGGCTCGTCGGGCGCGTTCGGCGTCATCACGAGCCCCAAATCGACGAAAAACGGCATCAACGAGTACCTCGGCGGCTACCTGGAGAACGAGAACATGCGGGTCCGCCAGGAGTCGATCACCTTCGAGGAACACGCCCCGCGGACCAGCGCCGAGGGCGAGGTCGTCGTCGAGTACCCCGACCTCACCAAGTCCTACGGCGACGGCGAGTTCTCGCTCGACGTTGAGGGCGGCGCGATCCAGGAGAACGAGGTGCTGGGCGTCGTCGGGCCGAACGGCATCGGGAAGTCCACCTTCGCCCAGATGCTCGCCGGCCGGCTGGAGCCCGACGAGGGCGAGGTTGACGCGCGGCTGGACATCGCCTACAAGCCCCAGTACGTCGAGATCGACCAGCCGATGCGCGTCGACGCGTTCCTCTCCTCTATCACCGACGACTTCGGCACCTCCTACTGGAACACGGAGATCGCCGACCCGCTGCAGCTCGACCGCGTGATGGAGCAGAACCTGACCGACCTCTCCGGGGGCGAGCGCCAGCGCGTCGCCATCGCGGCCTGCCTCTCGGAGGACGCCGACCTGTACCTGCTCGACGAGCCCTCGGCGCACCTCGACGTGGAACAGCGGGTCCGCGCCACCTCGGCCATCCGCCGCTACGCCGAGAACCACGACGCCACCGCCCTCGTCATCGACCACGACATCTACATGATCGACCTGCTGGCCGACCGGATGCTCGTCTTCGACGGCGAACCGGCCGCACACGGCCACGCCTCGCCGCCGGTGAGCATGCGTGACGGCATGAACGAGTTCCTCGCGAACCTCGACATCACCTTCCGCCGCGACGAGCGCACCGGCCGCCCGCGGATCAACAAGCCCGGCAGTCAGCTGGATCGGGAGCAGAAGAACGCCGGCGAGTACTACTACAGCGACTGACCGCGTCTCGCCGCGGAGTCGCGGCGACCAGCCTGTGTTTTCACTCCGGTTCGGCCCGGGCGGCCGCCAGCGCCCCGTAGAGGTCGATGTCGTCGCCCAGCGGCGTGATACGGACCGTCGGGCGGTCGACGAACAGGTAGCGGTCGAGGTGCTCCTCGATCCCGGCGACGATCCACTCGGGGTTGTGCAGCGCGACGCCGCCGCCGAGGGTGACCAGCCCGGGGTCGACCGCGTTGCAGACCGCCGCGACCCCGGCGGCGTCGTACCGGGCGACCTCGTCGAGACACGCCCCCGCCAGGGCGTCGCCCGCGTCGGCCGCCGCGAACACGTCCGCGGCCGTCGTCGCCGCGCCGTCGAACCACTCGGGGTCGGCCGGCGCGTCGTCCAGGGTGGAGCCGTCGCCCGATGTGGCCGCGTCGCCCGGCGCGGCGGACTCGTCCATCGCGGACTCGTCATCCGCCCCGTCGCGGTCCAGACGACGGGCGACGAACTCAGGGATCCCGCGGCCGGACGCGACGGCCTCCCAGGCGCCGGCGACGCCCGTGCTCTCGAACTCGTGTGGCGCGACCGGCAGCAGGCCGAACTCGCCGGCCTGGTCGTTCTCGCCGCGGTGGAGCCGGCCGTCCTCGACGACGCCGCCGCCGATCCCGGTCCCGAACGTGAGGTGGGCGAGACAGCGCTCGTCGCGGCGCGCGCCGTAGTACCACTCCCCGAGCGCGGCCGCGTTGCAGTCGTTGACCAGCGTGACGGGGAGCCCGTGGGCGCGGTCGACTGGCTCGGCGAGTTCGATCCGGTCGAGCGTCTCCCCGGAGGGAGTGTCGAATCTGCGGATCGCTCCGTCGGCGTCGTCGACGAGCCCCGTCGTCGAGACGGCGACGGCGTCGAGGTCCTGAGCCGTCGCCCCCCGCAGGTCGTCGACCGCCGCGACGAGCTGGTCGGCGAGATCGCGAGGCCGCGTCGGTTCGACCGCGGGCTCGGTCAGCAGCTCACCGTCGGTCGCGGCGACGGCCGACCGGAAGTTCGTGCTCCCGATCCCGAACACGGCGACGTGGTCCATCGGTTCGACGGACGGGCCGGCTCGGATATGAGGGTTCGGATGTCCCGGGCTACAGTTCCTCCCAGACGCGCCGCACGGTCCGGCCGGGACGCCGGACCAGGGCGACGGCGCTCCGGACCGCCGCCGACGGGTCCCTGCGGAGCGTCCGGACCGCGGGGACCACGTCGTGTTTCAGGGCCTGTGCGGTCTTGATCAGCGCCGCCGCGCCGATCGCGAGGACCATCGCGGCCGCGACCAGGATGAAGAGGACCGCCTCGACGCCCCCGTCGCTCAGCAGCGGCCACGGCGTCAGCCACTCGGCGGCCCACAGTCCCGACAGGACGACGAGCGCGCTCGCGGCGAGCTTCAGCGCGCCGTCGGCGCGCTCGTCCCACGGGTCGGCGCTCAGCCGCTCGCGAACCTCGCGTTCGGTCTCGCCGCGTATCTCCGCGGCGGTCCGGAGGTCGACCCGGTGGAGCGTCGCCGCGTCGTCGGCCTCGCTCGCCAGGTCCGCGGCCCGCTCGCGCGTCCGGACGGCCAGGTCGTCGCGGTCGTACCCCCGGAGCAGCCGCACCCGCTCGGCGACCAGCTGCGCGTCGGCGAGCGCGCGCCGCAGCTCCTCGTCGGAGAGGTCGTCGACGGCGAGTTCGAGCTGGCGGTCCGGGTAGTCGGCGAGCAGCTCGAAGTCGAGCAGGCCGGCGCGCACGCGCTCGCGGACGCGCTGCTGGTCGCGCCGGACCTTCTCCTCCCCCATGCCGTCGAACCCCTCGCGGATGCGGTCGCGCTGTTTCTTCGTGAGCAGCGAGGCGGATCTACCACCCATAATTCGGACAGGTTCGCTCTCGCCCTTAATACCACGCGTCCGTTCCGCCACCGGTCCGACGGGTGTATCGGGATACACCCATAGAGCGGTACCTACACCGACGAAATCCGGCCCGGGACCGGACCGATCCGGCCTCGACCGGATCGCGGGTGTACGCCGATACCGCGAACCTACCAGATCCTGAACAATGGACGGGGATTAATCAGGGGCGGTCGGTAGCGGCGAGTGCGATGCCCGCCATCGAGACCACCGCCCTGACGAAACGCTACGGCGACGTTCGCGCGGTCGAGGGACTCGACCTCGCCGTCGACTCGGGGGAGGTCTTCGGCTTCCTCGGGCCCAACGGCGCCGGGAAGTCGACGACCATCGACCTCCTGCTCGGGTTCCGGCGGCCGACCGAGGGGTCGGCGACCGTGCTGGGCCACGACGCGACCGCCGAGGCCCGCGCGGTGCGGGCCCGGACCGGGCTCCTCCCCGAGGGCTGCGAGTTCTACGAGAACCTGACCGCCCGCGACCACGTGAGGTCCGCCGTCGAGGCGACGGGCGCCGACGACGACCCCGACGCCGTCCTCGACCGCGTCGGGCTGGACCCCGGTGCGGCCCGCCGCCCCGTCGGCGGCTACTCCACGGGGATGACCCAGCGGCTCGCGCTGGCGGTCGCGCTGGTCGGCGAACCGGACCTGCTCGTCCTCGACGAGCCCTCCAGCGGGCTGGACCCGTCGGGGATCCGGCGGCTCCGGGAGATCGTCCGCGAGGAGGCCGCCCGCGGCGCGACCGTGTTCTTCTCCTCGCACATTCTGGGGCAGGTCGAACAGGTCTGCGACCGGGTCGGGATCATGGCCGGGGGCGAACTCGTCGCCGTCGACGCCATCGACGACCTCCGGGCGGAGCTCGGCGCGAACGAGGTCCTCGACGTGACCGTCGCGGAGCCCCCGGAGCCGTCGGCCCTCGACGGGATCGACGGGGTGGCCGACGTGACGGTCGACGGCGACACCGTCCGCGCGGAGTGCTCCCGGCCCGAGGCGAAGGCCGCCGTCGTCGCCCGGCTGACCGAGCGCACCCGCGTCCGCGACTTCGGGGTCGAGGACGTCTCGCTCGAATCGGTCTTCGACGAGTACACGTCGGGTACCGGCTCGACCCGGCGCGCGGCCGGCAGCGTCGGGGCCGGCGAGGCCGCCGTGGAGGGAGACGACGGGAGCAACCGCTCCCTTCCGCTGCTGGGAGGTGGGTGAGCGTGGCGACGAACGCCCTCACGGTCGCCCGCGACGACTTCCTGAACGCGGCGCGGTCGCACGTCGTCCTCGGCGTCGTCGGCGCCTTCGTCGTCAGCGTCGCGCTCGTCTTCCTCGCGGAGATGGACCTATTCGCGGACCCCTACCGGACACTGAACGACGTGGCCCTGCTGTTCATCCTCGTCGGTCCGGTCCTGCTGGCGCCGCTGTCGTACCTCGCCGTCGCCGGCGACCGCGCCAGCGGGCGGCTGAAGTACGTCATGGGGTTGCCGGCGAGCCGGCCGGGCTACGTCGCCGCCAAGGTGGCCTCGCGGGCGGGCGTCGCGGTCGCGGCGGTCCTCGCCAGCCTCGCCGTCGGCTTCGCCGTCGCGCTGGCGGCCTTCGAGAACGCGCCCGACCCAGCCGCGTTCGCGCTGTTCGCCGTCGCCTCGGCGCTGTACGTGGCGACGTTCGTCTGCATCTTCGTCGCCATCTCCGCGAGCGTGACCGGTCGCTCGCGGGCGATGTTCGGCGCCGTCGCCGTCTACTTCGTCCTGGTCCCCTTCTGGCTCGGGGTCACCCCGCCGCTGACGCTCGGGACGCTCCTCTCTGCCGTCGGCGACCTCCTCGGGACCGGGCTCTCGGCGTCGACCCGCGAGTTCGTCGACGCGCTGTCCCCGCTGCGGGCCTACGGGGGGCTGATCAGGCCGGTCTTCGCCCAGGGCGCCGAGAAGTACGAGCGGTTCGCGCACATGGGCGGCGCCCCCGACGCCGTCTACGAACGGGCGTGGTTCCACGTCGCCGTCCTGCTCGCGTGGTCGCTCGGCTCGGTAACCGTCGGCTACCTCCGGTTCCGCCGCGCCGAACTCGCGTGAACTGCCGGTCCGTTCGCCCTGACATCCGACGCCTCGCCGCTCCGGCCCTCCACACGCCGCTCTCGACCCTGCCGTGACCTACCCGCTGACCGCCGGCCGGTCGGGCCGGGAACCGTCCGCGCCGTCGTCGCTACCGTCGCCCGTGTCGGCCCGCGGTAGCTCGACGACGACGGTCGCGCCGTCGTCCGTGCCGATGCCCCCGCCGTCGGCGATCCGGAGGTCGCCGCCGTAGCGCTCGACGAGCGTCGCGGCGATGCGGAGCCCGCCGCCCGCCGTCTCGTCGCCGTGGCGGTAGGCGCTGGGGCGGTCCTCCGACGGGATCCCGGGCCCGTTGTCGCTGACGGTCAGGGTGACGGCGTCGGCGCCGCGCTCGACGGCCAGCGTGACCCGCGGATCGTCGCTGTCGTTGTGCTCGACGGCGTTCTCGACGAGGTTGTCGACGACCGACCGGAGGCCGGCGTTGGCGACGACCGGCGCCCGCTCGGGGAGGTCGGTCGCGACGGTCGCGGCGGTGGCCGCCTCGATACTGGCGGCCGCCTCGTCGACCACCGCGGCCAGGTCGACGGGTTCGTAGTCGGCCTCGCCGGCGACGGTCTTGGCCAGCGAGCCCGCGGTGTGGATGCGCTCGAACGCCTCGTCGGTCTTCTCGCGGACGACCGCCGCGTGCTCGGCGACGCCGTCGTCGGCCGCGTCGGCGTCCTCGATCTCCCCGGCGTAGGCGCGGATCACCTGCATGTCGTTGCGCAGGTCGTGCCTGACGAGCCCGTTGACGAACGCCAGCGCGTCGCTGGCCCGCTCGGCCCGGGTGGCGTCGGCGACCGCCCGCGCCCGGTAGTAGCCCGCGACGATGCCCGCAAGCCCGCCGAACGCGGCGGCGACCAGCAGCGTGAACGCCGGCTCGGAGACGGCCCTGTCCTCCAGGAACCGGACGGCGATGGTCAGCCCGACCGCGGTCGTGAACACCACGACGCCGCCGAGCGACCAGACGGCCGCCACCCACCGGTACTCGGCGTCGAGGTCGGTGTGCTCGAGGCGGTAGCCCGCGTACACCAGCCCGACCGCCGGGACCCCGTCGATCAGGAGGGCGAGCAGCGGCCCGGGGACCGACTCGAGCGTCGCCACTTCGGACCCGTGGTGGACCAGCGCCGTCGCCGCGAGCACTGACCCCACGGCGGCGACCGCCAGCGGCCCGGCCCCCCACCCGCGCTCCGTGTCCATGCCCATCGATCGAATCCGCTCCATTTCAATCAGGTGCCTTACAGGCGACCCTCGCGCCGCTGGGGGGTCCACGTCGAAAGTGCCGCCGCCGCACCGACGAGGGGTCAGGAGCGAGGAGGGGCCCGCACCGCTCGGAAACAGAGGGACTGTCGCGCTCGCGACGACCGGGCAGCCGCCCGGTCAGTTCGATGCGCCGTCCAGGTCCGCGTCGATGGCGCCGCCGAGTCCGTCGTCGTCCGGCGCGTACTCGTCGTCCTCCGAGTCCGAGACCTTCTCGCCGTCCGCCTCCTGGGACTCCGTCACGGTGTCGTCGCCGGTGACCGAGACGAACAGTTCACCGAGCTCGCGCGTCCGATCGGGGTTCTGGGTTTCGCTCATCACTCCCGCTTGGCGGGGACCGGGAATAGCGCTGATGCCTAACCACGTTGGTACCGACACGGAACGGTCGGAGACGGGCGACAGCGCCGTTCTGTGTCGGTTTCCGGGGATCGCGGTCACATGACCTGTCGCTGACAGGTGCCGCAGAGCGCCTCGTCTTTGATGTCGACCTCGCGGACGGTGGGCGAGAAGCTCATGACGCAGCGCTTGTTGTCGCAGTGTTCCAGGCCCATGGTGTGGCCGATCTCGTGGATGACCTCCTTGCGGACGCGGTCGGAGAACACGTCCTCGTCGGACCGGCGGGAGATGCCGCCGTCGGAGGAGGTGTTGAGCCGGTAGGTGGAGATGACCGACCCCTTGCCGTCGAGGTAGGCGAGCCCGAAGACGTAGTTGCGGCGGTGGTAGAACAGGTCCTTGGGCGTGATGGCGATGTTCTTGTCGCCGTCGCCGACGCGGGTGGCGAGCTTGATGAACGATTCCGCGCTGTACTGGTCGCGGCTGCGGTCGTACGCGCCGGAGGGGATCGACTGCGTGTCGTGCATCGTCACGTCGCTCTCGTAGACGGCCCGGAGGCTCGCCGAGGCCTCGCGTTTGACCTCGGCGCGGACGTCGCCCACCGGCACGATGTCGACGTGCATACGGGACGTTTATGCGTGCCGCCGTGATAAACTCCCCGCTGTGATCCCCGAGACGCTGGAGGCATTGGTCGCCCGCTTCGCCGAGTTCGACGCCGCCGTCGAAGTGGGGATCGGCCGCCGCACCGTCGTCGCCGAGGCGCTCGCCGAGGCCGGGACGGACGTGACCGCCACGGACCGCCGACCCCGGTCGGCGCCCGATTCGGTCCGGTTCGTCGTCGACGACGTGACCGACCCCGACCCGCCGGTGTACGCCGACGCCGACCTCGTGTACGCGCTGAACCTCCCGCCGGAGCTCCACCGGCCGACGCTGGCCGCCGCCCGGGAGGCCGACGCCGCGTTCATGTTCACCACGCTGGGCACCGACCAGCCGCTCGTCCCCGTCGAGCGGGAGACTATCCCCGCCGAGACGCTGTTCGTCGCACGGGGCTGATCGCGGCGTGGCAACGACCGCAGCGGACAGCGCACGCCACCGCGCCGCTCACTCCCACGTACCGCACACTCCTGCCGCATCGCCACCGCCCTTGCCGAAGTTTCTCCCGAGTCGGAACGGACTTTTGCACGGAGGACATCCCGGGAGACACGAATGAACGCGGACGCGGTCGTGCTCGACGTCGACGGCGTGCTCGTCGACGTGGCCGACTCCTACCGCCGGGCGATCGTCGAGTCGGTGTCGCGGGTCTACGGCGACACCATCCCGAAGGACGCCGTCCAGCAGTTCAAGGACGCCGGAGGGTTCAACAACGACTGGGAGCTCACCTACGCCGCCGCGCTGTACGTCCTCGCCGACGGGGCGGGGCTGGGGCTGTCGCTCCCTTCCTTCACCGACCGGGTGGCGGCCACCGGCGGCGGCGTCTCCGCGGCCGAGACGGTCGTCCTCGACGCGCTGGGGCCCGCCGAGCGCGAGCGCGTCATGAACGAGTGGGACCCCGACCGCCTCCGGGACGTGTTCCAGCAGCTGTACCTCGGTACCGACCTCTACCGGGAACTGGAGGGCGGCGAGCCCGAGATGGATACCCCGGGGTACATCCACGATGAACCCGTCATCCTCGACGGGGAGACGGTCGACGCCCTCCGGGCCCGCTACGACGTGGGCGTCCTGACGGGCCGACCCGCCGCGGAGGCCGACATCGCGCTGGACCGCGTCGGGCTGGACGTGCCCGACGAGCACCGCTTCACGATGGACGACTGGGAGGAGGGCAAACCCCACCCCCGCGCGCTGGTGACGCTGGCCGAGCGCTTCGACGCCGACTCCGTGGTCTTCGTCGGGGACACGCTCGACGACATCAGGACGGCCGTCAACGCCACCGGCGAGGACACCGACCGGGAATACCGCGGCGTCGGCGTCCTCACCGGCGGGCTGACCGGCGAGGAGGGTCGCCGGAAGTACGAGCGCGCCGGCGCGACCGCGGTGGTCGACTCCGTCAACGACCTGCCGGAACTCCTGGACGGCGACGACGAGGACGCCGGCGGGAACTGACGCGGGACCGGGGTGGCGCCCCGCCGAGTTCGCCGAATCGCTAACCCTTATCCTGATCTCGGCCTACGGGCCCGGTATGGACATCGCACTGCTTGGCGGGACCGGCGACATCGGCGAGGGACTGGCGCTGCGGTGGGCGTACCACACCTCCCACACCGTCGTCGTCGGCTCCCGGGACGCCGAGCGCGCCGAGAACAAGGCCGAGGAGTACGCGACCGAACTCGACAGCCGCGGGGTCGACGCCGACGTCGCGGGCGCCGAGAACGCGGCGGCTGCGGCCCGCGCCGACGTGGTCGTCGCCGCGGTCCCCGCGTACCACCTCACCGATACGATCGAGGCGGTCGCCGACGAACTCGACGCCGGCGACGTGCTCGTCTCGCCTGCCGTCGGGATGAAACGCGACGAGGAGGGGATGCACTACAACAAGCCGGGCGCCGGGAGCGTCACCGCGCTGGCCGCCGGCGCAGCGCCGGACGAGGTGGCCGTCGTCGGCGCGTTCCACAACCTCGCCGCCGACCGCCTCGCGAACCTCGACGCCGACCTCGACGTGGACACCCTCGTCGTCGGCGACGACGAGGACGCCGTCGACACCGTCTCGGCGCTGGCCGAGGGTATCGAGGGGCTGCGGGCCGTCTCCGCCGGCGGCATTGCGAACGCCGCCGAGGTCGAGGCGCTGACCCCGCTGCTCATCAACATCGCGATGAACAACGAGGGGCTACACGACGTGGGCGTGAAGTTCCACTAGCGACGCCGCCCCCTACTCGGCGGCTTCCGGTAACGCCTCGACCAGGTCGACGGCCGCATCGACGGCGGCCGCTCCCTTGTCGATCCGCTCGCGCGCCTCCGCCGCGCTCATGTTCGGCCCCTGGACGCCGAAGGTGACCGGCGTGTCCCGGTCGACGCTCACGGCGCTCAACTGCCGCGCGGCCGTGTGCGTGACGACCCTGTCGTGGTCGGTGTCGCCCGTGATCACGACGCCCAGCACGACGACGGCGTCGACCCCGTCCCGGCGGGCGAGCCGGTCGGCCGCAAGCGGCGCGTCGTAGACGCCCGGAACCGGCACTCGCTCCGCGACCGTCGCGTCCCGCCGGTCGGCGTTCGTCCGCGCCCGCGCTTCCATCTCTGCCGCCAGTTCCTCGTAGAACTCCGCGACGACGAGGCCGAGCGTGACCATGGCCTCCGTCCGCCTCCGCTTCGGAAAGTCGTTATCGTTCCCAGGTTCGTTACGAGCGGCTGGACGGCCCGCTACCGCCGGCGCTGTCGGGGCGGGTGAGAACGGAGATCAGGAAGGGCGCTCTACGCGGAGGCCTGCTGGAGGGCGTCCTCGATGTCGTCGGCCTGGGTGACGCCGACGAACCGCTCGACGATGCCGTCGTCGTTCTCGACGATGAGGGTGGGCAGCGAGCGGACGTGGTACTCGTTGGCCACGTCCTGCTGTTCGTCGACGTTGATCTTCTCGAACTGCACGTCGCCGTACTCCTCCTCGAGGTCGTCGAGAATCGGGTCCTGAGTCTTGCAGGGGCCACACCAGTCGGCGTAGAAGTCCTTGAGCGTGACTGTCATGGGTCATCGGAAGTTGCGAATCCGCGGGGATAAGGGTTTCCACTACCGCCGTTCGACGGGTTCGCCGGTCGCCCGAGTGACACCTTCGAGGGCGGCATCCGCCGAGGGGGCGGCCACCGGCGCGGGGTCGCGGGTCAGGGGCAGGGCGAAAGGCTTACGCGGACGGGGGTGGGACGAACAGACATGAGCAGCAACGACGGCGGCGGACTGATGTCCAGCGCGGGGCTGGTCCGGTACTTCGACGCCGAGGACCGCAACGCCATCCGCATCGACCCGAAGACGGTCATCGCCTTCGGGGCGATGTTCGGCTTCCTCGTGCTCGTCCTCCGCGCGACGATCTGACCGGCCGACCACCGCGACCACCGCACCGACCGGCGGCTCGCCCCGGCCCGGAGCGGGAACCACCGCCGCGGGGCGTGACCGCGACGTTTTCAAGCCCCGCCCGCGAACCCGCGGGTATGCACTTCGACCAGCGGACGCAGGCGGCGCTCCGCGAGGCCGGCCTCTCTACCGAGGAGATCCGGGCGGCCTCCGAGCGCGTCGTCGAGGCGACCCGCGAGGCCGCCGACGACCTCGAAGCGTTCTTCGCCGACCGCGACGCCGTGTACTCCGACATGGACCAGGCACACTCGGCCGAGGAGTTCCCCGAACACGCCGTCGACTACCTCGACCTGTTCACCCACGCCGACGACATCCGCGGGTACCTCCGGTTCGACTCCTGGGGCGTCCCCGTCACCGGCGGGCGCGTCCTCTCAGAGGACGTGGTCGAACTCTCCCTGGGGCCGACCGTCGACGACCGGGTCCGCTTCGCCGCCGACCGCGACGCCCTATGAGTGGCGATGACGGAGCGGCGGACGCGAGCGCGGATGCGGCCGGCGACGGGGGCGCCGGCGATGCCGGCGAAGTTCCGACGGTCCGGGTCCGGGGCATCTACACGACGGCGCTGACCCGGCTGTTCGAGGACGCGGGCCTGTCCGTGGTGCAGGCGTCGCCGCCGATACGCGACCGCTTCGACGACGAGTTCGCCGTCGCGCCCGCCGGGGCCGCGGTCGCGACGACGGACGACCGGCAGGGGGTCGGGCTCGTCGGCGAACGGGCGGCGGTCGCGGCGGCGCTCGACGCGGCCCGCGGGGTCGGCACCGACGCGCTGGCGTGGCGCGACCCGACGCCGCGGGGCGCCGTCTACGCCGGCGAGGTGACAGAGACGCTCGGGAGCGGCGCCGTCGTCGACCTCGGCGACGGCGCAGTCGCGGACGAACAGGCGGAGTCCGGTCCCGCTTCACTGCCCCCGGTCGCCGGCACCGACCCCGAGGGCTTCCTGCCGTACTCGAAGACGGCCGCACACGTCGAGGAGGGCGACCGGCTGCGCGTCCAGGTGAAAGAGCCCGCCGCGCCCTGGAGCGACGGCCGGCCGGTCCTCGACACGACGGTCCGCGTCCAGGCCGGCCTCGCGACGCTCGTCCGCGGCTCGTCGCCGGACAGCAACGGCCCGGAGCTGGCCGACCTGCTGCCCGTCGACCCGCCCGAGGGCTGGGGCACCGACTGGGACCGGGCGGCCGACGACGCGGACCTCGATGCTCTCGGTGACGCGCTCGAAGGGGTCGGCGAGCGCGCCGCGGCGCTCGATTCGGCGTTCGACGACGCGCCCGCGCCGGACGAGGCCGCCCCGTACTGCTACTGGCCGGGCGAGGCGACCGTCTGGGTCTGGTTCGGCCGCGAGTCGCGGTTCGGGCTCGACGAGCGCCGCCGCGACGTGACGGCGACGATGCCCGGCCACCACCGCACGAAGGCCGCGACCAACAGTGCCAGCGCGGCCGTCGACTTCGTCGAGGCGGTCTGCCCCGACGCCGGGACCGGCGGGGAGACGGACTTCCCGTTCGACGCCGTTACTCGCCAGTTCGGCCCGACGGAGGGCGACAGCGTCCGCATCGACCACGGCAAGCCCGACGGCCGGATGTTCTCGCTCGGCAGCGGCGAGGTGACCCGCCGGGACGCCGACGGCACCGTCGTCGTCGAGCGGGAGATGTCCGGCCGCGGCACCTACGACGCGCTCGGCGTCGACCAGCAGGCCGGCGACGTGGCCGTGACGAAACTCACGGAGGGCAAGTGGTGGTACCCGACCGTCTACCGCGGCGACGACGGCGAGAAACGGGGCACGTACGTCAATATCTGCACCCCGGTCGAGGTGTTCCCGTCGGCGGTCCGCTACGTCGACCTGCACGTCGACGTGGTCAGACACGCCGACGGTCGCGTCGAGCGGGTCGACGACGACGAACTCGACGCCGCCGTCGCGGCCGGCCACGTCCCCGAGGCGCTCGCGGAGAAGGCTCGCAGCGTCGCCAGCGCCGTCGAGAACGCTCTCTGAGGGCTACTCCTCGTCTCCCGGTTCGTCGCTACCGTCGAGCAACCGCCACGCGCCGATCCCCAGCCCGGCCAGCGCCGCCGCGGGGCCGAACCCCGGGCCGTCGCCCGCGGTCGCGCCCCCCGTTTCCACTGCGTCGGTTCCGACGCCGCTTCCGCCACCGTCGCCGCTCCCGTCAGCGCCCGCGTTTCCGCCGTCGCCGCCTCCATCCGTCGCCGGGCCACCCGACCCGGTCGGGGCCGTCGTCGCGCCGGATCGCCCGGGCGTCGGTGTCGGCGTCGCCCGGTCCACGTCGGGGAAGGTGTAGACCCTCGCGGGCGCGTCGGGGTCGGAGGGGTCGTAGTAGCTGGTGGCGACGACCGTCTCGCCGGGCGCCGCCAGCTGTGCGGTCCAGAAGCTCGTCGTCGACGAGCGCCGGAAGTACCGCACCCGCTCGGGGTCGGCCGGGTCCGACAGGTCGTGGACGGCCACCCCGCCGCGGTACCACGACGAGTAGAGGTGGCCGGCGGCGAGTTCGAAGTTGTGTGCGGTCGTCCGGACGCCGTTGACGTTCGGGTCGGCCGTCGGCGGCGGGTCGATGGTCGACAGGTGTTCGGGCGAACGCGGGTCGGCGATGTCGTAGACGGCGATCCCGCTCGGGCCGCCGGGGTCGTCGGGGCCCGGCGTGGTGCCCTCCTTCCCGAAGTTGGAGTTCCACGACTCCTTGCCGACCGCGAGCAGCGAACTGTCGGGATCGGTCGCGGCGTAGTGGTCGTTGCCCGGCGGCTCCGAGTACTCCCGGGCGACCGCCAGCCCGTCGAGGGCGGCCAGCGTCTCGGGGTCGCGCTCGCGAACGTCCGCGACGTACCCGGGGTCTGCGGGGTCGCTCACGTCGAGGATCCACGTCCCGGCGTCCCAGTAGGCGAGGTAGGCGAAGCCGTCGCGGACGAACACGTCGTGCAGCGTCCGCAGCTGCTGGGGGACCGTCTCCCAGACCGGGTCGTGGTCCAGCACCGACCAGCGGGCGACCTCCCGTGGCTGGTCGCGGCCCACGTCGACGACCAGCAGCGGGTTGGCGTCGCGGTCGCTCCGGGTGAGGTAGGCGTACTCGCCCGCGAGGTCGCAGTTGTGGACCGGGTAGGCCGTCTCGTAGGCCCGGAGGAACCCGGGGTCGGTCGGGTCGGACACGTCGAACAGTGCGACGCCGTAGAAGCTGTCGGGGTCGTAGCCCGCGGGGCCGCCGACGAGCAGGCGGCCGTCGTCGTACTTCACGTCCCGGACGCCGCCCATGCGCTGGGTCGTGCCCGGCGGCGAGATGTCGCGCTCGCTCGTGACGACCGTCGGGTCCGCCGGGTCCGTCAGGTCGAGGACGGCGAAGCCGTCGCCGACCGCGACGAACGCCGTGTCGCCGTCGGGCGTCAGGACCGCTTCCGTCGCGCCCGCGACGGCGACGCTGCCCAGCGGCTCGTACCCCGAGGTGGGCGTCGCAACCGCGTCCGTCGGTGTCGGCGTGGGCGTCCCGGAGGGAGTCGCCGTCGCAACCGAGCCGTCACGCGTCGCGGTCGCGTTCGCAACCGGGCTCGCCTCCGACTCCACCCGGCGGGCGTCGCCGTCGCGGGCCGCCAGGGCGGCGGTCGGGAGGGCGGCGGTCCCGGCGACCGCCCGGAGGAACTGGCGTCGATGCACGTCCACGGCCTAGCGGTCGACGGGTATCAGTTTCCCGGTGGGGTCGACGGGACCGGCGGACCGGTGAGTCAGCGAGGCCGGCGAGACCGGCGGGTCGGCGCGACTGGCGGACCGGCGAGACCGGCGGGTCGGCGCGACCGGTGCGGTCACTCCTCGTCGCGGCGGCCGAGCCGCCAGGCGCCGATGCCCAGCGCCGCGAGCCCCGACAGGACGCCCAGCCCGGGGCCGTCCCCGCTGGTCGTCGCGTCCGCGTTGCCGGTCGCCGTGTCCCCCTCGCCGGCCGCGCCGCCCGCCGTCGCGGTCTCGCCGGCCATCCCGCTCGTCGCGGTCCCGCCGGTCGCGGTCGGGGTGTCGGTCGGCGTGGCGGTCGGGGTGTCGGTCGGCGAAGCCGACGGCGTGGCCGTGGCGGTCGGCGACTCGGTCGGTGTCCCGGCCGGGGTCGCCGTGTCGGTCGGTTCGGGCGTGTCGGTCGGCAGGTCGATCTCGGCGCCGGAGGGGGTCACCGTCGCCGGGTTATCGGTGGGGTCCGGGAACGTGTAGAACGCGCCGGGGCCGTCCCGCTCGGTCGGGTGGACGTAGCTCGTCGCGATGAAGAACTCGCCGGGGACGCCGACCCGCGCGGTCCAGAAGCTCGCGCGGTCGCCGTTCTCGTAGTGGGCCAGCTGTTCGGGGTTCGCCGGGTCGGAGATGTCGTGGACTTTCACTCCGCCGCGGTACCACGACGAGTAGAGGTAGTCGCCGGCGATCTCGAAGTTGTGCGAGGTGGTGTAGTAGCCGCCCTGTCGCCGGGCGGTCTCGCCCTCCGGCGGCTGGGGCGGTTCGATCTCCGTCAGCCGCTCGGGACTGGCGGCGTCGCCGATGTCGTAGAGGATGATCCCGCTGGGGCCGCCCAGGTCCTCCTCGTCGGACTCGTCGTCGTCGACGCCCCCTTCGAGGTTCCAGCTCTCCCCGCCGACCGCGAGCAGGTCGCCGTCGTCGTCGGGCTGGACGTAGTGGGCGTTGCCCTCCGGCTCCATCGCGTACTCGTACACGTCGGTCCCGCTCACGTCCTGCAGTTCCGACAGGGAGTACTCGGCGGCGTGCCCGACGTATTCGGGGCTCGCGGGGTCGGACACGTCGAGGATCCACGCCCCGCCGTCCCAGTAGGCCAGGTACGCGCGCTCGTCCTGGACGTACATGTCGTGGAGGTTGAGGAGGCTGCCCGACAGTTCCCCGTACCCCGCGTCGTACTCGGCGGGCGACCACTTCGCGACCGACTCGGGCTGGTCGGGCGCGACGTGGACGACGTCGAGCTCCCGGCCGGTCGTCAGGTACGCGTACTCCCCGTGGAGGTCGGAGTTGTGGATCGTGTAGGTCGTCTCGTAGGTCTTCATCGGCCGCGGGTTCAGCGGGTTCGACACGTCGTAGATGGCGATCCCGCGGAACGCCTCTGCGGCCGCGGAGGTCGCCAGCATCAGTCGACCCTGGTTGTACTTGATGTCGTAGAAGCCCGTGATGGACCGGCCGCCCGACGCGGTGATCCCGGTGTAGGTCCCGACGACCTCGGGGTTCTCCGGGTCCTGACAGTCGACGACGTAGAAGCCGTCGATCCGGGAGGCGAACGCGTACCGGCCGGACGGCTCCATCACCGCTTCGGTCGTCTGGAACCCGCCCTGGTCGTTCGACACGTCGAAGCTGGCCAGCGGGCCGTAACCGTCGCCGGCGTCGGTGCCGGTCGGGGTCGCTGTTGCGGTTTCTGTCGGCCCGGCGGTGGCGGTCGGCGTCGCGGTCGTTCGGGAGGAGGGCGATGCGTCGTCGTCGCTGCCGGTGGCGGTCAGGGCGCTTCCTGCGATCCCCGCCAGACCGGCAGCGCCGACTGCGGAACGGAGGTATTCACGGCGGCGCATGCACCCTCTCCTCCGGGCGGCTGTCGTTTAGTTTTGCTGATCGGACCGATCAGCGATCCGTCGCGCCCGCCCCCGCGGTCCGCCGGGCGCGAACGCGCTCCTTTTCCACCCGCCCGGTGTAGGACCGCCCATGTTCGAGTCACGCCCGGACCGGGACGCCGAGGTCGTCCTCGTCGGCCGGTCCAACGTCGGCAAGTCGACGCTCATGCGCGAGCTCACCGGCCACACCTTCGACACCGGCCAGCGCCCGGGCGTCACCCGCTCGCCCAACCACTTCGACTGGGCCGCCGAGGACTTCGTCATCACCGACCTCCCCGGCTTCGGCTTCATGGAGGGCGTCCCCGAGGACGTGCGCGAACAGACCAAGACCGACATCGTCCGCTACATCGAATCGAACGCCGACAAGATCCTGGTCGCCGTCCTCGTCGTCGACGGCAAGGCCGCAATCGACATCATCGACCGCCACTCCGGCCCCGACGAGGTGCCCTACGACGTGGAGATGTTCCACTTCCTCCGCGACGTGGACATCCCGGTCGTCGTCGCCGTCAACAAGATGGACAAGGTCGACGACCGCGACGAGCGGCTGAACGAGCTGTGCGACCGCCTCGGCCTCTATCCCCCCTGGAAGCAGTGGCAGAACACCATCGCTCCCATCTCCGCGAAACGGGGCTCCATCGAACCCATGACCGAGGCCGTCCGCCACCACCTCCACGAACAGGAACGGGACGACCTGTTCCAGTTCTTCTAAACCATCTCTTTCCCGCCCGGGTTTCCTCGGTCGCCCGCGGCGACCTGCGGGGAACCCGGGCGGCAAAAACATGAGTGAAAAAGGCCGGACGACTCGGTCGCTGCGCTCCCTCGCGTCCGGTGAACCGGCGCTCCGCCCGGATGCTGCCTGCAGGCGTAGCTGTTGCAGTGGGCGGTTGCGGTGCGGTCGGCGCGCGCTGTCGTCTCGGAATCGCCTGCGATTCCGATGGGCCGTCAGAGCTCACTCTGACGTTGGCGGCCTCCGTGCCGCGACGGAATCGCGCGAGAGATTCGCGACTCGCGTGTCGCGAATCGGCTGGGGAGGTTCGTGGCCGTCTGCGGTGCTGTGCGGTTGCGGTGTCGTGCGGTCGCGGTGCTGTCCTGGCGGACTGAAAGGGCGAGGCGCGCTCGCGCCGATAGTCGCCTGAGCGGGCACTATCCGCGCGGGCGGTGCGGAGAGCGCGGATATCCCGCTCAGCGACCGCGAGCGCGGCGAGGGCTTTCAGCGCTTGCTGTCGAGTACGGTCGAGCCGAGTGCGGTCGCTGCCTCGCTACATTCTTTCAAACCGGTTCGACCAGAGACACCCGATCGACTCACGACGCTATCCGACGATCCTATCGAGCAACAGCTACGCTTAGGTGCGGGCACGCCCACAGGCGATCCATGCAGGTCGAAGCACACTCGGCGAACGAGACGGTCGAAGTCACCGACGGCGTCCACCTCACACAGCTCGCGGTCGGCGAGCGGATGAGCATGCAACACGTCCACATCGAGCCGGGGGCGGTCGTTCCGGAGCACAGCCACGAACACGAGCAGGTCGGCTACATCACGAGCGGGTCGGGCGTGTTCGTCGTCGACGGCGAGGAGTTCCCCGTCAGCTCCGGCGACTCCTACCACCTCGCGAGCGAGGAACCCCACAGCGTCGAGGCGACCGGCGACGAGCCGCTGGACGGGATCGACGTGTTCGCGCCGCCGCGGGCGAACCCCGACTGGATGGACTAGACCGCGCGAGCGGTGCGCCGCCATACGTCGGCGACGCGGCTCCAGGCGAGCGCGACCACCCGGCTCGCCACGTAGCAGCCGAGCGCGACGAGGACGATCGTCCCGCCGGCGGCGACGCCGAACAGGTACGACAGCGTCGCGCCGGCGATCGTCGCGACCTGGGCCGCCAGGACGGCCGCGACCAGCGAGCGCCGGAACCCGCGGACCGCGCTCGCCGTCGCGACGGGGACGACGAGGAGTGCGGCGACGAGGATCACGCCCATGATCTGCATCGCGCCGACCACCACGACGGCGGTCAGCACGACCAGGACGTAGTTGTAGCGGGTCACCCCGATCCCGGCCGCGCGGGCGGCCGTCTCGTCGAAGGTCGCGTACAGGAGCGGTCGGTAGGCGACGGCGACGACCGCCACCACGAGCACCGTCAGCGCGAGGAGCACGCCGACGTTCCCCCGGGAGACGGTGGCGAGCGACCCGAAGAGGTAGGCGTCGATGCCGACCGCGATGCCGCCGTCGGTGGCGGTCACGAGGACGCTGCCCAGCGCGAACCCGCCGGTCAGCACCATCGCCAGCGAGGTGTCGGTGTACAGGCCCAGCCGCTCGACCAGCGTCTGGACGAGGACCGCCGCGATGACGGCGACGACCAGCGCCGAGAGCAGCGGCGAGACCGACAGCTCGAAGGCGGCGTTGACGAACAGCCCGAGCGCCACGCCCGCGAACGCCGTGTGGGCCAGCGTGTCGCCGATCAGCCCCATCTCCCGGTGGACGAGGAAGCTCCCGACGACCGGGCAGATCACCGCGACGCAGACCGCCGCGAGGTACGCCCGCTGCATGAACGGCGACGCGAGGATCTCGACGCCGAGCGCCTCGGCCAGCACGCGCATCGCCGCGCCGTAGGCGTCGTCGAGGAACCAGTCGCGCAGCCCCGTCGCCCCCGCGGCGACCAGCGGTTCGGACGCGGTCGCGAGTGTCGTTCCGGCCATCGTCAGTGCCCGTGTGCGACGACGCGGTGGTCGGTCCCGTAGGCCTCGGCGAGCGCGTCGGTCTCGACGAAGGTCTCGGGGTCGCCGTGGAAGTACAGCCGCCGGTTGAGGCAGGCGATCTCGGTGGCGTGAGCGGTCACGACGCCGATGTCGTGCTCGACGAGCACGACCGTCAGCCCGTCGTCGTTCAGCGAGTCGAGCAGGTCGTAGAACGCCGACCGCGACTCGGCGTCGACGCCGACGGTCGGCTCGTCCAGCGCGAGCAGGTCCGCCTCGGCCGCCAGCGCCCGCGCGATGAACACCCGCTGGCGCTGCCCGCCGGAGAGCCGGCCGACCCGCCGCTCGGCGAGGTCGGCGATCCCCACCCGCTCCATGGCGTCCGCGACGGCTCGACGGTCGTCGGCGTCGAACCGCCCGCGGAGCCGCCGGGGGTACCGCCCCATCCGCACCGCCTCCGCGACGGTCACGGGCATCGCGTCCCCCGTCCCCGCGGTGTCCTGTGCGACGTACCCGACGCGCTCGCCGTCGGCGCACTCGTGGGCCGGCGAGCCGAACAGCCGCACCCGCCCGGCGTCGGGCCGACGCAGGCCGATCAGCAGCTCCAGCAGCGTCGTCTTGCCCGACCCGTTCGGGCCGACCAGGCCGAGGAACGCGCCGGGCTCGACGGTCAGCGAGACCCCGTCGAGGACCGGCCGGTCGCCGTACCCGAACGTGAGGTCGTCGGCTTCGATGACGGTCATTCGACCCCCAGCGCGCGCTCCAGCGTCGGCAGGTTCACCGACTCCATCACGTCGACGTACCCCCACCCCTCCTCGACCCAGGCGTCGCTCCGGCCGGGGATCGACGTGAGCGGGAGCACCTCCTCGGCGTCGGTCTCGGCGACCAGCTCCCGGGCCGCCCGCCGGGACTCCAGCGGGTCGGCACAGACGTACCGCAGGTCGTGCTCGTCGATGCGGCGCTGGGCGCGCTCGATGTCCCGCAGGCTCGGCGAGTCGTCGGGCGAAAGGCCAGTGAGCGTCACGAACTCGATGTCGTAGCGCGCGCCGAGGTAGCCGAAGGCGTCGTGGCCGGCGACGAGCACCACGTCCGTCGTCGCGCCGGCGAGGCGCGACTCGAACGACTCGTCGAGGGCGGCCAGCCGCTCCCGGTAGGCGCTCGCGTTGTCGGCGTACCGCGAGGCGCCGTCGGGGTCGACCGCCGCGAACGCCTCCCGGACGCGCTCGACCGCCGCGCTCGCTCGCCGGGGGTCGAGCCAGAAGTGCGGGTCCACTCCCCCGTGGTCGTGCCCGCCCTCGCGGCCCCCGTGTTCGCCTTCGCCCCCGTCGGTGTGCTGGTCCTCGTGGTGGTCCGTGTGTTCGCGACCGTCCTCACCGTGGTCGGTGTGCTCGCCCTCGTGATGCTCTCCGCCCTGTTCGTCCTCGTGGTGCCCGTCGGTGCCTTCGTCCCCGTGATGTTCGTCGGTGTGTTCGCTCCCGTGGTCGACGCCGAGCAGGTCGACGCCGTCACCGACGGCGACGGGGCGGACCCCCTCGTCGTCGGCCCGCACGTCGCGGACCATGTCGTCGGCCCACGGCTGGAACCCCTCCATCCCGTAGACGAACAGGTCGGCCTCGGCGACCGCCCGCCGGACCTGCGGCCCGGGTTCCCAGCCGTGACCGTGCTGGCCGACCGGGACGAGCGTCTCCGCCCGCGCCGCGTCGCCGGCGACCTGCCGGGCGAAGTCGCCGAACACGAAAAACGACGCCCGCGCCACCGGCCGGTCGTCGGTCTCCGCCGTGGAGCCGGAGTCGTCCCCGCCCGGGCCCGCGCTGCCGATACATCCGGACAGAGCGACCGCAGTGGTCGCTCCCGCCGCCGCTCCCAGAAACGATCGCCGCGTGTGTCGCGCCATGTTATTATTCTTAACGACTAATCTAATAACAGTTGTGAACTAGAATAAGGTAATTATTAAACGGACGGACACAGGTGCCGACGGTTCGAGCGGGGCCAGCGGGGCTCGGAAGGGGCAGGTGGACGGTACGGGGGCGAAGCGGTGACGAACCCGTGAGTCCAAAGGTCTAAGCCCCGTCGTCGCCAACGTCGAGGTACTATGAGCACAGAGACCGAGGACGGCGACGACCTGCGCGAGCGCATCTCGAACTTCCTGCGGCGGAACTTCCCGCAGATCCAGATGCACGGCGGGTCGGCGGCCATCGAGGAGATCGACCGCGAGAGCGGCTCCGTGACGATCCAGCTCGGCGGCGCCTGCTCGGGGTGCGGCATCTCCCCGATGACGATCCAGGCGATCAAGACCCGCATGACCAAGGAGATCCCCGAGATCGAGACGGTCAACGCCCGCACCGGCGGCGGCATGGGCGGCGAGGAGGGCATGATGGGCGCCGACACCGGCCCCTCGATGCCCGGCGACTCCCGCGGCGGCGACATCGGCGGCGACGACGACGAAGGCCCCGAAGCCCCGTTCTGAGGCCGTCCCCTCGGTTCACCTTCTCGCGTTTTTCGCGGCGGACAGCCGCGGCGCCGTCGCTTTCGGTGGCGGAGACCGGGACAGACCCCGAGCTACAGCCCCAGCGCCGTCGTGACCGGGACCCCGGCGGCGACGGCGCCGACGAGGTACCCGCCCAGCACGCCGGCGTTCAGCGGCGGGAGGCCGGCGTGGGCGCCCTCGACGCGGTGGACGAGATACAGCAGGCCGGCCATCCCGACCAGCCCGCCGACCAGCGCCCCGAGGGCGGGCGCGTTGGCGTTGAGCGCCGGGACGACGGTGGGGGCGTCGAGAAAGCGGCCCGCGCTCACGGCGAGCATCCCCGGGATGATCGCGTCGCCCAGTCCCAGCAGCGCGACCTCCGAGCGGGCCGGTGACGCGGCGCCCTCGGGCGGCCGGTCGCCGTCGGCCGTGTCGGGCGCGCCGTCCGCTGAACTCTCGTCCCCGCCCATCAGGTCGAACTCGGGGTCGCGCATCGAGAACGAGCGGGAGTGGGGGACGACGAAGACGATGGGCGCCTTCAGGTCGCCGAGGCCGGCGGCGAGTTCCTGCATGTGGCCGGAGACGTAGACGGCGTAGGCGTCGTAGCCGGCCCACGCGACCAGCAGGACGACGACCGGGAGCGGCCCGAAGCCGAGGCCGAGCATCGGGATGGCCGCGGCGCCGAACACGACGGCCGCGATGTCGTTGACGTACCACTCGGGATAGGTCCAGAGGACGGCGAACGTGACCGCGGCGACCGCGATCGAGGCGGGACTGGTCGGCAGTCCCATCGCGACGCTCCCGCTCGCGGCGATCTCGCCGACGCCGGTCAGCGCGACGAACGCGACGGCGGTGAGCGTGCTGGCCGACCCCAGCAGGAAGGCGCGGACGAGCGCCTCGCCGTAGCCGTAGCGGAAGGCGGCGACCATCCCCGCGGTGGCGACCAGCAGTATCGCCGCGAAGACGCCCACGTTCCCCACGTTCCCGGGGTCCTCGAACATGGCCAGTCCCATCGCGGCGACCTCGTCGGTCAGCGCGAGCCCGAGGACGATGGTCGCGGCGTACAGCGCCACGATCCCGACGTAGGCGTAGGTCCCCGACGGGATGCCCGTGGTCTCCTCGGCCGCTCCGGCGGGCCGTTCGCTCATCGGCCGGCCCCCCGGCGGACCGCCGTCGTCGGTTCCCCGCGCGCCGCCAGCCGTTGCATGGTCGGCGACGAGGGCCACCGCCGGCAAATACTTCCCGGAGTCGGCGTCGGACCGGCGGCCCGCGGCCGGCCGACCAGCGGGCGACCGCCGGACCACGGAGTTTAATTCCGTGCGTCGCGCTCACCCACCCATGAGCGAGACAGACGGTCCGGGGAACGTCCTGTTCGTCGTCATGGACACGGTCCGCCAGAGCCACCTCTCGGTGTACGGCTACGACCGGCCGACGACGCCGAACCTGGAGGCCTTCGCCGACGACGCCCGCGTCTTCGAGGAGGCCGTCGCGCCGGCGCCCTGGACCCTGCCCGTCCACGCCTCGCTGTTCACCGGGCTCTACCCCACCCAGCACGGCGCCACCCAGGAGAACCCCTACCTGGAGGGCGCCACCACGCTCGCCGAGTCGCTGTCCGCGGCGGGCTACGCCACCGCCTGCTACTCCTCGAACGCCTGGATCACCCCCTACACCAACCTCGCCGACGGCTTCGACGACCAGGACAACTTCTTCCAGGTCATGCCCGGCGACTTCCTCTCGGGTCCGCTGGCGAAGGTCTGGAAGACGATGAACGACAACGACACCCTGCGGAGCGTCGCCGACCGCCTGGTGGAACTCGGCAACACCGCCCACGAGTACTTCGCCGAGAGCGGCGGCGGCGACACCAAGACCCCCGAGATCGTCGACCGCGTCCAGGACTTCGTCGAGGACAGCGAGGAGTCCGGCGACGAGTGGTTCTCCTTTATCAACCTGATGGACGCCCACCTGCCGTACCACCCGCCCGACGAGTTCGCCGAGGAGTTCGCCCCCGGCGTCGACTCCACCGAGGTCTGCCAGAACTCCAAGGAGTACAACTCCGGCGCCCGCGACATCGACGACGACGAGTGGGAGGCCATCCGGGGCCTCTACGACGCCGAGATCGCCCACATCGACCACCACCTCGGCCGGCTGTTCGACTGGCTGCAGGAGACCGACCGCTGGGAGGACACGCTGGTCGTGGTCTGCGCCGACCACGGCGAGCTGTTCGGCGAGCACGGCCTCTACGGCCACGAGTTCGGCATCTACGACCCGCTGGTCAACGTCCCGCTGCTGGTCAAACACCCCGAGCTGGACGCCGAGCGCGACACGGAGACCCAGGTCGAACTGCAGGACCTCTACCATACAGTCCTCGATCACGCGGGCGTCGACGCCGACGCGGGCGGCGAACCGTTCGACCGCGCCCGGTCGCTGCTCGATTCCGACTACCGCGAGTTCGCCGGCGTCGACGCGCCCCGTGGGGCCGACTCGCGCTTTTCCGCCCACGACGCGGGCGAGCTCGACGGCTACGCGTTCGTCGACTACCACCGGCCGGTCGTCGAGCTGAACCAGCTGGAGAGCAAGGCCAGCGCGGCCGGGATCGAACTCGATACCGACTCGCGGTTCTACTCGCGGATGCGCGCGGCCCGCCGGCCCGACGGCAAGTACATCCGCAACGAGCGCATCCCCGACGAGGCCTACCGGCTGGACACCGACCCCGACGAACTGGACGACCTCGCCGACACCGACGACGAGGTCATCGCCGCGACCGAGGAGGCCCTCGTGACGTTCGAGTCGGAGATGGACGGCGAGTGGGCTGACGTGACCGACGAGGACGTGCTCGACGACATGGGCGAGGAGGCCAAAGACCGGCTGTCGGACCTGGGGTACATCGAGTAACCGTGAGCGAGACCGGCCGGGACCTGTTCGACTTCGTCGACCGCCAGACCGCCCTGAAGATCGTCGGCGGGTTCGCCATCGCCCTCGTGGCGCTGGGACTGATCGCCTACGGCATCGGCATCGAGAAGATCCGACAGGAACTCGTCCGCGCCGACCCGGCGTGGCTGGCCGCCGGCTGTCTCTCGACGGCGGTCGGGCTCGTCGCCTGGGCGAAGGCCTGGCAGGTCGTCCTCCGCGTGGTCGGCTACCGGATCCCGTTCCGGAAGCTCGTCGTCACCTACTACGCGGCGACGTTCGCCAACTACGTCACCCCGCTGGGCCAGGCCGGCGGCGAACCCTTTATCGCCTACGTGCTCTCCAGGGACACCGACGCCAGCTACGAGGACTCGCTGGCCTCGGTCGTGACCGCCGACCTCCTGAACCTCCTGCCGTTCTTCACCTTCGCCGCGATCGGCACGGTGGTCCTCGTCGTGCGGACGACCCTGTCGGAGCAGATCCGCGGCGTCGCGGGAATTCTGGTCGTCTTCGCCGTCGGCGTCCCCGTCGCCGCCGTCGTCGGGTGGCGCTCGCGCCGTCGGCTCGGGCGCCTCGCCCTGCGCGTCGTCGCGCCGGTCGCCCGGCGGACCCGCTTTCTCAGCGTCGAGGGGCTGCGCGAGCGGCTGCGCGAACTCAACACCGCCTTCGAGCGCATCGCCGCCGACCGGGCGGCGCTGGCCCACGCGCTCGTCTACTCGTTCGTCGGCTGGCTGTTCTTCGCGCTCCCGCTGTACGCCGCCGTCCGCGCGCTCGGGGAGTCGATCTCCATCTTCCTCGTCTTCTTCATCGTCCCCGCGAGCACGCTCGCCGGGCTGACTCCCTCCCCCGGCGGGCTCGCCGGCGTCGAGGCGGCGCTGGCCGGCCTGCTCGGGACGCTCGGCGGCTTCTCCTTCGCGACCGGCCTGTCGATCGCCATCGTCTACCGGCTGGCGAGCTACGTCTTCGCCGTGCTGGCCGGCGGGGCCGCCGCGGTGTACGTCGTCTCGCGGAACTGAACGGTGGCCGCGGCGCCCCAGCGCTCGGACGCGGCGGCCGAACGGCGTCGCTCGGCGGGACGAACCGGCAGAAACGGACCGTGCCCTCCTCTCAGAGGTCGCCGAGCCGGACCTCGTCGTCGGTGACGGACTCGATCCGCTCCTCCTGCAGCGGGTACGTGTCCTCGTCGCTGTCGCCCCAGCCGAGCTTCGACATGATCGTGTCCGACATGCTCGGGTCGGGGTCGACGTGCGCCGTGCCGTGGCGCACCTCGGCGACGCGACCGAACTCGTCCCCGTTCGGACCGACGACTCTCTTCCCCTCGTCCGCGTCCGTGAGCTCGATATCTGTCGCCATAGCGAGCGAACGTAGGGGCTTCGAGCGCCTGAGCCCGGCCCTTGCGACTGCAGGCCGACGGCCGGCGCGCCGTCCCCGCTAGGACTCCACGGCGGCCTCGTGACCGCGCCGGCCTCCGGCTCCCGGGCGAGGGCGGGCAAGTCGAGGCCCTCGCGGGAGTCGAACACGAACCGCTGTTCGAGCGACGAATCCGCCACCACCGGGGCGTATGCGCGCCCGCCGAGAACTGCCGAGGCGGTGCCGACGGTGGTCGGGGACGGCCCCGCGGCGTTCCCGAGCGGTCGGTATAAACGCCTGGAGCGGCTACTCGGGGGTATGTCAGAGCACGAGGACGCGCTGCCGGACTCGGACGAGGAGTGGCGCGAGCGGCTGACCGAGGAGGAGTACAAGATCCTGCGCGAGCGGGGGACCGAACCGAAGTTCAGCGGCGAGTACCTCGACGTCGACGAGGAGGGTGAGTTCACCTGCGCCGGCTGCGGGACGGAGCTGTTCTCGACGGACCAGCAGTTCGACTCCGGACACGGCTGGCCGAGCTTCTTCGACGTGGTCGAGGAGGGCAACGTCGAGACGAAACTGGACACCAGCCACGGGATGCGCCGGACCGAAGTGGTGTGTGCGACCTGCGGCGGCCACCTCGGCCACGTCTTCGACGACGGCCCCGACCCGACCGGCAAGCGCTACTGCATCAACTCGGCCGCGCTCGACTTCGAGGGCGACGAGTAGCGACCCGGGCGGCCGCGGTTGTCGCCCCGGCGGCCCGGATCGCCGTCCCGGGCGGCGGCCGGCCCGGGGACTATCATTTCGATCGAAGCGGGCGGAAGCCTTTTTGAACTGCTGCGCGCTTGGACGGGTGTGAGTTCAGAACACGCGGACGACCCGGGGGGCGAGGAGGCGTCCGGCGACCGGACGGTGTCGGTCCTCGGCACCGAGGTCGTCCTGGAGGAGGCGTTCGTCGCGTTCCCGTGGCGGGCGGGGATGGCCCGGGCGCCCGGCGCCTTCCTCGCGGTCTTCGTGCTGACGGCCGGGGCCGCCGCCGTCGGCGGCTTCGGCACCGGGTCGCTCCAGCGGCGGTTCGCGCTGCTCGGCATCGTCGTCTTCAACGCCCACAATATCCCGGCGACGACCGGCATTGTACCGGAGTTGCTCACCCCGGTGGCCGACCCGGTCATCGCCGTTCCGGGGATCGGCCGGCTCCTGCGCGGACTGTTCACGTTCGGGACCGGCCACGCGGACCCGCTCGCCCACGTCGGCGGGATCATGGCGGGCGAGACCGACGAGATCGGTCACCTCAATCTCATCGCCCAGCAGGGCGAGACGGACGTGCCGGCGGTCGTCTACTACCTGCTCGCGCCGGTCGCACTGGTCGGCGCCGGCTACGAGTTCGCCGACAGCCACTGGTCGGAGACGACCACGGAGTCGTTCGCGGAGGTGGCCCGGTTCGGCCTCGCCATCGCCGCCGGCTACGTCGTCGTCCTGCTCGTCGGGTCGGTGCTGTTCACCGCGGTACTGGTCAGCCCGCTGGCGGGCGAGGTGACGATCCTCCCCGACCGGTACCTGACCGTCGTGTACGGGTTCGCCTACCCGACGATCTTCGCGACGCTCGGGGCCTGGGTCGTCTACCGGGACCGGACCTGAGAATCTAGGCGTAGCTGGCGTCGAGGTACTCGACGATCTTCTCGGACTCGGCCATCGTGACGCCCCGGTCGTCGTCGACGAGGACGGGGACGCCCCGCTGGCCGGAGACCTCCTTGACCTCGTTGCGCTCGGAGTGGAGCGCCTCGACCCACACCGTCTCGTAGTCCAGACCCAGTTCGTCCATCCGGTCGGCGACCTTCTCGCAGTACGGACACCCGTCGAGCTGGTAGAGCGTGAACGCCATACCCGGCCTTCGGAAGCGACCGGCAAGTGCGTTGCGCCTACCGGTCGAGCTCGACCCCCGCGAACTCGAAGCGAGCGCCCCGCGGGGTGCCGTCGGTCGGCGTCCGCGCGTCCGTCAGTCGGACGCTCCAGCCGTGGGCGTCGGCGACCTTCCGGACGATCGCCAGCCCCATCCCGGTGTTGCCGTCGGCCTCGTTCGTGGAGTAGCCGGCGTCGAACACCTGCTCGCGGTCGCCCGGCGCGACGCCCGGCCCGTCGTCGGCCACGAAGAAGCCGTCGAACGTGACGCCGACGCTGATCCGGCCGTCGCCCGCGTGTTCGACCGCGTTGCGGAAGAGGTTCTCGAACAGCTGGGCGAGGAGGCTGGCGTCGGCGACCAGCGCGACCTCGTCGAGCACGTCGAGCGTCGCCGACCCGGTCTCGACGTTCGTCCACGCCGCCCGAGCCACCGTCCCGAGGTCGACGTGTTCGGTATCGGCGGCGTCGGACCCGCGAGCGAGGACGAGCGCGTCGTCGACGATGTCGTTCATCCGTTCGAGCGACCCGCTGATCGACTCCGCGTGTTCGGCGACGGCGTCCGCGTCGCCGGGCGTCTCCGCGAGGAGGTCCGCGCGGGCCATCGCGACGTTCAGCGGGTTGCGCAGGTCGTGGCTGAGGACGTTCGCGACCGTCGACAGCGTCTCGTTGTTGGCCTCGACGCGGAGCTCGGCCTCCTTGCGGTCGGTGATGTCGACGTGCATGACCAGCGCGTGAGGGGCGTCGTACTCCGACAGTTCGATCGCCCGCATCAGAAACCAGCGCCGTTCGTCGGGCGAGTGACACGGGTACTCCAGCGAGAACGACGAGCGCTCGCCCGCGATGACGGACCGGATGCCGGCGGCGGCCTCGGTCGCCGTCTCGTCGTCGGACCCGTCGCAGACCGCGAGGTAGTCCTCGCCGACCATGTCGACCCCGCCGCCGAGGTCGTTCGCCGCGCCGAACTCCCGCCAGGCGCGGTTGGTCGCCCGGATCACCCCCTCCGAGTCCACGACGGCGACCTGCGCCGGGAGCGCGTCGAACGCCGCTGCGGTGAGCGGCCGCTCCCCGCTCGCCGCCGGCTCTCGGTCGTCGCACTCGGGAGTCACTACCTGATCCCAGGTTCGCGACGGACATAACGGCCCCGACCGATTCTCATCGGTGAGTCTCGGAGAGCGGTCGGATCGGTCGAGTCGGCCGTTCAGGCGGTCGGTCCCGTCACTCGTTCATCAGGCCGTCCTCCTCGACGCGCATGACGGCCTCGCCGTCGGGGAGGTTCGGGGCGTCGACGAGCTTGACGATGCGCTTGTCGCCCTTGGACTTGCGGAGGTAGATGCGGAACGTGGAGGTGTGACCGAGGATGTTCCCGCCGATGGGCTGGGTCGGGTCCCCGAAGAAGGAGTCGGGGTTGGAGGCGACCTGGTTGGTGACGACGACGGCGGTGTTGTGGAGGTCGCCGACGCGCATCAGGTCGTGGAGGTGCTTGTTGAGCTTCTGCTGGCGCTCGGCGAGCTCGCCGCGGCCGACGTACTCGGCGCGGAAGTGGGCGGTCAGCGAGTCGACGCAGAGCAGCCGGATGGGGAACTCGTCGTCCTGGGTCTCGCTGGCCAGCTCCTGGGCCTGCTCGGCCAGCAGGATCTGGTGGTTGGAGTTGAACGCCTTCGCGACGTGGATGTTGTCGAGCATCGCCTCGACGAGCTCGTCCAGCAGCGCCTCGTCGGTCGCGTCGGCGTCTTCCTCCTCCTCGACGATGTCGTGCAGGACCATCGCGTCTTCGAGGACCTCGTCGTCGTGGCCCTTGACCATCTGGTCGATGCGCTCGGGGCGGAACGTGTCCTCGCTGTCGATGAACATCGCCGACCCCTCCAGGCCGCCGTGCTCGCGGGGAAGCTGGACGTTGACGGACAGCTGGTGGGTGACCTGGGACTTGCCGGCGCCGAACTCGCCGTACACCTCGGAGATCGACTGGGTCTCGATGCCGCCGCCCAGCAGGTCGTCGACCTCGTCGACGCCCCAGGTGAGCTTGCCGATCTGCTCGCGCCGTTCCAGGACGGCCGCGCCCGTCTCGAAGCCGCCGATGTCGGCGGCCTCCCGCGCGGCGTTGATGATGTCCGCCGCGCTGGACTCGCCGATGTCCGCCGTGTTCGACAGCTCGCCCGGCGAGGCGACCGCGATGCCCTGGTAGCCGTCGAACCCGTTCTCCCGCAGCTTCTCGGCCGTCGCCGGACCCACGCCCGGCAGTTCTTCGAGGTCTTCTGTCGCCATACCCAGCGGTTGCGCCGCCCGTCATATAAACCCTCGTTAACACCAGAGTGAAAGTGAAATCGCGGGCCGGCTCGGCGCTCGGATCGAACCGTTCCGAAGGTTGATACGTCAACGCGCGGTCGCGGCGCGGATGCCCGCCGCGCTCAGCCGCGGGCGCCGAGGTAGACGACGGCGAAGACGCCGAGGAAGTAGACGGCGGTGAGCCACGACTCGGGGACCGAGAGGACGCGGTGGCCCTGGTGGCCGACGACGACCAGCGCCAGCGCGACGACGGCGAGGGCGGGGCGAGCGAGCAGGCCGGCGACGAACGCCCGCAGGTTCCAGACGACGCTCTCGGCGAACCGACGCGCCTTTTCACCCAGAGGCCGGTTGCCGTCGGGGTTGTCGGCCGGCTCGAACCCCGTCAGCGCGTCGCGATCGACGGTTGCAACCTCGCCGGTGTTGACCCGGTGGCCGTCGGCGTCGCCGACCCGCAGGAGCGTGACCGACGAGTCGGCGGTGCCGACGACGCGGTAGACGCCCGGGGCGAGGTCGGTGTCGGCGTCGTCCGACACGGACGCGCCGCTACCGCCGGGCACCCGGACGTGGTCGTAGACGCTGGGGTCGCGGCCGGTCATCGATCGCGATTCACGTTCCCCGAGGGACGGCCCGACGGGTTAAATCCGTCGGGGGTGGTCCGACCACGGGGCCACTCCGAGATGGTTGCCGACCGTCAGGGCGGCGAGGACGACGACGAGTCCGCCGGTCGCCAGCCCGGCGGTCCCCGCGACCGTCGCCGCGTAGGCGAGGCCGTAGACCGCGAACGCGACCGCGAGACCGACGTTGAACGCCCAGCGTTCGCGGACCCCGGGTCGAACGAGGATGGCCACGGCGAACGCGGAGACGAGCCCGCCGGTCGCGAACACGGCCGTCGTCCCGGCTCGCCAGCTCACCGCCAGCACGGCGACGGCGGCGGCGACCGCGCGGGAGCGCGGGGAGCAGACCAGCGCTCCGGCCGCGCCCCGCTCGTCGGCGGAGGGATCGGTCGGTGACACCCGTCTCCTGTCGACTGTCGTGAAAGTAAGCCTGTCGCCGCGGCCGAGCGACGGGGGGCCGACTCACTCCCAGGGGTGGTTCCCGGGTCGGTCGGGCCAGAGCGGGTACCAGTACTCCTTGTCCGGTTCGACGGTCAGCTCGCCGTCGAGGACGCTCTGGAGCTTGATCTCCGTCTGGTTGTGCCGGTCGTGGTCGCCCTCCGGCGCGAAGGGGTAGTACTTCCCCCGGCGGAACGAGTAGACCCAGTAGGCCACCCGGTCGCCCTTCTCGAAGGCGAAGACGGCGGCGAGCAGCCGCGAGCCGTAGCCCCGTTCGATGAACTCGTCGGCGGCGAAGTGGATGCTCGTCACCAGGTCCTCGGGGTCGTCGTCCGCCAGGACGACCCACTCGTAGCCGTGGTCGTCGGTGGTGAACCTGGCTTCGGTGCCGGTCTCGACCTCGCCGGCTTCGAGGATGGCCTCGACGTTCTCGACGGCGTCCTCGAAGTCCGTGCTGTCGACCTCGGCGAAACAGAGGGCGGCCGCCCCCGCCGGCTCGAACCCCAGATCGGCCTCCATCGTCATGTAGGCCGTGCTCATCCCGAAGAGATCCTCCGGGTCGGCGTCCCGGGTCGCGTCGGCCTCCGCCTTCATCCCCAGCGCGGACTTCAGGCCGTCCAGCAGTCCCATGCCCGTTCCTTCGGCCGAGCGCCTAAAAGTCGCTTCCCTCCGGCGGTCGCTCGCTGCCGCCGGTCCGACGGTTTCCCCGCCGGTTCGTCGGGCGCGACCGGCCTACTCGTCCCAGGGCGCGCCCTCGAAGTCGATCTCCCGGTGGCCCCGATCCAGCTCGGCGATCCGGTCCAGGTCCTCGTCGTCCAGATCCACGTCGTAGGCGCCCCAGTTGTCGCGGATGTGCTCGGCGCCGGTGGCCTTCGGGATCGCCGCGACGCTGTCCAGCGACAGGAACCACGCCAGCGTCACCTGCGGGACGGTCGCGTCGTGTTTCTCCGCGATGTCCCGGAGCACGGGATCGTCCAGCACCTCCGTCCGCGCCAGCGGCGAGTAGGCGACGACGGTGTGGCCGTGCTCGCGCGCGTACTCCCGCAGTTCCGCCTGCTGGAGGTACGGGTGCATCTCCACCTGGTTCGCGAAGACCGGCGCGTCGAGCACCGCCCTCGCTTCGTCGAGGTGGCGCGGTTCGAAGTTCGAGACGCCGACGTGGCGAATCGCCCCCTCGTCGTACAGTTGCTGGAACGCCGAGAGCGTCCCCTCGGGGTCGTAGGCCTCCGTCGGCCAGTGGACGTACAGGAGGTCGAGGTAGTCGACGCCCAGCCGCTCCAGGCTCTCCTCGGCGGTGGCGAGCACGTCGTCGTGCGCGAGGTTTGCGGTGTCGACCTTCGTCGCCAGGAAGACCTCCTCGCGCGGTACGTCGGCCTCGGCGATCCCGCGACCGACGTACTCCTCGTTCTCGTAGGCCTGTGCGGTGTCGATATTTCGGTACCCGAGTTCCAGCGCGGTCTTCACGCTCTCGGCGCACTGCTCGGGGTCGGTGTTCTGCCAGGTGCCCAGTCCGAGCCGGTGCAGGTCGAGTTCGCTCATGTATTCCGGATCCCTTGGTCGCCGCGCCCCTAACGGCTGGGGAACCGGCCCGTCTCTCCCCCTACGCCGTCCCTTCCATCTCGGCCGCCAGCTCCCGCAGTTTCCGGATCCGCTTGTGCGTCGGCGGGTGCGTCCCGGGCAGCCCGAGCGAGGGCGACGGGACGATGCAGAAGGCGTTGAACCCGGCCATCGAGCGCATGTCCTCGTCGGGCGGCTCCGGCAGGCCGTGCAACTCGGCGAGCGCCTCCGCCAGCGCGACCGGCTTGCCCGTGATCGCCACGGCGCCGCGGTCGGCGGCGTACTCGCGGTACCGCGAGAGGACGAGCGTCCCCGGCAGGCTCACGACCAGCAGCGGGAGGCTCAAAAGCGCCAGGAACACCGCAGCGCCGAAGTAGCCCAGCACGATGGCCCAGCCGTTCATCCCCTCCAGGGCCGTCGAGAGCATCGCCAGCGCGACCGTCGCCGGGAACCCCGCCACGGTCAGCACCGAGGAGTCGCCGTTCTTGACGTGGGCGAGTTCGTGCGCGAGGACGGCCTCCAGTTGCTCGTCGTCGAGCTCCTTCAGCAGCCCGAGCGTCACGCAGACGACGGTGCGATTGCCCGTGCCGGCGGACATCGCGTTCGGCTCGTCGCTGGGGATCACGGCGACGGGCGGGCGCGGCACGTCGGCCTGCCTGGAGAGTCGCTCGACGGCGTCGAACAGTTCGGGGTGGTCCTCCCGTTCGATGGCGACGGCCTTCGTCGCGATGTAGGCCAGCCGGTCGGCCTCGAACACGAGCCCCCCGAGGACCGCCAGGAGGACGCCGCAGACGACCAGCGCGCCGGCGGGCGGGAGGAGCCAGACCACCGGCCCGAGCAGCGCGGCGTAGCCGAGGAGGGCCAGCCCCAGGGCGAGGGCCATCCGGCGGGTCAGGCGGCTGTCGGTCTGCCACTCCATACGGGACGTTCACTCTCGCTGACTTATGAGTCTTCGGTCGAACGGGCGACAGTCCCGACGAAAGCGACGATTCGGACGGACACGACGACAAGCGACGGACGGGCGGCCGCTCAGGCGGTCTCCATCTCGCCGGCGAGGTCCTGCAGGCGCTCGACGCGGCGCTCGGTGGTCGGGTGGGTCCGGAAGAGGTTCGCGATGACGCCCGAGTCGATGGGGACGATGAAGAAGGCGTTCATCTCGGACTGCTCGCGCAGGTCCTCCTTCGGCACGCGGTCCATACGGCTGTCGATGGTCATCAGCGCGGAGGCCAGCGCCGCGGGCTTGCCGGTGATGGCGGCGCCGCCGCGGTCGGCGGCGTACTCGCGGTACCGCGAGAGCGCGCGGATGAGCAGGAACGAGACGATCCAGACCACCAGCGAGGCGACGACGGCGACGATGATCCCGCCGCCCCCGCCCTGGCGGTTGCGACCCCCGCCGCCGAACAGGAACCCCCACCGGAGGATGAACATCGCGATGGTCGCCAGGAACGACGCGATGGTCATCACCGCCACGTCGCGGTTCTTGACGTGCGCGAGCTCGTGGGCCATCACGCCCTCCAGTTCCTCCTGGTCGAGCGTCTCTAGGAGCCCCGTGGTCACCGCGACGGTCGCCGACTTCTGCGAGCGCCCCGTCGCGAAGGCGTTGGGCGTGCGGGTGTCCGCGACGGCCACGGTGGGCTTCGGCAGGTCGGCCTGCTGGGAGAGCCGGCCGACCATCCGGTGTAGCTCGGGGTACTCCTCCTCGGAGACCTCGCGGGCGCCCATGCTCCGCAGCGCCAGCTTGTCGCTGAAGAAAAACTGCGCGATCAGGAAGACGCTCATGAAGCCGACGATGAGTACGAACGACTGGTTGGTCCACAGCAACACGCCGAGGAAGGCGATGTACAGCGCCGCGAGCAGGAACATCGTGAAGAACATCCGCCCGCGGAGTCCCCAGTCGGTTTTCCACTCCATAGGGAAAGTAGGGGCCGGCCGCCATATCAATCACTCGTGTCACTCGCCGGCACGGCGCCCCGCGAAGGCGATCCCTTCGACCCCTCATTCGAGCGAATCGCGGATCGCACCGGCGACGCGTCCCCGGACCGAGAACTCCGCGCACCGGTCGTCGAACACCTCGCGGGCACTCTCGGCCGCGTCCCCGTCCACCGAGAACTCGACGCCCGGGTAGGTCACGTCCCAGAGGACGAGCGGGTACGGCGGCGCCGGGGCGACGCCCTCCGGCCCGTCCACGACCGCTTCGCCGAGCACGCGGTCGACCTTCGAGAACTCGGACTCGCCGCGTCCGATCTCGACGGCGAGCCCGACGACCCGCCTAACCAGCTGTCGGGCGAACCCACCTGCTCCGAGACGCGCGACGAGAAAATCGCCGTCGCGTTCGACCGTCGCCGACAGGTTCCGGACCGTCCCGGTCTCGTCCGGCGTGAGGTTGTGGAAGTCGTGTTCGCCGGCGAGCCGGTCGAACGCATCCCGAATCCGACTCTCGTCGATCGCCCCCTCGTCACCGTCGCGAGGCGCGTACAGGTGATAGCGATAGGTGCGCGACTCGGCGTCGTGCGTGGCGTGAAAGTCCGGATCCACGTCGGCGCCGGCCCACGCCCGGATCGAGGCCGGGAGTTCGCTGTTGAGCGCCCGCGGCGAGAGCCACCCCGGCGCCGCGAACGCCACCGTCTGCGCGCGCGCCGAGACTCCCGCGTCGGTCCGCCCCGCCGCGGCGTACCCCTCGGGCTTGTCCGTCCCGTCGTCCAGCACGCCCAGGTCCCGGAGGGCGTCGAACAGGGCGTCCTCGACGGTTGGCACGTCGGGCTGGCGCTGGAACCCGTGGAACGGCCGGCCGTCGTAGGCGACGCGGTAGGCGCGCAGTTCCGGCATCGCTCGCGCTTCGCGGGAGCGGACCTTGTCGGTTTCGGGGCGGTTCGGTCAGGAAGTTTCGGAGACGCGGTCGGGTACGTCTTCGCCGAGTACGTCCAGCCGGCTGCGGTACTCCTCGTCGTCGATCTCCCCGCGAGCGTATCGCTCCCGGAGGATCGCCACCGGGTCGCGCTCACCGTCGTCCGGGTTCCCGTCGCCGATGCTCGGGTCGACGGCCCCGGGACCGTCCTCGACGACGCGCTCGACGCGGCGCTCGAACTCGTCGAGCGAGAGCGCGCCGGCGGCGTAGCGGGCGCGCAACTCCTCGATCACCACGTCGTCGTCCGTCACCTCGTAGGCGTCGAGGCGGTCGGCGACCGTGGCGACCAGCCCGAGCAGAACGACGGCGCCGAGACCGCCCATCTGCCAGGGCGCCAGCCCGACGACGGTAGGGAAGACGGCCGGGAGAACCGGCCCGACCAGCGTCCAGAGTAGCGCGAGCACCACCAGCGCCGTCAGGTCCGCGTCATCGCGCGAGCCGCGACCGCGGACGGCGCTCCGGACGCGACCCCAGTGGAGTGACCCGTCCGGCTCCGTGGCGACGCGACCGACGCGCTGCCAGTCGATCCCGTCCTCGTCGTCGCCCATCGATCGCGGGAACGAACGTCAGTGCAATGACCGTTGTGACTCTCCCCGCGTGGCCGTCCATTCGACTCGCCTCCCGGCCGACCCAATACTGAAGCGGTCGCGAACCGTTACGGACGGGTATGGGCGAGCGTTCCAGCGATCGTGACGAGAACGAACACTCGCTGTACGGGCTGGTCGGGATGCTGAGCGACGAGGAGGTCGAACAGTTGCGGGCGGCGTCCGCGCGATTCCGCGAGGATCTCGACGCCGCGATGGAGCGGGCCGACGATCACGCGAACTCGTCGTAGGTCGGCCGCTCGCTGTCGCCGGGGAACTCGTCGACCGGCACGTTCGTCTGGTCGCCGCTCTCCATGTCCTTGACCGTCACCTCGTCGTTCTCCAGGTCGCGCTCGCCGACGATGACGACCGTCTCGGCGTCGATGGAGTCGGCGTAGTTCATCTGCGCGCCGAACGACCGGTCGCTCACGTCCGTCTCGACGACGTGGCCGCGCTCGCGCAACTCGCGCGCGATACGCGAGGCCACCGGGCGCACGTCGCCGACCTGCAGGACGTAGTAGTCCGTCGAGATGCCCTCGCCCGGCCAGGCGTCGTGGGTCTGGAGGAGCAGCGGCAGCGTCGAGTTCATCACGCCGATGCCGACGCCGACCGCCGGCGTGGGCTGGCCGCCGAACTCCTCGATGAGGTGGTCGTAGCGCCCGCCGCCGAAGATCGAGCGGGAGACCTCGCCTGAGGCGTCGAAACACTCGAAGACGACGCCGGTGTAGTAGTCCAGCCCGCGCGCGGTCGTCAGGCTCACGTCGCAGTACTCCCGGACGCCGAAGTCCTCGGCCGCCGCGAGCACGTTCTCCAGGTTCTCGACCGCGGCCGCGAGGTCGTCGCTGTCGGAGAAATCGGTGAGCGCGGAGAGGTCGTCGTCGCCGGCGACGAGCAGGTCGTCGAACTCCCGGGCCTGGTCGTAGGACAGCCCCGCGTCGGAGAGCAGGCCCAGGTACTCCTCGCGCTCGACCTTCGCGCGCTTGTCGACGGCGCGGATCGCCTCGGTGGTGTCCACGTCGGCGTCGAACGACCGCAGGAGTTCCCCGAGGATGTCGCGGTGGGAGACGCGGAACTCGAACTCCGAGCCGTCGAGCCCGAGGTTGGTCAGCGAGTCGGCGGCAAAGGCTAACACCTCGGCGTCCGCTTCGGGTTCCGAGGAGCCGAAGATGTCGGCGTTGGTCTGGTAGAGCTCGCGAAAGCGGCCCTGCTGGACCTGCTCGTAGCGCCAGAACGGCCGCGTCGAGAACCACTTGATCGGCTTCGACAGCGCCTGCTGTTTCGCGACGACCATCCGCGCGACGGTGGGCGTCAGTTCGGGGGTGAGCGTGACGTGGCGCCCGCCCTTGTCCTCGAAGTCGTACAGTTCGTCGACGATGTCCTCGCCGCTCTTGTCGGTCCACATCTCCGCCGGCTCCAGAGCCGGCGTCGACGTCTCCCGGAAGCCGTAGGCCCGGGCGGTGTCTTCGATCGTGTCGATGACCTCCCGGAGCGGGGCCATCTCGTCGGGGTAGAAATCGGTGAACCCCTTCAGTCCCTCGTACATACCCCGTGGTTCGGCGAGGGGTCGCTTCAACCTGTCCGTGTGGGGCGAGCCGTCCGTCGCGTCGAGATCTCCAGCCCGTCAGTCACTCGCGTCGGATTCCGCGGAGCTGTCGTACATGGTTTCGAACTCCCGTTCGCCGCGGATCAGGTCCTCGACGCCGTCGGCGAGCACGACTTCACCGAAGACGGTCGCTCGGTAGTACGTGTAGAGTCCATCCTGTCCGCGTTCGGTCCGCTGGCGCTTCTCGACGAGACCCACGTCGACGAGTTCGTTGAGGTGGTAGTGGAGCGTGCTGTCGTCGATATCCATCGCCGCTTCGAGTTCGGTCGGGCTCATATCCCCTCCATGAACCAGTCGATAGAGGACTTCGTACCGAGTTCTGTGGCCGACAGCGGCGTGCATAGCGAGGTACTCGTCGAGCGAGAGGACACTGTCCGCCGGCAGCAACTCCTCCGGGTCGTCCGGGAAGCCGTTCTCCGCCCCCGACGTGTGGTCGATCGCCATCTCGTGATCGAGTAGTGGACGAGCGAACTTAGCTGTTCTCAAGCCGACGATCGCTGAAAACACCGTACTTTATAAATTGTGCGGCGGAAAGACGGGTATGTCCGCGGAGATAACGCGTGAATCGATCGCCGAGCAGCTGGGGGGCGTGAAATACGACCAATTTCTGTTCTACCTGATGGGGCCGTACAAGTCGTTTAACCTCAACTACGTGCTTAGCGAGGAGGAACGCGAGGGGATCGATATCGAAGATCTCCCGGGGCCGATACGGCGGCTGTTCCGAAACAGAGACGACATCGACGCAGCACAGCGGCTCTTGCGACGGGTACAGGGAAAACTCCGGACGGACCCGGGAGTGAACGCGTTTCTGGCGCTCGATATCGGGGTCGATACCGACGACGTGGACGCGGCGACCCAGAGTATCGAGTTCACGCGATGTAGTAACGCGACGGCATTCGTACTCCCGTTTCTCGGACATAACTTCGGTGTCGGTGAGGAGGCCGGGAGCGTGCTCGAAGCGCTTTCGGAAACGCACGGGGATCGGCTGGTGTTCGTTCGCGAAGAAGACGTGACGAGCGCCATGATCCGGTCGGCTACGGTACGCTGGGACCTACAGGTGGAGACCTACGAGACGGAGGCGGAACTCGTCGCGAAGCTGCGGCGGTTCGCCGGGAGGATCATGCAGCGTGAACGCCGCGGTGACCTCGATCGGCTCGACTGAGAGGCGCCTGGGGCCGGGTATCGGATCAACGGCTCCGCCCACGCACCCGCGACTGAACGTGCTCGGGGAACACGTCGGCGACGGTCCCCTCGCCGTGCTCGGCGGCCATCAGTGCCCGCAGTTCGGTCTCGTAGTCGCCGGTCGGAAGCCGCTCGCTCGGGCCGGTCTCCACCTCCAGCAGCCGCCCGGTCAGCTCGTCGATGGCCCCGCGGCCGTAGCCGGCGAGCGGGCGCAGGTAGTCGACGCCGTGGCGGTCCTCCAGGCTCTGTGCGAACGGCCGCTCGATTGCGGGCGCGCGGTCGTCGCGGCGGGTGCCGTCGGCCACGGCGTCGAATGGGCGGCCGTCGACCTCGTCGCGGCCCGCGACCGTCTCCAGCGCGTGCTCGTGGACCAGCTGGATCCCCTCGCGGGGGTAGCCGTCGGCGACCATCCGGTCGACGGCCTCGCGGGCGACCGACGCGTCCAGCTCGACGGTCGCCACCGGGAACCCCGCTCGCTCGCCGGCCTCGCGAGCGGTCCCGGCGACCGACGGGCCCGCGTCGAGGGCGAACGTGCAGCTACAGAGGGTCACGTCGTAGAACGGTTCCAGAACGAGGGCGGCGAGCGTCGAGTCCTTGCCGGCGGAAAAGAGCGCGGCGACCGTCGGCATCTACCGGCGCTGGATGTCGAAGCTCTTCTTGTCGGGCTGGAGCTTCTCGAGGAGCTGTTTCATCTTGTCGTCGTCGATCTTCCCCTGGATGCGGCCGCTCTGGGCCAGCGCGAGCACCTGCTGTTCGACCTGCTCGCCGAACTCGGGCTTGGACATCTGGACGGTGTTGAGCCGCTTGCGCGCCTCGTCGGTGAGGTGCTTGCGCAGCATGGCCTTCTTCTGGGCCTCGCGCTGCTCGCGCTGGGCCTCCATGGCCTCCTCGTCGACGCCCTGGCCCTGGCCCTGACCGCCCTGTTCCTGTAGCTGCTCCATCTTCTCCTGGCGGAGCTTCTCGAGCTCCTCGTCGTTCGGTTCGCCGCTCATGGGCGTCCCTTGTCGAGTCGTCGGGAAAACGATTTCGGAGCGGACGGGACGGCGGCCCGGCTACCCGTGGCGGCGAAAGCGAGAGAACCGGCGGCAGAACCTAGGCGTAGCGTTCGAGTTCCGGACGGTCGAGGTCCTCGAGGACCTCGCCGGCGGTGTCGTCGAGGAGGCTCTGGCCCTCGGGGGTGATGCGGCGGCCCTCGCCCTCGGCGGTCTGGACGTAGCCGGCCTCTTCGAGCTGCTGGAGCGCGGTGCGGATGATCTTCCCGCTCGCGTCGGTGGTCTGTTCCGGGCGGACGACGTAGCGATTCGAGCCCTGCTTGGAGTCGCCGTAGGCCGTCCGGAGCGCGCCGACGCCCGTGGGGCCGTCGACGGCGACCTTCCGGAGGAGGCTGGCGGCCCGCAGCTGCCAGAAGTCCTCCTGCTCCGGCGGGAGCTCGCGGCCGACGCCGGTCTTCGCGAACTTGAACCAGTCGGGTTCCTGTACGTCGTCTTCCTCGGCGAGGCGCTCGGCGACCGCCTCGTTGAGGTCCTCCGCGGGCACGTCGTAGAGTGTCGCCATTGCAGGTGTCTTCCGGAGCGGCTCATTTAAGGGCATCGTTCGCCGGACGGGTGCGGGACGGCGACACAGGGAGTGTGGGACCGAACGGAGCGACCCCCTCGGCGGTGCGAGGGGTGGTCCGAGGGAACCGCGAGCAGCGAGGCCGACTGAAACCTCAGCTCTGCACGTCAGATTTATACTGTCAGCCGGAAACAATGCTGTATGGGTCTCCCCGGTCCCGGTTTGGGTTTTCATAGACCGGAACAGCACCGCCCCGTGAGAGAGGGATGCTGTCCCTCGGTCGGAGCGTCCGACTAGCTGGCTGACATCGCATCCCGAACGTCTTGCGGGCGTCGCCGGCGCGCCTGCGCCGTTGGGTGTCTGTTCCGGTCGTCGATACCCAACCATGACCGCACGAACGTCTCACTGTGCCGGGGACACGGAGCGCCAGCACCCGTCGAGCGCCGCCTCGCGGTTCTGGAGGCACTGCGACCGCTATCACGACCTGGCGGAGAGGTTCGCCGAGGACATCGCGATCGTACACCCGGACGGAATGTCGGGGCGCCATCCGGGCTGTCCCGGCGACACCGAGTGCTGTGGGTGGTGTCGTACCGGAGTCGTATACTACAAACACATTCCGAAAGCACGACACAGCGAGGGCGAATGGCTCTGACGTTCTGCCGGTAGCGCTCGCTCGCGAGCAACTGAGTGAACGGCGGTCTCGGGGAAGCGGAGGGTGACCGGGGAGAACCCGGGAGTGCGACCGGCCGGCAGCAGCGACGCGTCAGTCGCCGACGCCGAGGGCGAAGGCGACGCCGCCGCCGACGACGGTCGGGAAGACGTAGGTGGCGCCGCGGTGGACGAGGACGGCCGCGCCGGCGACGCCGCCGGAGACGCCGGTCGTCGAGACGAGCAGGGCTATCAGCACGGCGTCGACGCCGCCGAGACCGCCCGGCAGCGGCGTCATCCCGGCGACGGCCCCCATCGGGACGACGAGCAGGACCGCCGAGAACGGGACCGTGTGTCCCAGCGCGTACACCGACAGCCACAGGGAGGTACACATCGCGAGCCACCCGAGCGCCGAGAACCCGATCGCCTCCAGCAGCGTCCGGGGGCTCGTGGCGACCCGTTCGATGGCGCCGAAGAAACCCTCGATGCGGCGCTCGATGGCGTCGGTCGTCGGCGGCGACTTCCGGGGGACGACCCGACCGAGCGTGCGGACGAGAGGAGTGATCGCGCGGACGACGGCCGCCTCCAGCTCGTAGCGGTACTGCCAGCCGAAGTAGGCGGCCGCCGGGATGCCGACCGCGAGGGCGACCAGCGCGGTCGTGGCGAAGACGAGGTTGCGGCCGAACTCCGCCGCGCCGGCGACCACGAAGGTCAGGCCGACGAGGGCGTAGCCGATGGAGGGGACGAAGTGCAGGGCGTCGACGGAGGCGATGGCTGCCAGGCCCGTCTCGTACTCCCGGTCGGTCGCCCGCGAGATGAGGTAGCCGCTGACTGGCTCGCCGCCGGCCTGCCCGAAGGGCGTGACGTTGTTCGAGAACACCGCGCCGGCGAACACCAGCCCGCTCATGCCCACGGAGATGGGGGCGTCGAGGGCGCTCAGGACCGCGCGCAGGGCCAGTCCCCAGCAGACGAGCCAGACGACGGCGACGGCGAGGATCACCAGCAGGTACCGGAGTTCGACCCCGCGGAGCTCCGAGAGGATGTCGCCGATGCCGACGATCCACACGAGGACGGCGAGGACGACCGCCGCGCCGAGAAACCCGACGACCGTCGCCCACCTGTCCCCGTTCATGTCGGGGCCGAAGGGCGTCCGCGGCTTCAACCCTCCGGACTGCGCGTGCGGGGAGAGGCGAGCCCGGGGCCACCGATCCCCTCGCCGGCGGGCGACGCCCCCCGCGAGGGCCCGTCGGAACCGCAGGCGGTTTCCCGGGAGCGGGCGAACGCGGGGTATGGACGAACGGACCGCGCTGGGCATGCTCGGCGACCGCCTGTCGGCGGCGGGCGACGACGCCGCCGTGGTGGACGGGGGGGTCGTCACCACCGACATGCTCCACGACCGGACGGACTTCCCCGACGGGACGACCCGCTACACCGCCGGCTGGCGCGCCGTCGGGGCCTCCCTCTCGGACGTGGCCGCGATGGGCGCCGCGGCCACCGCCGCCGTCGCCGTCTACGCCGCGCCCGCGTTCGACGAGACGGAACTCGCCGACTTCGTCGACGGCGCCGCCGACGTCTGCGAGGCCGTCGCCGCCGAGTACGTCGGCGGCGACCTCGACCACCACGAGGAGTTCACCGTCGCCACAACCGCGCTGGGCGACGCCGACGACCCCGTGTATCGCTCGGGCGCCGAGGTCGGCGACGCGGTCTGTGTCACCGGCACGCTCGGGCGAAGCGCCGCCGCCCTCCGGCTGTTCGAGCGCGGCGCGGTCGACCGAGCGAACGACCTGTTCCGGTTCACTCCGCGAGTCGCGGCCGGGCGGGCGCTGGCCGGCCGGGCGACCGCGATGATGGACTCCAGCGACGGGCTCGCGCGCTCGCTCCACCAGCTCGCCGAGGCCAGCAACTGCGGGTTCGCCGTCGAGTCGCCCCTGCCGGTCGACCCGGTCGTCGACGAGGTCGCGTCCGACGCAGACGAGCGACTGGAGCTGGGCGCCTTCTTCGGCGAGGACTTCGAACTCGTCTGTACGGTCCCCGAAGCGGCCCTGTCGGCCGTCCGCGAGGACCTCTCCGTCGATCTGACCAGAGTCGGCACAGTCGTCGAGTCGGGCGTCACGCTGGACGGCGAACCGCTCGCCGACCGCGGGTACACGCACTGAAACTGCTGTTTTTCGGGGGATCTTGCGCCATCACGAGCGCCTACGCCGCAAGGATCTCGAAGGGGACGGGCGTGAAACAGAGCAGGCCGAGAACGAGCGTAACGGCCCCGAGCGCCTGCCGGCGGGGACCGATGGGGTCGTCGCGGATCGGCGTGGCGGGGCCGGCGTAGGCCAGGCCGGCGGCGATGACCCCCCAGACGACCCAGAGGACGACCGCGTTCGTCGCCTCCCGGGCGAAATAGAGGTAGCCGGCGAGGCCGAACAGCGCCGCCGGGACCGCGGCGGCGACGGTCTCCTGGCGGGGGCCGAGGATCGCGCGGACGATGTGGCCGCCGTCGAACTGGCCCACCGGAAGGAGGTTCAGGAAGGTGACGAACATCCCGACCCAGCCGCCGAAGATCACGGGGTTGGCCGCCAGCCGCGGGTCCGGGTACGACAGCGGCTGGCCGGTCGCCTCCGCGAGGATCACGAGCAACAGCGGGTCGTTGAACCGGATCGCACCGCCGCCCCCACTGGCGACGCGCTCGGGGACGGTGATCGGGTCGAGGTACAGGCCGACCACGGTGACGACGACAGTGGCGACCAGACCCGCGAGCGGGCCCGAGACGCCGATGTCGAACAGCGCCTTGCGGTCGGGGATGCGCCCGCGCATCCGGATGACCGCTCCCATCGTTCCGATGAGCGAGGGGAACGGGATGAAGTAGGGGAGACTCGCGTCCACGTCGTGATAGCGGATCATGACGTAGTGGCCGAACTCGTGGACGGCGAGCACGCCGAGGATCGCCGCGGTGAACGGCCACGCCTCCAGCAGGGCCAGCGGGCCGTCGAGCTCGACGTAGTACCAGATCGACCCGACGTACAGCGTCGACAGCACCGTCAGGACGAAGAAGACGAGGTTCGTCCACGGGATCCCGTCGATGTGCGGCGAGCGGGGTTCGGCGACGAGGACGTACTGGGGGCGGGTCGGCCCGAAGCGGTCCTCGATGGCTGGCCGCTCGTCGAACGGCGCCGACGACTGGGCGCGGGTCGTCAGCGACACGTCGTAGCCCGCCTCGCGGAACAGCCCCCACAGCTCCCGTTCGAGGGCCTCGGCGGACGCCAGCGGCGTGCCCAGGTAGTAGATCGCGTCGTCGTCGCCGACGCGCACGTCGGCCACCTGGAAGACCGACTCGATCTCCTCGACCGGCGGCCCCTCCGCCGGCACGCGACGCTCGTCCATCGGTCTCTGGTTGGGTTCTCCCCGGTATAAATCCCGGGACACCGCCGGCGACCGACGGACGCCCGTCGGCGGTCAGCCGGCGGACCGGTCGACGCGGCCGACGACATCGGTCGCGCCGCTGGTCCGCTGGCGCGGAGAGAAAGCGGGGTCGGGACGCCCGCGCTCGGGCGTCCCGCAGGGGTGTGGTGAACGGCTGGGGTGGTGTTCGGATGTCGTTCGGGAGTCGGTGCGTGTGGTGGGGTGTGGACGGGGTCGCCGTCCGGGGGTGTGGGGTCTGGGGTCGGAGCGTCGGTGTCGCGAAGCTCGGGTCAGGCGACTTCGACGCGCCACGTGGTCGCGCTCGTGTAGGACCACTTCTCGACCTCGAGGTCCGTGGCCGAGTCGCGGATCTTCACCATGAGCGCGCCGATCTCTTTGGGCGACAGGCCGACCTCGTCGGCGATGAACTTGCTCTTGAAGTACATCTCGCCGTCTTCGGCCTTCTGGCGCAGATACGCCTTGAGTCGCTCTTCTTTCGACGGCGCGTCGTCGTTGGAGGGCTGGAGTATCGAGCTCATGTTGACACCTCGCTTCCCTCTGGGACCGGTAACCCCATATAAAGGGAGGAATCTTCGGGTGGCTTCGTGTCGTTTCACGAACGACCCGGGAGAGGCGGCCGAGTCTCGAACTTTCAAAACGTTTTCTGAGGGGGTTAGACATTTTATACTCTTCTCTGAGGCGCCGAGACGTTTTTGCGTCTCGGTCGCACGGCCGACCGAAAAACCGATGCGAAACGCGGATTCAGTCCGATCTTGAGGCAACGGTTGCTGGTTCTCGCGGGCGAGCGTCGCCGAGCGTGGGCGCGGACGCGCGGGGTAGCGAGTGGTCGTGGATGGTATCGCGGGGGCGACGGCGGGGCGCTCGACCGTCGGGCTTGACAACCCTTAAGACGGCATCGCGGCTACGCCGTCCCAATGAAAACAGTCGTCTCTATCGGCGGGAGCGTCCTCGTCCCGTCGGTCGGCCCCGAGCGGGTCCGGGCCTACGCGGACGCGATCGAATCGCTCGACGCCGACGGGTACACGCTCGGTACCGTCGTCGGCGGCGGGCCGACCGCCCGCGAGTACATCGAGGCCGCACGCGATCTGGGCGCCAACGAGATCGAACTCGACCAGCTGGGCATCGAGGTCACGCGGCTCAACGGGCGCCTGCTGATCGCCGCGCTCGACGAGCGGGCGGCCCCGACGCCGCCCGAGAGCTACGAGACCGGGCGCGAGGCCATCCGCCGCGGGGACATCCCGGTCATGGGGGGTACGGTCGCCGGCCAGACGACCGACGCCGTCAGCGCCGCCTTCGCCGAGTACGTCAACGCCGACCTGCTCGTCTACGCCACGAGCGTCGACGGCGTCTACGACGCCGACCCGGGCGAGGACCCCGACGCCGCGAAGTTCTCGGAGATCACCGCCGACGAACTCGTCGGCCTGATCGCCGACCTGGAGATGGACGCCGGGAGCAACGCGCCCGTCGACCTGCTCGCCGCGAAGATCGTCCAGCGGTCGGGCATCAGGACCGTCGTCCTCGACGGGACCGACCCCGAGGCCGTCGAGCGGGCGGTCCGCACCGGCGACCACGACGGGACCGACGTGGTCCCCGAGGGCCTGAGCGAACCGCCGGCCGAGTGGAGTCACTGATGAGCGCCCGTCCCCTGGAGACAGCATGAGCGAGAGCGACTCCGAGGCGACGACCGACGGACCGAGCGCCACCGCGAGCGCCGACGGGACCGACGCGGCCGGCGAGGCGGAGGCGACCGACGACACCCGGACCGACGAGACCGGCGGCGAGGACCGCTACGCCTTCTGGGCCGACGAGGTCGCCGACGCCGTCGAGGCGCGCGACCCCGAGGAGCCGATCGTGATCAAGGGCGGCATCTCTCCCTCCGGGGTGCCCCACCTGGGCAACGTCAACGAGATCATGCGCGGCTACTTCGTCGCCGAGGTGCTCCGGGAACGGGGCTGGGAGGTCCGGCAGGTGTTCACCACCGACGACCGCGACCCGCTCCGGAAGCTCCCCCGGAAACTCGCCGACCTCGACGGGAAGATCGTCGACCTGGGCGACGTGAACGCCGGCGCCCTCGGCAAGAACCTCGGGCACGCGTACACGGACATCCCCGACCCGTTCGGCTGCTGTGACTCCTACGGCGAGCACTTCTCGACGCTGATCGCCGAGTCGGCCGACCTGCTCGACGCCCCCATCGACGTGGTCTCGACGACCGAACTCTACGAGTCCGGCCGGATGGACGACGTGGTCGAACACGTCCTCGAACACCGCGAGCAGGCCCGCGACGTGCTCTCGGAGTACCAGGACAAGGTCGACGAGGACTACGTCCCGTTCAACCCCTTCTGTTCGGAGTGCGGGAAGGTGACCGAGACGGTCACCGCGGTCGACGTGGACGCACGCGAAGTCGAGTACCGCTGTACCGACATCGAGGCGGGCAACCGGACCATCGAGGGCTGCGGCCACGAGGGGACGGCGACGTTCCGCGAGGGGAAACTGCCCTGGCGCTTCGAGTGGCCCGCCCAGTGGCAGGTGCTGGGCGTGGACTTCGAGCCGTTCGGCAAGGACCACGCCGAGGGGTCGTGGCCCTCCGGCGTCGACATCGCCGAGAACGTCCTGGACATCGAACCCCCGGAACCGATGGTCTACGAGTGGTTCACGCTGGACGGCCAGCCGTTCTCCTCCTCGGAGGGCAACATCGTCCTCGTCCACGACGTGCTGGAGATGCTCGAACCCGAGGTCGTCCGCTTCTTCTTCGCGAAGGACCCCAACCGGGCCAGGGACTTCAGCGTCGAGCGCCTCGACCAGCTCGTCGACGAGTTCGACCGCGTCGAGCGGCTCTACTACGATGAGGAGTCCGGTACCGCGAAGGAACAGCGGCGCGCCGACCGGGTGTACCCGTTCCTGCTCTCGCTGGCGGACGTGCCCCCCGAAGCGCTCGCCGCGAGCGACGTGTTCGCGGTCGACGGAACCGCCGGCGCCGACGACGCCGCGCAGGTGGCCGCCGACTTCGACCACAACGACCCCGAGGACCGTCGGCGCCGCCGCGAGTTCCTCGACGGCGAGTTCGCCGACCGGGTGCGCCTGCCGTACACCTTCGCCGCCGTCCTGGGGATGTTCGACGACGCCGAGGCCCGCGCGGCGACCGCGCGCAAGGAGGGCCACGTCACCGACGACGACCCCGAGTGGGCCGTCGACGACGCCTTCGGTCGCGTCGCGCTCGCGGGCGAGTGGGCCGACCGCACCGATAACGAGTACAACTACACCGTCTCGCGCTCCGAGTTGCCCGATGTGTCGGTCGACGCGGCGACCGCCGCGGCGCTGGACGACCTCGCCGAGTTCGTCGCCGAGGGGGCGGACGGCGAGGCCATCCAGGGCGAGATCTACGAGACGGCCAAGCGTCACGACATCGAGATCGGCGAGTTCTTCGGCGTCGGCTACCGCCTCTTTTTCGGCGAGGACGAGGGCCCGCAGCTCGGGCACTTCCTCGGGGACCTCGACCGGGAGTTCGTCGTCGAGCGGCTTCGACGGGAGCGGTAGCGGACCGCAGTCGACGCGAGCCGTGGCCGAGCCGCTATCGACGCGGTCCCGGTCGGGTCCGACCGGGCCGGTTCGACGGGAGCGTGCGGCGTGACCGGCCGACCGACAGCCGCCCGAAACCCCACAACCAAACCCTCTTGGCGGGGAGGCCCCTGACTCCGGGTAATGGTAAGCCCGCTGTACTGGGTGCTCGCTGCGATCGTCGTCTTCACCGCGGGGACGATGGCGCTGCAGGCGCGGGGCAAGCTCCCCGACTCCGTCCGGGTCTCCGGTCCGATCCTGACGCTGCACACGCTCCGGGGCCGACAGTTTCTCACGTGGCTCGCCGGACCGAAGCGGGCCTGGCGCGCCTGGGGCAACTTCGGCGTCGGGATGGCGCTGGTGACGATGGTGGGGATGTTCGTCGCCGTCTTCAACGCCGGCTGGCAGGCGATGCAACAGCCGACGCGCCAGCCCGTCCAGAACCCACAGAACGTGCTGGTCATCCCCGGCGTCAACGACTTCCTCCCCCTCGCCGCCGCGCCGGAGATCGTCCTCGGCCTGCTCATCGGCCTCGTCGTCCACGAGGGCGGCCACGGCCTGCTCTGTCGCGTCGAGGACATCGACATCGACTCGATGGGGCTGGCCTTCTTCTCCTTCATCCCGGTCGGCGCGTTCGTCGAACCCGACGAGGAGAGCCGCCTCCGGGCGAGCCGGGGGAGCCAGACCCGGATGTTCGCCGCCGGCGTGACGAACAACTTCCTCGTCGCGTTCGTCGGTTTCCTCCTCCTGTTCGGCCCGGTCTCGGGCGCTATCGCGACCGCCGCGGGCGTCCCGGTCGGCAACGCCGCCGCCGGCTCGGCCGCCGACGAGGCCGGCCTGGAGTACGGTGATCTGGTCACGGAGGTCGAGGGCCAGTCCATCGCGAACGTCTCCGAGTTCGAGGAGCGGCTCGCGGCGATCGAGGAGCGGTCGGTCGAGCTCACGCTGAAGAGCGGCGAGACGACCACGCTCGAACGGAAGCTCGCCCTCGTGCGGTCGGTCCCGTCGGTGACCGACGGCATCGAGCCCAACCGCCGGAACGCGACGATCGTCGAGGCGGTCGACGGGACCCCCGTCTACACCGAGCGCGGGTTCGCCGAGGCGATGGCCGGCCGCGAGACGGCCACCATCGAGACCAACCGCGGGACGGCGACCTTCCCCGTCGGCGCCTACGGGCTCGCAGTCGAGAACGGCCCGCTCGCCAACGCCTCCGTTCCCGCCGACGGGACCGACGTGATCGTCCTCTCGGTCGCGGGTGAGCGCACGCCCAACGCCTCCGCGTACGGCGACGTGGTCGGCGGGCTCGAAGCGGGCCGGACCGTCGACGTGCGGGCGTCGGTCGGCGGCGAGGTCGACACCTACGGCGTCACGGCCGGCTGGGGCGGGCCCGGTGACGCGCTCGGGCTCCGCACCCAGCAGGGCTTCAGCGGCATCACGGTGACCGACGCCGGCATCGACGTCTACCCCGCGGCGCAATTTTTGGCCTACCTCGGCGGGTTCAGCGGCCCCTGGGGCGGGCTGTTCTCCGGGCAGTTCCTCCAGCAGATGTTCGTCGTGCTCCTGCTCCCGTTCCTGAGCACCATCGGCGCGGGCTTCGGTTACAACTTCGCCGGGTTCGTCCCCGACGTGGCGAACTTCTACACGGTGACGGGGCCGCTCGAACCGCTCGGCGGCGGCGTGTTCATGCTCGCGAACATCCTGTTCTGGACGGCGTGGGTGAACCTCAACCTCGGCGTGTTCAACTGCGTGCCCACGTTCCCGCTGGACGGCGGGCACATCCTCCGGGCGTCGGCCGAGTCGCTGGTCGCCCGCCTCCCCGTCGAGGACGGCCGCCGCGCGACCACCGCCGTCACCGCCTCGATCAGCCTGCTGATGCTCGCCGGCCTCTTCCTCATGCTGTTCGGGCCGCAGCTGCTGAACTGAGGCGGGCGGTTCAGCGCCCTCGCGGGCGCCAGCACCGACTCCTCGTTCGCGGCCGCGACAGCCGGGAAAGACAAGTTTCCTAAACTGCGACCGGTTACTCCCCGGTATGGTCAGACGCGAGCCGCCGCAGACGGAGGAGGGCTGGTACGCCCTCCACGACCTCAGGACGGTCGACTGGGAGGCCTGGCGGGACGCCCCCGAGCGCGTCCGCGAACGCGCGCTCGAAGACGCCGTCGAGTTCCTCGGGTCGGCCGAGGCCGTCGCCGACGCCGAGGAGGGCCAGTCGGCGCTGTACGCCGTCGTCGGGCACAAGGCCGACCTCATGGTCGTCCACCTCCGCCCCTCGCTGGCGGCGGTCGAGCGCCTCGAACGCCGGTTCGAGCGCACCGAGTTCGCGCGGTTCACCGAACAGTCCTCGTCGTACGTCTCTGTCACGGAGGCGTCGGGCTACTCCGAACGCGCCCGCGAGTACTTCGACGGCGAGGTCGACGACGACTCCGGGCTCGCCCAGTACATCCAGTCGCGGCTCCACCCGGAGATCCCCGACGCCGAGCACGTCTCCTTCTACCCGATGTCCAAGCGCCGCGAGCCGGAGCAGAACTGGTACGACCTGCCCTTCGAGGAGCGTGCCGAGCACATGGAGAGCCACGGCGACATCGGCCGCGGCTACGCCGGGAAGGTCGAGCAGATGATCACCGGGTCGGTCGGCATGGACGACTGGGAGTGGGGCGTCACGCTGTGGGCCGACGACATGACGGACGTGAAGGACCTGCTCTACGAGATGCGCTTCGACCCCTCCTCCTCGAAGTTCGCCGAGTTCGGCCCCTTCTACGTCGGCCGCCGGTTCCCGCCGGCGGACCTGGGCGCCTACCTCGCCGGCGAGTCCGTCCCGACCGCCGACGCCGCCGACGCGGGCGAGGGGTCGACCGGCGAGCGCGAGGCCCACGCCAGCGCCTCGAACGCCGGCCACGACGGCCACGCGGGCGACAGCGCCCACGGGAACGGCGCGCACGGTTCCCGGGGCGACGACGAGTCGGCCGACCCGCCCGCCGAGAGCCACGCCGGCGGGGCGAGCAGCGGGACGACCGAGACCGTCGACGAGTCGAGCGAGGGCACCGCCGCGAGCGGTGGTCGGCCCGCCGCTGCACAGAAGGAGGTCGACGCCGAACGGCTCGACACCGACGAGGCGGTCCAGACGCTCGCGAACTTCGGCGTCTACCCCGAGGCGTACGGCGCGGGCGACCACGCGCTGGTCTGTTACGCCGACGCCGACGCCGAGGCGATCGTCGACGAGGTCGACGGGCTCCGGGGTAACTTCGACCACTACGACACCCACGTCCTGACGAGCGTCCGGGCCAACCAGGGCCAGACGGCGGTCGTCAGCGTCTGGGAGACGGAGAGCGCCGCCGACACGGCCATCGGCTTCCTGACCGACATCGAGGGCGTCACCCGCAGCGCCCGCGGCCCGCTCGGCGACGCCGGCGAGGCCGACGGCGGTGAAGGCGCCGACCAGTCGGCCGACGGCGACGCGGCGGCCGCCGAGACACAGGGCGACGACACGACGGCCGCGGACATCCGCGAGGAACTCGCCGCCGAGGGGGTCTACGCCGGCCAGCCCCACGGCGAGGACGTGTACGCGCTGGTGCTGTACTCGGAGGCCGACCCCGAGACGCTCGACGCGGAGGTCGCCGACCTGCGCGACGGCTTCGACCGCTACGACACCCACGTCAAGACCGCCGTCTACGGCGACGTGGCCGACGACTCGGACACCACGGCCGTCGTGAGCCTCTGGGACACCGAGAGCGCGGCCGACACCGCGGCGGACTTCCTCACCGACCTGCCGGAGGTCGTCGGCCGCCCGCAGGACCGGGAGGGCTTCGGGACGATGGGGATGTTCTACACCGTCAAGCCCGACTACCGCGAGGAGTTCGTCGACACGTTCGGGGAGGTCGGCGGACTCCTCGCGGAGATGGACGGCCACCGCGAGACGGCCCTGCTGGCCAACCGCGAGGACGAGACGGACATGTTCATCGCCAGCCGCTGGGACGCGAAGGAGGACGCGATGGCCTTCTTCCGCTCCGAGGACTTCCGCGAGACCGTCGAGTGGGGCCGCGAGGTGCTGGCCGACCGGCCGCGCCACGTGTTCCTGGCCTGAGCCGGGCCGTCGAAACCGAGTTGGGTTTTCGCCGTCCCGCCCGCCGACAGCTACAAGCGGGAGATAGCCGAACGGCGAGCCATGACAGGACGAGTCGCGGACAGCGTGGCGGTCGTGACCGGCGGCGCCCGCGGCATCGGCGAGGCGACCGCCCGGCGGCTGGCCGAAGAGGGCGCGGACGTGGCCGTCGTCGACGTACTGGGCGACCGGGCCGAGGCGGTCGCCGACGACATCGCGGCCGAGACCGGCCGGGAGACGCTGGCCGTCGAGTGTGACGTGGGCGACGAGCGCGCGGTCGAGGAGATGGCCGAGCGGGTCGCCGAGCGGTTCGGCGGTGTCGACGTGCTCGTGAACAACGCGGGGATCCGCGTCGACCCGAAGCCGGTCACCGAGGCCGACGAGGAGAGCTGGGACCGTATCCTCGCGATCAACCAGAAGGGCGTCGCCTTTTGCGCGAAACATCTGATCCCCCTGATGACCGGGACGGAGGGGGACCGTGAGCCCACCGGCGGACGCGAGGGCAACGGCTCGGTCGTCAACGTCGCGTCGATGGGCGCCGAGGTCGGGCGGCCGGAGTGGGCCCAGTACGACTCGACGAAGGGCGCCATCGTCGCGATGACCAAAGACATGGCCTGCGACCACGCGCCCGACGGGGTCAGGGTCAACGCCGTCTCGCCGGGCTACGTCGTCACCGAGTACCACCTCCCGGACGATCCCGAGGAGGCCCGCGAGTACCGCGACGAACAGACGACGCCCAGCGCCGACGGGCCGGGGGTCCTCAAGCGCGCGGCCGAGCCGCGGGAGATCGCCGACGCCGTCGTCTTCCTGGCCTCCGACGAGGCGTCGTTCGTCACCGGAACCAACCTGCGGGTCGACGGCGGGGTGTCGGCCGTGGGGACGGGCTTCGACTGGGACCCCGCGTAGGGCGTCAGTCCCCGGCGCCACGAGCGAGCGTCACCGGTCGGTGACCCACAGGACGAGCGTCAGCGCCGTCGCGGCGACCAGCGCGGCCGCGAGCAGCTGGAACGCGGGGGTGAACCCGGCGGTCTCGGAGAGGTAGCCGACGACCGCGGGCGAGGCGGCGCCGGCGACCATCAGCAGGGTCCTGACGACGCCGAGGCTGCCGCCGGCGACCGATTCCGGCGTGACCTCCATCATGTAGGCGCCCCGGACCGGGCGGTAGCCGTGGGCGCCCAGCCCCAGCAACACGACGGCGCCGCCGAGCACGAGCGGGCCGCCGGTCGCCGAGAACGCCAGCACGGCGACCATCCCGGCGGTGGCGACCGCGAGCGTCAGCGCCAGGATGGGCTCGACGCCCACCCGGTCGCTGGCCTCGCCGGTGACCAGCTGGACGAGGCTGACCAGGAAGAGCGCGCTGAAAAGCAGGTTCGCCGTCGCCGACGACACCGCGGTCTCCTCGGCGAGGTACAGCGGCAGGAAGGCCACGGCCCCGTTGTAGGTGAAGGAGAAACAGACCGTGACGACGACGAACAGCGTGAACCGGGGGTCCCGGAAGAGCGCGACGTACGCGCTCAGCGGGACGGATCCGCCGTCGTCGTCGTCCGCGGCCGCGGCGGCCGGCTCGTCGGGGAGCCGCCGCGGGGTGACCCAGGCGAACGCCGCGGCGAGGCCGACGCCGACGGCGCCGGCGGCCAGGAAGAGCGTCCGCCAGGGGGCGCCGAGGACGCCCGGTGCGGCCGAGGCGAGGACGACCGCGGCCGGCGCGGCGGCGCCGCCGAAGGTCCCGAACGTGTCGAACACGCCCAGCGCGCGGCCGGTCCCGCGGGGGTAGGCGCGCGCGAGCAGGCTGACGCCGACGGTCTTGTAGGTGCCCGTCCCCGCGCCGACCAGCGCCATCGCGCCGACGAGCACCCAGAGGGGGGCGTCGACCGCGAGCACGACCGCGGCGCCGGCCGTGAGCAGCGCCCCGGCGGTGATCACCCGGACCGACCCGATCCGGTCGGCGAGCAGGCCCGACGGGAACTGCATCAGCGCGTAGACGAGCATCAGCGCCGTGAACGCCGACCCGAGGACGGTCCGCGAGACGCCGTAGGTCGCGCCGATCGTCTCGAACAGCGGCGGGAAGGCGTACCGGAGGAACTTCCCGAGGAACCACACCAGCGCGGTCGCCACGAGCGCGTCGAAGCGCGCGAACCGACGCGGGATCACCGGGCCGACCCTCCCGGGCCGGGCCGAGGTCGGGCCGACGCCCGCGCCGGTCGCGCTGCCGGGCGGGGCCGCGAGGCGGGCACCGTCGGTCGCGTCGCTGGGCGGAGCCGCGAGGTTGGCATCGCTGGCCGGTGTCGCCGGCCGGGCGTCGGGGTCCGAGACCGTTGCAGTCGCACGGTATCGGAGAAGGCGGGTCGCGGGGAAAATACGTCCCGGTTTCGGCGAGGGCGACCCCGTCAGAGCCAAGGGACTCGGCGCCGAACCCGCTGTCGTGCCAGACGACAGCGACGACGGGGACGGCCCCCCGGGCGGTCCGGCGCCGACGGAGCTAGACGACGCACCGACGGTGAGCTGTTCGCGCTGCGACCGCGAGTGGGACCTCGGGTACGAACTCGACGAGCTGGGCGTCGGCAACCAGGCGGTCGAGCAGTTCGCGCTCGACCACAAGCGCCACACGGGCCACTTCCCCGACGACGTGGCCACGTGGCTCGCCGAGTGTCGGCGCTGTCCGGAGGGGTCCGAACACCTCGCGCGCCACGCCGCCGAGCGCTGGGCCAGAATTCACGCCCGCCACACGCGCCACTCGGTCGCTATCGAACACGCGGTCGACGACGAGACCACCGTCGTCGAACCCGAAGACGCCGCGTAGAGACGAGCGACCGTCGAGAGCGCGGAGGCCCGTCGACGGCGCGCAACGGTGTGTCGCGAGCCCGTCCGCACGGGCGAGTCGGCTACTCCTCGTCGTCCTCGGTGGTCGTCTTCTCGACGTCGAGTTCGTCGAAGTAGATCTCCGCGCCGTCCTGTGCGACCTTCTCCGCGAGGACCGCGCACTTGACGCGCATCGGCGAGATGTCGACGCCGAGCATGTCGATCACGTCGTCCCTGTCCATCTCCCGCAGCTCCTCGACGGACATGCCCGCGAGCTGCTCGGAGAGCATCGACGCGGAGGCCTGCGAGATGGCGCAGCCGTCGCCGCGGAAGGCCACCCGCTCGATGGTCTCCTCGGCGTCGTCGAGGACGACGTCCATCTCGATAGTGTCGCCGCACATCGGGTTCTCGCCGACGTGGGTGAACGTGGCCTCCTCGAGCTCCCCGTAGTTGCGCGGGTTCTTGTAGTGGTCGAGGATCTGCTGTCGGTACATGTCCGAGCCGCCGATACCCATTGTCGGCCGACGATATGCCCTACCCGCGGAAAAGGATTCCGAGGGAGCGGTTGGCACGCGGCCGAACGACGCCGGGGTATACACTCTATACCTCGGATCGCCGGGCGGTTTCGCGCCGTGAACCTACACCGAAGTTTATTACCTACCGTCCCGGAAATACACGACAACCACAGGGCAATGTTCGACCGAGTAAACGACGCGATATCCGGTGGTGGGTCCGGGGAGGTCGACGCGGAGCACCTCGACGACCTGCTCCGCGACGGCGAGGAGCTGCAGCACGCGCTCGCCAACGACGGCACGATCGAACACACGGAGGACGGTCGAACGACGACGATCGAATCGGGGGGCGGCCACGGCGCCTACATGCTCGTGACCGACGAGCGGGTGCTGTGGGTGCTGGGCGACCAGCCCGACGAGCCCGAGATCGCCTTCGAGCTGACCCGGCTGCAGACCAGCCACGTCCGCAAGGGGCTGATCAACAGCAAACTGGAGGTCCAGACCTACGACGAGACGGTCGTCTTCGACCCCGACGAGGGCGACGCCGAGGCGGCCGAGGACTACATCAGCAACGTCGGCTCGTCGTGGGCGGACATGTCCAGCGCCCTCTCGCAGGCCCGCGACGCCATCGCCGCATACGAGGACGCCTGCGAGCGCGGCGCCGACCCCAACCAGCACGCGCTGGCCGCCCGCTCGCAGTTCTCCCAGGCCCGCCGATGTGCCACCCGCGAGGACCGCGCGCCCGAACAGAAGATCCGCGCCGAGATCCGGGAGGTCGTCGCGGAGCTGGCCCACACCCGCGTTACTTCGTGGCTCGACCGCGCCGAGTCCCAGTACGAGGACGTCGAGGCGGCCCTCGACGAGGGTCGCTACGGCGACGCCTGCGAGGCGTACGTCGACGCCGCCGAGGCCGTCGAGGAGGCCCGCGACGTGATCGACGACGTGGACGACGTGCCCGAGGGCGCCGAGGACCGTCTCGACGCCGTCGAGGCCGACCTGCGCGAGGCGGGCGAGCGGTTCCTCGACGACGCCGCCGGGCGCTGCGAGACGGCGCTCGACGCCGAGGAGGCGACCGTCGCAGTCGACGCCTGGGAGGCGGCGTTCGACCGCTACCGCGCGGCGGCCGACGCCGGCTGGAACGGCCACGCCCCCGTCTCCGAGGACGCGCTGGAGTACCAGCTCACCTGGGTCACCGCCGGCCTGCTGGAGGCGATGAGCGCCCACGCCGCCGCGCTCGAACGCGAGGGCGACGAGACCGACGACTCCGACGCGGCCGGCGACTACTACGAGGACGCCGAGGAGTGGTTCGAGCGCGCCCGCGACCTGGCCGACGAACGCCCCCACCACGACCCGGGCGACTACGAGGCCGAGCGCGACCGCGTCGAGGAGAAGCGCCTGGAGAGCGCCGGCTGGGAGTTCGGCGGCTGACCGGCCGGCCGTCCCACCGCCGTTCTCACTCGCCGCCCCGGTCTCTCACTGCGCCAGCACCACGACCCGCATCGAGTCGAGCGTGAGGTCGCTCCCGTCGAACCCGCCGAACAGCCGCACGTCCGCGAAGCCCGCGCGCTCGCAGAGTTCCCGGAGCACCGGCGGCGCGTACAGCCGGTTCTCCCACTCCATGGTGTCGACGTGCTCGTAGCCGTCGCCGGCCGCGTCGAACACGTCCAGCGTCGTCGAGAACCGGCTCGTCTCCACGTCGAAGGACTGACGGTAGAGGGTCAGCCGTCCGTCTTCCTCGGTGACGGTCGCCTCGTCGAGGTCGGCGACGAAGGCGTCGCGGTTGGACTGCTCGACGACGAGGACGCCGTCGTCGGCGAGCAGCTCGCGGGCGTCGGCCAGGACCGACTCGTCCGTCTCGCGGCCGTAGTAGCCCAGCGAGTTCCAGAAGACGGTGACGAGGTCGTAGCTCCCCGACAGATCGTCCAGTTCGCGCATATCGTGGTGGTGGAAGGCGGTCGACTCGTCGAGGCCGCGGTCGCTCGCCCGCTCGCGCGCCCGGTCGAGGAACGGTTCGGAGAAGTCCAGCCCCTCCGCCGCGACCCCGCGGTCGGCCAGCGCGAGGGCGTGCCGGCCGACGCCGCAGGCCACGTCGAGCGAGGTATCGGGTTCGCAGCCGAACTCGGCAGCCAGCAGGTCCAGCAGGGCCGCGACCTCCTCGTCGGCCGCGGCGAACATGTCCTCGAAGTGCTCGGCGAAGAGATCCGCCTGCTCCCGGAAGACCCGGTCGGCCCAGTGGGTCATACCCGGAGTGTCGCTCCACCCCCGGAAAAATCCCGGGTGCCCGTGTCACGGGCCCCCGCGGTCAGTCGTCGTGGGCCTGCTCGAACGGCCGCGGCGGGAGCAGCAGGTCCTCCAGTTCGGGCATCGACTTGACGTTGTACAGCACCTGCAGTTCGTCGGTGACCGGCATCCCGTTGCACGAGAGCTGGAAGCCTTTCTCCAGCATCTCCGGCGGGAGGACGTGGTCGACGCGGGTGCGCATGTCGCCCTCCAGCACGATGACCGCGCAGTTGGCGCAGGCGCCGCCGCGGCAGGCAAAGGGCCAGGCGAAGCCGTGGCGTTCGGCGGCCTCCAGCAGCGACTCGCGCGGGCGGACCCAGAACTGGCCGTAGTCCTCGCGGTCGAGGCCGCCGTCGGCGGCCATCTCCATCAGGTCGGGGTCGTCGACGCGCCACCCGCGGTCGTCGAGCACCTCGTAGTTGAGGTACTCGACGCGACAGCGCTGCTCGCGGCGGGGCTCGTCGTCCTCGCCGGGCGACTCGGCGGCCGCCGCCCGCTCGGCCGGCGAGCGGTCCTCGCCCTCGCTCGACTCGTCGACCGCGTCGCCGCCCCCGTCCTTGATCTCCTCGTAGGCGGCCCTCACGAGCTGGAACTCGCGGGCCGACCCCCCGTGGTCCGGGTGGGCGTCCTTGACTCGCTCCCGGTAGGCCTCCCGTATCTCCGCCTCGTCGGCGTCGGGCTCGACCGAGAGAACGTCGAACGGCGACTCCACGCCCGCCCCTAGCGGCAAGAGGCGCATAAACCCCATCTTTTCCCCCGTCCGGGCCCCGCGAGCCGCGGGCGTCCCCCGCCTGCTGTCCCGTCCGGTCGGGGCGGCCGGCGAGCGCCCGGAGGGATCCATCGCTCGCCGTGCGTGGCGATCTCGGCCGGTTCGCGGCGAGTACACCCACGAGTCCACGGCCGAGGCGGATGGCGTAACACATATCCCGAGCGTCGCGCGAAGTGGGGGCGTATGGACACGCGGTCGCGACTGGCCCGCGCGCTCGACACGCCGGTACTGTTCTGCCGGCACGCGAACCGGCTGTACCACCGGCGGCTCGGGCTCCGCCGGCACAACGACAGCGGGGTCGACCCGTTCGAGGCCGACTGGGACGCGCTGGTCGTGCTCGACGCCTGCCGGTACGACATGTTCGAGCGGCGGTCGACGCTGCCGGGCGAGCTCGAACGCCGGGAGTCCCGGGCCTCGACGACCGTGGAGTTCCTGCGGGCGAACGTCGACGGCAGGGACCTGCGCGACACCGTCTACGTGACCGCCAACCCGCAACTCCACCAGCACCGCGACTCGATCCGGGCCGAGTTCGCCGATGTCGTCGAGGTCTGGTCGGGCGAGGGCTGGAGCGAGGAACACGGGACGGTCCTCCCGGAGACGATGACCGAGGCGGCGCTGCGGGCCCGGGAGGACTACCCCCACAAGCGGCTCGTCGTCCACTACATGCAACCGCACTACCCGTTCGTCGGCGCCGAGACGGACTTCGACGGCGGCGACTTCACCGACCCCGGGGCGACCGAGGAGAACGTCTGGGTGCAGCTGCTCCGGGGGGACCTCGACGTCGACCGCGAGGAGATCTGGGAGATCTACGAGGCCAACCTGGACCGGGCGCTGCCACACGTCGAGCGACTGCTGGACGGGCTCGACGGGCGGACGGTCGTGACGGCCGACCACGGGAACATGGTCGGCGAGCGGGCGTTCCCGGTCCCGTTCCGCGAGTGGGGCCACCCCCGCGGGGTCTACACGCCGGAACTGGTCGACGTGCCGTGGCTCGTCCACGAGGACGGCCCGCGACCCGCTATCGACGCCTCGGAGCCGGCCGCCGGGAGCGAATCGCTCGCCGACGACGTGGTCGCCGACCGGCTGCGGGACCTGGGGTACGCGGAGTAACCGTGAAAGTGGGATTCGTCCACCCGACGTACCCGCAGGGCGAGGGGACGGGCGCGACCCACAGCGCCTCCCGCATCGTCTTCGAGCTGGCCGACCGCGGCCACGACGTGACGGTGTACTGCTGGGCGGACCCGCCGGACGGCTGGACCGTCGACGCCGACCTCTCGGTGCGCCCGCTCGACACCGACGGCGCCCCGTACCACTCGGCGCTGCAGCTGGACCGCGCGCTGCGCGAGCGGGTCCCCGAGTTCGACGCCTACGACGTGGTCCACAGCTACGTGATGAACAGCCTGCCGGCGCTTGGCGAGGTCGCCGCGGAGACGAGCGCGGCGACGGTCCTGACGCTGAACGCCTACGGGGCGGTCTGCCCGAAGAACGACCTCCGGTACATGGACCGCGAGCCCTGCGAGCGCAACGGCCTCGCGAAGTGCGCGGCGTGTTCGGTCGCGACCAGCGGCGGCCACGACGAACACGGCCCCCTCTACCGGTCGGCCAGCCGGCTGGGCTACCTGAAACTGGTCCGCGACGGCGAGCGGGTCGCCGACCGGATCGACGGCTACCACGCGCTCTCGCCGCACATCCGCGAGACCTACGCCGACTTCGGCTTCCCGCGCGAGCGCCTCTCGGTGATCCCGAACGTCCTCGACGAGCGGTTCGACAGGCCCCACGAGAGCGACTTCGAGCCGCCCTACGAGCTGCTGTACGTCGGGTCGCTCGACGAACACAAGGGGGTCGACCGCCTCCTGCCGGTCCTCGACCGGCTGAACCGGTCGGGGGAGTCCCACCGGCTGACCGTCGTCGGCGACGGCGGGCTGCGGACCGACCTGGCGGAGGCGGCCGCCGAGCGGGGACTCGACGAGGCCGTGACGTTCACGGGCTGGCTCGAAAACGACGACCTCCCGGAGCTGTACGCCGCCCACGACTGTTTCGTCTACCCCGGGCGCTGGGACGAACCCTTCGGCCGGGTGTTCCTCGAAGCGCTCGCGACGGGGACGCCGGTCGTCGCCAGCGACGTGGGCAGCGTCGCCGAGATCGTCGGCGAGGGCGGCCGGACCACCGACGGCTCCGTCGACGGGTTCGTCACGGCCATCCGGGAACTGTTCGACGGCGACCCCGAGGGCGTCTCCGCGGCGGCGACGCGGACCGTCGACCGCTACCGGGCCGACGCCGTCGTCCCGCAGTTCGTCGACCTCTACGAGCGGGTCCTCGAACGGGCGGGCGCCGGCGACCGGTAGCCGCCACGGCCGACCGGACGGACTCCGTCGACCGTCCGGATCCAGAATGCGCCGGAGAGCGGCTGACAGCCGCAGAGCGGTGTACTTTAGGCCGACCAAACGATATGTGAAAGCCTTTTACCGTCGACCGAAGAGGTGCGGGTACGCTGATATCGCACATGCGACCGACGCCATCGCAGCCGTCCCCCGGGGGCGTGCTCCCGTGACGGTCATCGACGAGTCCGGGCGCCTGTTCGGCCTGGTCAACGTCTACGACGCGCTCGTCGTGGTCCTCCTCGTCGGCGCCGTCGGCGCGGGCGTCCTGCTCGTCGACCCCTTCGGCGGGGGCGGCGAGCCGGCCACGCGCTACGCGACGGTCGACCTGGGGACCCAGCCCCTCTCGACGGCCGCGCGCATCGGCGAGGGCAACGAGTCCGGCGGCGCGCTGACGGTCACCGACACGTACGTCGGACCCGGCGACGGCGACGGCGTGTCGGTCGTGGTCCGCGTCCGCGTCAACGGGTCGCTCGTCGACGACCCGCAAGCGGAGGCTCCCGTCTTCGAGTTCGACGGCGAGCCCCTGCGTCGCGGTGACGAGCTGGCGCTGGAGACGGCCGCCTACGACGCCGAGGGCGAGGTCGTCGAGCTCGGCGGGCGGTCGGCGACGCTGGAGACGGGACGGCTGTCCGTCCTCGTCGAGGCGAGCGTCCCGCCGGCGACGGCCGACCTGGTCGACCGCGGCGCCGGCTACCGGATCGACGACCGGACGGTCGCGACGGTCACCGACACCACGGTCGCCTCCGTCGGGCCGGGCAACCGGACCGCCCTGCTCGGCCTCTCGCTGCGGACGGTCCGCTACGGCGGCGCCACCTACTTCGGCGACAGGGAGCTGCTCGTGGGCCAGACGGTCCCGTTCCGCACCGACCGCTACGCGCTGTCGGGGTCGGTGACCCGGTGGGGCAACGCCTCGCTGCCGGGCGCGCCGGCGACGGTGACAGCCGTGGTCCGGCTGGACGGCGTCGAGCCGGACATCGCCGACGGGCTCGAAGCCGGGATGGTCGAGCGCCGCGACGGGCGGACGGTCGCGGAGATCGCCGACGTGCGCTCGGAACCGGCGTCGGTCGTCCTCACCAGCGAGGACGGCAACATCTACGAGCGCGACCACCCCCGCAACCTCGACGTCTACCTCACCGTCGACCTCCGGGTCCGCCGGACCGACGACGGCCTCCGGTTCCGCACCCGGCCGGTCCGGGAGGGCTCGGACGTGCTGCTGGACTTCCGGTCGGTCGTCGTCGACGGGACCGTCACCGACCTGGAACCCTGACCGACCTGGCGCCCCGGACCGGTCCGGCCGACCACGGCGGCGACCGAAACGGCCGAACGCGGACCGATGCACCGGTTTCGGCCGCCCTAAAAAATCGGAACCGTTTTGAGGGTCGCCTAAAATTGATCCAGGCAACGAGGGCAACGCGAATGAGACTGCAAATCGAGCGTACGTGTTCCGGTGCGAAGTGTGCCGGGACGGGGCCGGTTCGGGCATGACCGGGCCGCAGGAGGTCGTCAGTTCGGACTACAGTTACGTCACCGTCGACGAGGACGTGGGGAAGACGGTCGGCTTCCGCGAGGTGGAGATCGAGCGGGACCTCGGGCGGCTGCACGCCTGGCTGAACAGCGAGCACGTCCTGCCCTACTGGACGCAGGACGACCCGCTGCCGGTCGTCCGCGAGACGATCGAGGAGCGGGCGAACGACGACGGACAGACGCTGTACATCGGCTCGCTCGACCACGTGCCGATGAGCTACTGGGAGTCCTACTGGGCGGCCGAGGACCGCATCGCCGACTACTACGACGCCGACCCGGCCGACCGGGGGATCCACCTGCTCATCGGCCCCGAGGAGTACCTCGGCGAGGGCTACGGCGCGCCGCTGGTGCGGGCGATGGTCGCCTTCCAGTTCCGTCACCCCGAGACCGACCGGATCGTCACCGAGCCCGACGCCCGCAACGAGCGGGCGATCCGCGTCTTCGAGAAGAGCGGCTTCGAGCGGGTCCGCGAGGTCGACCTCCCCGACAAGACGGGCCAGCTCATGTTCTGCGACCGCGAGACCTTCGAGGAGGGGGACGCGTGACCGACCGCGTCCACGACGTGATCGGGATCGGCGTCGGGCCGTTCAACCTCGGGCTGGCGGCGCTGCTCGACGGCGCCGACGCCGACCTGGACGCCCGCTTCCTCGAACAGGAGCCGGAGTTCGGCTGGCACGAGGGGATGCTCGTCGAGGACACCACCATGGAGGTGCCGTTCCTCGCGGATCTCGTCACGATGGCGGACCCGTCGAACCCCCACAGCTACCTCAACTACCTGCAGGCCGAGGACCGGCTCTACGAGTTCTACTTCTACGAGGAGTTTTTCATCCCGCGCCGCGAGTACAACGAGTACTGCCGGTGGGTGGCCGACCGGCTCCCCTCCCTGGCGTTCGACACCCGCGTCACCGACCTCCGGGTCGAAGACGACCTGTTCGTCGTCGAGACGGTCGACCCGAAGACGGGCGAGCGGGCGAGCTACGCCGCCGAGGACGTGGTGATGGGGATCGGCACTCAACGGCACGTCCCCGAGCAGTTCGAGGACTGCCTCGGCCGGGACGTGTTCCACTCGGCGTCGTACCTCCACAACCGCGACCGCTGTCTCGACGCCGACTCGGTCACCGTCGTCGGCTCCGGCCAGAGCGCCGCCGAGGTGTTCCGCGACCTCCTCGAACGCCAGGCCGACCGCTCGTTCAGCCTCGACTGGATCACCCGCTCGCGGGGCTTCTTCCAGATGATCGACGGCAAGCTCGGCCACATGATCTACACCCCCGACTACACGGAGTACTTCTACGACCTCGACCAAGAGCGCAAGGACGAGCTGCTGGCGGACCAGGACCACCTGTACAAGGGGATCGACGAGCGGACGAGCGCGAAGATCTACGACGCGCTCTACCAGCGCTCGGTCGGCGAGGGCGACCCCGACGTGGGGATGCTCGCCGCGACCGAGGTGACCGACATCGGCACCGTCGACGTGGGCACCGACCGGACGGACCGCTACCAGCTGATCTGCGAGCACTGGCAGGAGGAGGAACGGTTCCTCCACGAGAGCGAGGTGGTCGTCCTCGCGACCGGCTACACCCGGACGGACCCGCCCTTCCTCGCGCCGCTGGAGGACCGGATCCGCCGCGACGGCCAGGGCCGCCTGCAGATCACGAAGGACTACCGGCTGGAAGCGGACCTGCCGGGCGAGGTCTTCGTCCAGAACGCCGAGCTGCACACCCACGGGATCAACGCCCCCGACCTCGGGCTCGGACCGCACCGCAACGCGACGATCATCAACCAGCTCGCCGGCGAGGACGTGTACGACGACTCGCGGGCCGACACCTTCCAGCAGTTCTCGGTCGACGACTTCGTCGCCGAGCGGGCGGCCCGGCGCATCCCCGAGTCGCGACCGCGGCTCCGGGGCGACGACTGAGATGGTCGGCCTCTCCGGGGTGTTCGGCGCGGGCGCCGGCAGCTGCGACGTGGAGACGGTCCCGGCCGCCGTCGACGACGAGGAGACCGGCCGCTACCGCGACCGCGACGCCGAGGTGCGGTCGGCGTTCCACGCGGGGACGGCGACCGACCAGCCCGCCGAGACCGCCGACGGCGCGCTCGTGTGGGTCTGGGGCGAGGTGTACAGCGTCGCCGACGGCGGCGACCGGACGACGGTCGACCCCAACGAGTCCGCCCGCGTGTGCGCGCGAGAGTACGCGGAACACGGCCTGGACTTCGTCGAGCGGCTCGACGGGGAGTTCGCCGGCTGGGTGTACGACCCCGCTGCCGGGACGGTCTCGCTGTTCCTCGACCGCCTGGGCGCGCGGCCGCTGTACTACGCGGACGCGGGCGATAGCCTCGCCGTCTCGACGAACGTCCAGACGGTCCCGGTCGTCTCGGGCTTCGAGCCGCGTTTCGACGGGGAGTACCTCGCCGAGTACCTCTACAGCCGGCGGACCCAGGGAACGGAGACGCCGATCGAGGGCGTCCAGCAGCTACCGCCGGCGACGGTCCTGACCTACGACGTCGACACCGGCGAGGCCGAGCGGTGGACCTACTGGGAGCCGCGCCACCGGCCGGTCGACGAGCCGCTGTCGTACTTCGTCCGGGAGCTGGCCGAGCGCTTCGAGCGGGCGGTCGCCGACCGGACGGCCGACGACGGCGACCACGGCCTGCTGTTGAGCGGCGGCAGCGACTCCCGGGCGGTGCTGGCGGCCGCCGACGAGTCGCTGGCGGCGTTCCACCTGGCCGACGGCGAGACCCGCGAGGCCCGCGTCGCCGAGCGGGTGGCCGACGCCGCGGGCGCGGACTTCCACCGGCTGGACCGCGGGCCGGGCTACCACGCCGAGCTGCTGGAGCGGGCGGCGCCGATCCAGGAGTTCGTCGGCCCGTTCCACACGGGCCACGCGCTCGGGTTCGCCGACGAGATCCGCGACGAGGCCGACACGCTGCTGACGGGGCTGTACAGCGACGACCTCTTCGGCTCCTGGAGCGTCTCGCAGGCGACGCTCGACCTGCCCGCGGGCGTCCGCTTCTGGCTCCCCGTCGAGCGGCTCCCCTCGACGACCGACGCGTTCGTCGACGGTCAGGTGACGGCGGGGCCGACGCGCCGGCCGGCCTTCCTCGACGCGACGCCGCTGGGCGAGTTGCTCGCCGACAACGTCGAGGCCCGGGACGGCCGGGTCGACTACCACGGCGTCGGCTACGAGTCGGTCGAACAGCTCAGCCTCAGCTCGACGCTGTACCCCATCACGAACGGGATCGGCTTCGATCTGTACAGCGCCTTGCAGATCGCGCCGACGCGCAACCCGTTCCTCGACCGCCGGCTGGTCGAGTTGCACCTGTCGATGCCCCTGCGGTATCGGCTGCGCGCGGACCCGCTCCACCGGGCGATCGACCGCCTCGACGGGTCGCTGGCCGCGGTCCCCCACGCGGGGACGCGGCTGCCGCTGACCTACCCGAAGGCGGCCCACGCGGTCGGCAACCGCGTGGTCAACCAGCTCGACAAGCTCGGCGCGGGCGGCTACCGGACGGAGGGGCCCTGGCAGGACAGGGACGAGGTCGTCCGGACCGACGACTTCGTCGGCCGGGCCCTGGAGCGCAACGCCGACTTGCTCCGCCGGCTCCCGGGGATCGACGCCGGGGCCGCCCGCGAGACCTACCGTCGTCATCGCGCCGGCGAGACGGACGCCGCCGAGGAACTCTACCGGCTGGTCAGCGTCCTCGAGATGCCGCTGACGCGGCGCGTCCTCGGCGAGGACGACACGGAGAGCGACGACGGACGTGACGGCGACAGAAGCGACGGACGTGGCGGCGGAGGCGACAGGCGTGACGCCGGCGACGGAAGCGACGACGACGGCCCGCGAACGGAACCAGTCCGGGCGTGAGCGGCGGCGGATTGCCGGCGGGGCGAGCGGTCGCTCGCGGCCACTGATTCTCTGAGAAACGAGTTCCGACTACTCACTCCCGCGGGAACCACTGCAGCGGGTGGTCGGCGACGAGGTCGACGCGGACGGGCTGGCCGATCTCGAAGACCTCGGTGTGGTTCTGGAGGCAGTGGATGGTGTCGCCGCTGTTCGTCTCGACGCGGTAGACGAACGAGGGGCCCTGGTACTGCCGGCTCGTAATCCGTCCGTGGGCGTCGGCCTCGTTGGTCGGCGTCGCCCGCAGGTCGTCCGGGCGGACGAGCACGTCGACCACCTCGCCGTGCGTGGCGTCGAGGTCGGCGATCCGGTCGGCGTCGATCCGGCCCAGGTCGGTCGCGAGGCCGTCGCCCTGGCGCTCGGCCGCGAGAAAGCCCGTGCGGCCGAGGAAGGAGGCGACGAACCGCGAGGCGGGCCGCTCGAAGATCCGCTCGGGGCGGCCGACCTGCTGGAGGCGGCCGTCGTTCATGATGCCGACGCGGTCGGCGACCGACAGCGCCTCCTCCTGGTCGTGGGTGACCCAGATGGCGGTGACCCCCGTCTCGTCGATGATCCGGCGGATCTCCTCGCGCATCGAGACGCGGAGGCTCACGTCGAGGTTGCTGAGCGGCTCGTCCAGCAGCAACACGTCGGGCTCGGGGGCCAGCGACCGCGCGAGCGCGACGCGCTGTTTCTGGCCGCCCGAGAGCTCGCCGGGGTAGTCGTCGCCGTGCTCCGCGAGGTCGACCAGCGAGAGCAGCTCCGCGACGCGCTCGCGGCGGTCGGCCTCGTCCCAGTCGTCGAGGCCGAAGCCGACGTTCTCGGCGGCGGTCATGTGCGGAAAGAGCGCGAAGTCCTGGAAGACGAGGCCGATGCCGCGCCGCTCCGGCGGGACGAACGTGCCGTCGTCGGCGTCGGCGATGGTCCCGTCGCGCAGCTCGATCGACCCGGCGTCGGGGTGTTCGAGGCCGCCGACCAGCCGCAGGGTCGTCGTCTTCCCGCAGCCCGACGGCCCGAGCAGGGTGAGTACCTCGCCGTCGCCGACGGTCAGCGACAGGTCCTCGACCGCGGTCTCGGAGGCGTACGACCGGACGACGCCGTCGAGTTCGAGCACGGGGTCGCCGACCGGACCGTCGACGGCGTCGGTCGATGCTGCGTGCGAGGCGGACCGTTTCTGGTGGATATCGCGTGACATGAGTTCAGTCCTCCTGTGAGAGGATGACGACCATCGAGAGCCCCGAGACGACGATCAGCGCGAGGGCGGGGACCGCGACCGCTCCGTAGTTGGCACTTTCGCGGAGGCCCCAGATATACGTGACGAGTGTCTCGAAGCCCGTCGGATGCAACAGCAGGGTCGCGGGCAGTTCCTTCATCGTCGTGAGGAAGACCAGCGCGGCGCCGCCGATCACCCCCGGCGCGATGAGGGGGAGCGTGATCCGCCGGAAGGCGGCCGACCGGCTGCGCCCGAGGGTGCGCGCGGCCTCCGTGAGGCTGCGGTCGACCCGGCGGACCGACGAGCGGGTCGCCCCGACCGCCTGCGGGAGGAAGCGCACGACGTAGGCGAAGATCAGAAGCGGCAGCGCCTGGTAGAGCTGGGGGGCGTAGTCCGCGCCGAAGAGATCCGTCGAGACCCCGGTCGCGGTCGACTGGTACCAGACGCCGAAGAACACGAGCGCCAGCCCGAGGACGATCCCGGGCATCGCGTAGCCGACGTAGGTCGCGCGGTCGAACAGCTCGGCCAGCCGCGAGCGGTACCGCGCCGCGTAGTAGGCGACGGGGATCGCCGCGACCGCACAGACCAGCGCCGTCGCCAGCGACACCTTCATCGAGTTGAAGGCGAAGCCCCACTGGAACTCGGTCCCGATCCGCGCGGCCGTCTCGGGGCTGCGGACCAGCCACAGCAGCAGGACGCCGACCGGGACGACCAGACAGAGGAAGACGACGGCGGAACAGAACAGAAGCGCCGGGAGCTTCCAGGCGCCCAGCGAGACCGCCGTGTCGCTCTCCTGGTTGGGGCTCGTCCCGACGTAGGCGCCCTGGGTCGAGTCGCCGATCCGCGACTCGATGGCGAGGATGACCGCCGTGATCGCCAGCAGCTGCAGCGACAGCAAAGCGGCGGTCTCGCGGCCGAACGTGTTGAACTCGACCATGATGACCCGGGTGAACACGTCCAGGCGCAGCAGCGCGGGCGTCCCGAAATCCGAGAGGGCGTACAGCGCGACCAGCAGGGCGCCGGAGGTGATCCCCGGCAGCAGCTGGGGGAGCGTCACCCGTCTGAACGCCGCCCACCGGGAGATCCCCAGCGTGCGCGCGGCCTCGACGAGCCGCTGGTCGAAGGACAGCAGCGACGCCCGGGTCGTGATGAACACGTAGGGGTAGGTGTACAGCGTGAGCACGAGCGTCGTCCCCGGGAAGCCGTAGATCGAGGGGATCGACGCGATCCCGAGCGGCGCGAGCGCGTCGGCCAGTTCGCCGCCGGGGCCGAACGCCATGATGAACGTGAACGCGCCGAGGTAGCTCGGGACGACCAGCGGGAGCGCCACGGCGATCGTCCAGAACCGGCGGAAGGGGAGGTCGGTCCGGACGGTCAGGAAGGCGAGCGGGACGCCCAGCAGGACCGACGCCCCGGTGACGGCGGCGACGAGCCCGAGGCTCGTCAGGAGGATCTCGACGGTCGCCGGCCGGACGAGGATCGACAGCGCGTAGTCGGTGTCGACCTGGAGGACCCGGAGGACGATCCACGCGAGCGGCGAGAGCACCGCGGCGGCGACGGCGCCGCTCAGCAGGGCCAGCCCGACCGGGCGGTCCTCGGTCTCGCCGCGGTCGAACGGTTCGGCCAGCCGGTCGACGACGGACATCTTACAGCACGCCGGTCTCGCGGAGCAGTTGCAGCGTCGGCTCCAGGTCCGACAGCTCCGCCAGGTTGAGGTCCGGCGGGTTCAGCTCGTCGATGCGCGGCAGGTCGCCGACGGGCGGGACGCTCGGCAACAGCGGGTACTCGTAGCCGCGGGTGCCCAGGAACTCCTGGGCCTCGATGCTGAGCAGGTGGTGGATGAAGTCCGCCGCCAGCTCCTCGTTGTCGGTGCCCCTGATGATCTCGGTGCCCGAGCAGTTGATGAGCGCGCCGGCGTCGCCCTGCGTGAACGCCAGGTCCAGCGGCGCGTCGGGGCGCTCCTCGTAGACCAGCCGCGAGTAGTAGTGGTTCCCGAAGCCGGCGTCGAGCTCGCCGCTCGCGACCTGGTTCGCGACGACCAGCTCGTTGTCGTAGGCGCCGATGCCCTGCTGTTGCATCCCGTTGAGCCACTCCCTGGCCGTCTCCTCGCCGTCGATGAGCCGCATCGCCGTGATGAACGACTGGAAGGCGCCGTAGGTGGGCGCCCACCCCATCGCGTCCTGGAAGCGGTCGTCGTCGGGGAACGCCAGGATGTCGTTCGGGATGTCCGACGCGGAGTACTCGTCGGTGTTGTAGGGGATGCTGCGGGCCCGCCCCATCGTCCCGACCCACTGGTCGGTGGGGTGGAACGTGTCCGGGATGCTCCGGACGACGCGCTCGGGCAGTTCGACGGTCGCGTCGTTCTCCGCGACGATCCCGATCGACCCCGCGTCGATGGCCCAGAAGATGTCCGCCGGGCTCGACCCCGCGGTCGCCTCCTCGATGATCGTGTTGGCGAGCTGGGCGGAGGAGGCCTTGCGAACGTCGACCGTGAAGTCGCGGTAGGTCTGCTCGATCCGCCACATGAGGTTCTCGTAGAGGCCGCCCTCGCCGCCGCCGAGGTACACCGTCAGCTCGCCCCGCAGGTCCGGCAGGTCGAGCATCGAGATGCCCGTGTACTCGCCCGGGCGGTCGTCGATCAGCGGCCCGGTGCCGCGCCACTCCTCGATGTTGTAGAGCTCGTCGGTCCCGTAGGTCCGCGGTTCCGGGACCGTCCCGGTCGCCGTCGCACCCTCCCGGGCCGACCCCGGCGCGGACGTGGCGGTCCCGCCGTCGCCGCCGTCGCCGCTCCCGTCGCTACCGCACCCCGCGAGCGCGAGCAGGCCGGCCGTCGAACCGGCCGCCTTCAGGAACCGCCGGCGTCCCGGCGTCGGCGCGCGCCCGTTCGCCGGGCGCCGATCACCGCCCTCGCCCTCGCCGCTCCGGTCTTCGTGCATGGATAGGGATGGATTTTGGCCGGCCTAAAAACTTGTTATGTTCGGCCGCGGGCGGGCGACGGCGACGGGGTCCAGCGGCCCGAGCCGGCGGTTCCGGGCCGTCAGTCCCGGTGGCGGCCGCCCTCGCGACCGACCGCTTGCGAAAGGCTTTAGGTACACCTAAAAAGACTGGCCACGTATGCGAGACGGGAATCGAGCCGGCCGTTCGCGGGCGAACGGGGAGAGCGCGGGTCGGGCGGGGCGGTCGTAGATGGTCGGACTGTCCGGCGTCGTCGGCGAGGGCGCGGACGCCGCCGTCGAGACGGTGGCGCCGACGGTCGACGACGAGCGGGCGAGCACCTACCGGGACGGGGGGATCGCCGTCCGGTCGGCGTTCCACGAGGGCGCGGCGGTCGACCAGCCGGTCGAGACCGCCGACGGCGCGCTCGTCTGGACGTGGGGCGAGGTGGTCGCCGTCACGGACGACGGCGGCGAGCGCCGGCGGGTCGACCCCACCGAGTCCGCGCGGGTCTGCGCCGAGCAGTACGCCGACCACGGGACCGGGTTCGCCGACCGCCTCGACGGGGAGTTCGTCGGGCTGGTCTACGACCCCGACGCGGAACTGGCGACGTTCTTCGTCGACCGCGTCGGCGCGCGGCCGCTGTACTACGCGCGCGGCGACGGGACCCTCGCCTTCTCGACGAGTATCCAGACGGTGCCGTCGGTGCCGGGCCACGAGCCGTCCTTCGCCGGGGAGTACCTCGCGGAGTACCTCTACGCCCGGCGGACCCAGGGCACGAAGACGCCCGTCGACGGGATCGAGCAGATCGCCCCCGCGACGCTGCTGTCGTACGACGCCGGGGGCGACCGGCTGGACGACCGCCAGTACTGGCGGCCGCGGTACGACCCGGTCGACGAGCCGCTGTCGTACTTCGTGCGGGAGCTCGCCGAGCGCTTCGAGGCGGCGGTCGCCGACCGGATGCCCCGGGACGGCGACTACGGCCTGCTGCTGAGCGGCGGGAGCGACTCCCGGACGGTGCTGGCGGCCGCCGACGACCCGCCCGACTGCTATCACATGGGCGACGGCTGGAACCGCGAGGCCCGCTACGCGAAGGAGGCCGCCGACGCCGCGGGCGCGCGGTTCGAACGCCTCGACCGCGGCCTCGACTACCACGAGACGCTGCTGGAGCGGGCGGCGCCGATCCAGGAGTTCCTCGGCCCCTTCCAGTCGGGGCACATGCTCGGCTACGCCGACACGCTCGCCGGCCACGACGCGCTGTTCACGGGGCTGTACTCCGACGTGCTGTTCGGCTCCTGGAGCGTGCCCCAGCTGGAGCTGTCGCTGCCGTTCGGCGTCACGCTGTGGCCCCCCGTCGCGGACGTGCCGGAGACGCCCGAGGACCACGCCGCCTGGCTGGCCGCCCGCGGGATGGCGCGCGACCCCGCGTTCGTCGACGCGCCCCCCTACGAGGAGATCCTGACCGCGAACCTCGCCGAGCGAGGGGGGTACGTCGAGGACCACGGCGTCCCCTGCGAGTCGGTCGGGGCGCTCTCGCTCGGCACGTACCTCTTCCCGGTCACGAACGGGATCGGCTTCGACATGTTCGCGTCGGCGCAGATCGCCCCGACGCGCACGCCGCTTTTGGACCGCCGGCTGATCGACCTGCACCTGTCGATGCCGCTGAAATACCGGCTGCGCGCGGACCCGCTCCAGCGCGCGCTCAAGCGGCTGGACCCGTCGCTGGCGGGTGTCCGCCACGCCTCCTCGAACGTCCCCGTCGGCGCCCACCGGGCCGCCCACCTCGTCGGCGACCGGGTCACGAACCAGATCGACAAGGTCCGCGGCCCCGACTCCTTCCGGACCGAGGGGCCGCTGCAGGACAAAAACGAGGTGATCCGCGAGAGCGACTTCCTCGGGCGCGCGCTGGAGCGCAACGAGGCGCGCGGCCGCGCGCTGCCCTGCGTGGACTGGCCGCGCGTCGAGGAGACCTACCGGCGCCACCAGGCGGGCGAGACCGACGCCGCCGAGGAGCTCTACCGGCTCGTCACCGTGCTGGAGAGCCCGGTCGCCGGACGCATCCTCGATCCCTGACCGCTACGGGTCGCCCGGCGACCGCGTCGGCCGCGACGCGCTCGCTGTTTCCCGGGGCGCGACGAGCGGCTCGCCGAAACCGCGGCGAACGCTCTCACGACGCCCCATCGCTCCTCCTTACCGCCGCTGCATCGCGTACAGGTCGGCGTACTCCCCCTCTCGTTCCAGCAGTTCGTCGTGGCCGCCGACCTCGGAGACCCGGCCGTCTTCGAGGGTGTAGATGCGGTCGGCGTTCTCGACGGTCGACAGCCGGTGAGCGACGGTGACGGTGATGTACTCGCGGTCCATCGCCTCGATGCCGCGCTGGACCTCGCGTTCGAGGTTGGCGTCGAGGTCGCTGGTCGCCTCGTCGAGACAGAGCACGTCGGCGTCGTCGAGCAGCGCGCGGGCGATGGCGACCCGCTGTTTCTGGCCGCCGGAGAGCCGGACGCCGTCGTCGCCGACGTAGGTGTCCAGCCCGTCCGGGAGGTCGTCGAGGAACTCGTCGACGCGGGCGATCGCACAGGCCCGCTCGATCTCTTCGCGGGAGGCGTCGCGGTCGGCGATCGTCAGGTTGTACCGGAGCGTGTCGTCGAAGATGTACGGGTCCTGGCCGACGACGGCGACGCGGTCGCGCCACTCGCCGACGGGCATCTCGTCGATCGGGACGCCGTTGGCGCGGATCTCCCCCTCGGTCGGTTCGTGCATGCGCGCGAGCAGCGAGACGACCGTCGACTTGCCGGCGCCCGACTGGCCGACGAAGGCGACGAACTCCCCCCGCTCGACCGAGAGGTCGACCCCGTCGAGGACGGTCGTCTCCTCGTCGTAGGCGAAGGACACGTCGTCGAAGGTGACCGACTCGACGCGGTCGGGGGCCTCGCGGCTTGCCCCCTCGGGCTCGGCGTTCTCGGCCAGCTCGCGCGTGAACTGCCGGGTCCGCACGAGGTGAGGGAGGTCCTGGCCGATCCGGTAGTACAGCTCGTTGGCCCGGCTGGCCTTGGGGCCGAGCCGGAACATCGCGAACAGGAACAGGCCCAGCGAGCTCAGCGTCAGGTCGACGTAGGTCAGCGAGACGTAGATGAGCACGAACACCGACACGGCCACGGTCAGCTGGTAGGCGTTGTTGATCGCGGCCTGGTTGCGCCGCAGCTTGACGCGGGCGCTGGTGTACTGCTGGACGGCGTCGACGAAGTCGCCGTACAGCTCGTCGGTGAGGCCGAAGACCCGGCTCTCGCGCATCCCCTGGGTGCCGGCCTGGGCGGCGGCCTGGCGGCGCTCGTTGGCGTCGGCGACGCGGTCGCCCAGGTCGTCCTCGGGGTCGACGACGCCGCGCAACAGCAGCGTCACGCCCCCAAGGACGGCGGCGGTCAGCAGCGTGAGCCGCGGCGAGATGAACAGGGCGATCAGCCCGTAGACGATCCCCAGGAACGACTGCTCGATGAACAGGACGAGCCGCCGGATGACCTGCCCGGCGTGGTAGGTCTGGGTGATGATCGCGTTGAGCACGTCGTCCGAGCCCGCCTCGTCGAGGTACGTGATCTCCGCGCGGAAGGCGTTCGCGAACGCCTCGGTCTGGAGGTGTTCGATGTAGGCCATCCGGAGCCGCTCGCGGAGCCACGCCACGAGGAAGCTCGCCGCGAAGCGGACGGTCATCACGGCCGCGACGCCGACGACGGCCGTCGCGAGCGTCAGCGGCACGTTCAGCAGCCGGTAGGCCGTCGCGAACAGGCCGGCGGCCCCGCCCTCCAGCGACCCGCCGCCCGACTGGACCAGCTCGATGATCGGGAGGATGAAACTCAGTCCGACCCCCTCCAGCACGGCCGCGATCATGCCGACGCCGACGATCAGCCCCGTGAGCCGCGGGTCGTACCGCAGGACGCTCCGCAGGGCGTCGAGCTTCTCGCCTCGGGTCGCGGTCGGTGTGTCGGGATCTGTCATCGTGGGTGTCGAGAGACCGTTCGTACAACGGTGCTTCTCCGTCGGGCGTATAAATCCATTCAATTTTGCCCGGATAATCGAGAGAACGTTGTTGTTTAGGCCGGCCGAAGCGAGCGGCCGGAAGCGAGGCGTTGATAGGGGGCCGTCGGCGATATCGGGACGATGCAGCCGGGTCCATCGCGGACGTGTCGGGCGGTCGCGGGGGCGATGGGAGCGTGAGCCCCGCGACGAGCATCGTCGTGCCGGTGTACAACGACCCCGACGGCCTGGAGCGGACCCTGGAGTCGCTCGCCGACCAGACGGCCGAAGACTACGAGGTGGTCGTCGCGGACAACGGGTCGACCGACGGGACGGCCGCGGTCGCCCGCGAGTTCGCCGACGGCGACCGGGTCCGCCGCGTCGTCGCGGACGCGGTCCAGAGTTCCTACGCCGCGCGCAACGCCGGCGTCGAGGCCGCCGACGGCGATGTCGTCGCCTTCCTCGACGCGGACATGTGGGTCGACGCCGACTACGTGGCGTCGATCACGCGGCTGATGGAGGCCGACGACCGCGACTACGTGGGCTGTCGCGTCGAAGTGGTCGCCGACGACGGGCTCGTCGCCCGCTACCGGCGCGCGACGGGCTTCGACGTGGAGCGGTACCTCCGCGAGAAGCGGTTCGCGCCGACCTGCTGTCTGGTGACCCGCCGCCGGGTGTTCGAGGCCGTCGGCCGCTTCGACAGCAGGTTGCGGTCGAACGGCGACCTGGAGTTCGGCCGGCGCGTGGCCGCGGCGGGGTTCGACCTCGACTACGCGCCCGAGGTGACGGTGTACCACCCCGCCCGGTCGTCGCTCGGCGCGGTCCTCGCCCAGAGCGCGCGGATCGGTCGCGGTCGCGCCGAGCTCCGGGCCCACCACGGCGACCGGTTCGACGTGCGCCACCCGCTGGACCCCCGGCAGTTCCTCCCGGTGAACCCCCTCGCGTTCCGGGACCGGGCGGGCGACGCCGCCGACGGACCCGCCGAGGCGGCCGGCTGGTACCTGGTCGCCTGCCTCCAGAAGTGGGCGCTCGCGGCCGGCCACCTGCGCGAGAGCGCGCTCGGGTCGGCCGGCGAGCCGAGCCCGGACCCGCGTTGACTACCCGAGTCGTCCGGCGCTCACTCCTCGCGGAGGGCGCCGTCTTCGAGCGTGAAGCGGTCGGGGAACCGATCGCCGAGCTGGGGGTCGTGGCTCACGACGACGAGCGCGGTGTCGAACGTCTCGCGGACGGCGAACAGCGTCTCAAGCACGGCGTCGGTCGTCTCGGGGTCCAGTTGCCCCGTCGGCTCGTCGGCGAGGACGACGCTCGGCCGGTTGGCCAGCGCGCGGGCGATGGCGACCCGCTGGCGCTCGCCGCCGGACAGCGTCGGCGGCGTCCGGTCGGCCAGGTCGGCGATCCCGAGGCGGTCGAACAGCGTGTCGAGCCACGCCTCGTCCACGTCGCCGGCGTGTTCCTGGGGGGCCCGGGCGTTCTCGTAGGCGGTGAGGTCGTCGATGAGCCGGAACGACTGGAAGACGAACCCGAGGTGGTCCCGCCGGAGCGCCGCCCGCTCGCGCTCGGAGACCGACGCGGCGTCGGTCCCGCGGACGACGACGGACCCCGAGTCGGGGGTCGCGAGCAGGCCGAGCACCTCGAACAGCGTCGACTTCCCGGCGCCGCTGGCCCCGCGGACGAGCATCCGCGCGTCGTCGGGGACCTCGACGGAGAGCCCGTCGAGGACGCGCCTGTCGCCGCGGACGACCGACACGTCGCGGGCGGCGAGCACGGGGTCGTCGCTCACGGCGCCACCCCCGCGCCGATGGCGCGACACTCGCCGGGGGCCCACCGGAGGGCGATCGACGAGTCCGCGCCGCCGTCATAGACGATGTCTCCCGTCACGGTCCACCCCTCGTAGCGCCGCTCTGATAGCTGGACCGGTCCGGTCCCGGTCGGCGCGCCGACGGTCGTCCACGACTCCCGGACCAGCGTCGGGCAGTCGGGAGGCGGCGCCGCGCCGCGGAGCCACGCGGTCGTCGGCGCGTCCGTGACCGCGGCGCCGCGGTAGTTGTACGCGACGTAGGTGAGGTGGTCGTCGGTGGCCCACCCGCCGTCGACGCGCTCGGTCGCGAAGGTCGCGGCGTCGAACTCGTCGGGTTCCGTCACGGGCTCGAACGGGAACGCCGCCAGCCCGGCGAACGGGTACGGCGCGGAGACGAGCACGGCCGCGGCGACGACGACGACCGCGACCCGCCCGCGGGTCGGCCGGCGGGCGCCGTACCACGCCAGCGCGACGGCCGTCGCCACGGCCAGCCCGAGGTGGAGGTGCGTCGTCGAGCGGACGAACAGATCCAGGTACGCCGGGGTGCGTCCGCCGGTGAGCGCGAACCCCATCGCGGCCAGCGGGCCGACGACGGCGGCGAACATCGCGAGCCCGCGCTCGCTCGCCAGCCGCGGGAGCCCGCCCGCGGCGACGAGGACGACCAGCACCAGCGGGAGCGTGAGCGCGACCAGCAGCGGCGAGGTGGTCGCCTCCCCCGGGAAGATCGACACGACGGCGTTGACCGCGAGGACGGCGACGCCCGCGCCGCAGATCGCGAGCGGGAAGCCGCGCTGGACGCGCCGCGGGGCGACATCGAGCCACCGCGCCAGCGCGACCGCGAGGATCACCCAGGCGAGGAAGAGCCCCAGCGAGCCGGAGACGGCCTCGGTCCGCGCCAGGTCGGCGAGTTCGTAGTAGCCGAACGCGAACAGCCAGAACCCGGCGACGCCGGCGGCCCCGCCGACCGCCCGCCGGAGCGTGAACCGGCGGGCGACGGCGAGGGCGACCAGCGTCGTGCCGGCGAGGCCGGCGACGACGGTCGAGAGGTTGTGGCCGAACGGGAGCAGCAGGCCGAGCGCGACGGCCGCGCCGAGCCAGCGCCGCCGGCCCGTGGCGAGCGCCCGGTCGAGCGCGAGGAGGAAACAGGCCAGCAGCGCCAGGCCGTACACCTCGGCGTTGACCGACATCGAGCGGAACAGGTAGGGGCCGTTGACCGCCAGGACGAGGCCGGCGACGGCGGCCGCTCCCCGTCGATACGGCCGCGGGAGGTCGGCGGCCAGCGACCGGGCGTAGGCCATCGCGACCAGCGCCGGGACGACGCCGAGGCAGGCGACCAGCGGCTGGGCGACGGTCATCGCGTCGAGGCCGACGACCGCGCCGGCCGTCGCGATCAGCGTCACGAACAGGTACGAGTCGGGCGCCGGCGCCCCGGGGCCGGAGAGCGCCACGCCGTCGGCCGCGAGGATCCGCTCGGCGTCGCTGACGAACACGAACGCGTCCGTGTTGTACGGCAGCGGCGAGAGGTGCAGCGACGACAGCCGGGCGGCCACCACGACCGCGAGGACGGCCGCGACGAGCACCGCGTCCGGACGGCGCTCGCTCACGACTCACCCCCGAACAGCCGCGACGGGTCGACCGAGCTGTACCACCGGGCGACGGCGCCCGCGCTCGCGAGCGCCAGCGCCAGCGAGCCGAGGGCGAGCGGCCCGACGACGGCGACCGGGACGCCCGCGGTCACGCGGACGCCGAACACGGTGAACGCCCCGGCCCACGAGAGCGCCCACAGGGCCACCACCGCGAGCGCGACGCTGGCGAGCGTGGCCGGGGCGCCGATGCGGACGGCGTCGCCGAGCACCAGCCGGGCGACCCGGCGCGGGCCCGCGCCGACGGCCCGGTGGATCCCGATGTCGCCGCGGCGGGCCTGGACCGCGTCGGCGAACGCCGCGACGGTGCTCCCGGTCGTCATCACGACGCCGAGCGCGACCAGCGTCGCCAGCACCAGCCAGATGTTGCCGAACACGCGCGACAGCAGCCCGCTCGTGCCGGCCGCGCCCGAGACGCGCCCGCTCGACGCGAGCGCGCTCGCCAGCCGGTCGTCGCCGGCCACCCGGTAGACCCGCTCGACGACGGTGCCGCCCGCGCTCGCCCGGACGGTGTACGTCCCGGGCGGCCTAGGGTCGAGCGTCGCCGTCCGCGTCAGACTCTCGCCGGGGGCCAGCCGGACGGACTCCGAGCGGTCGACGCCCGGCCCGGCGAGGGTCACGGTCCGTTCGAGCGCGCTCGCCCACGGGTTCGTCACCCGGACCCGGGCCGTCGGTTCGGTGAGCGCCCCCGTCTCGTTGGGGACCACGAGCCGGATCCCTGGCTCGCGGGGCGCGCCGGCGACCAGCCGGACCCGGGTAGTCGCCGCCCGGTCGCCGGCGGTCGCCCGGAGCGCGTACGTCCCGGGCGTCTCGGGCAACCGGAGTCGCGCGACCCCGTCCTCGCCGGTTCGGGCCGTCCGGTCGCCGACCGAGACGGTCGCGTCCCCGACACGCTCGCCGGCCAGCGTGCGGACCGGGAGCCGGAGGGTGGTGCCGGGCGGCCCCTCGTCGGGCAGCGGCGGGAGGGTGAGCGTGTCGGGTGCGCGGACGCGGACCTCCCGCGTCGTCGACCCGACGGCCACCCGCTGGACGCCCTCACCGGTCGCGTCGAACTCGACGGTGACGGTCCGGCGCTCGTCGGGGTCGAGCGACACTTCGGCTCGCTGGGTCCGGTCGCCGAACCGCACGCGGACCGTCCGGGTCGTCCGCTCGGCGCCGACGTTGCGGAGGTGGACCCCGACAGCGACCGTCTCGCCGCGGGCGACCTGGTCCGGCGCGTCCACGCCGAGGACGACGACGCCGTCGGACGACTCGTTCGCGGGGGGTTCGCCGAGCCGGACCAGGTTCGCGTAGCCCGGGTACACGTCCGACAGGTGGCGCGCGAGCGGCAGCGAGACGAGGAGGTGGTCGTCGGCCGCGCCGCTCGCGTCGAACGCGCCGACGACCTCGACGGTGGCGACGGCGCGGCTCGTGCTTCCCCCGACGGCGATCGTTTCGCCCGGTTCGACGCCGAGCGTCCCGGCGAGATCGGAGCCGATCACGGCCTCGTCGGTCCCGTTCGGCGCGCGGCCCGCGACGACCCGGGCGTCCGAGACGGAGCGGTACGCCTCGAACGACGCGCCGCGGGCGGGGAACGGCCGGCCGTCGTGGACGAGAAACAGGAGGATCTCGGCGCTCGCGGGCGTGCCGGACTGCCGGAGGGCGTCGGCGTAGCCCGCCGGGACGCTGCTGTCGACGGGGTGGAGCGCGTCCGGCCCGACGATCGTCGCGCTCCCCTGGGTCGCCGTGGCGCCGACGCCGCCGACGACGCTCCCCAGCGAGACGACGACGAGGACGAACGTGACGAACACGGCCAGGGTGGCCGTCGTCGGCACGGCCGCCCCGGCCGGCAGCAGCGACGGCCCGTCGAACCACCCGGGCCCGCCGTCGAAACCAGGTACCCCGTCGAACCCGAACAGGCGGTCGCCGTCGGGTTTCGGGTCCAGCGGCGCCCCGCGGGTGACCGACCGGGACGCGAGCGCGCCGGCAACGACGCCCACGGCGACGAACGTCGCGCAGACGGCGGCGACGAGCGGCGCGGTCCGCCCGTCGACCGCCAGCGGGAGGCCGACGGGCAGTCCCAGCGTCACCGCGGCGGCCGTCGCCGCGTTCGGCACGACGACGCCGATGGCGTAGCCCAGCGCCACGCCCGCGAGCGTGAGCAGCCCGGCGCGGGCGGCGACGACGAGGCCGATACGCCGCGGGGTCGCGCCGGTCGCCCGGAGGACGACCAGCGCCGCCCGCCGGTCGCGGACGGTCATCCGCGTGACGCTGAACACGACCACGCCGACGAGGACCGCGGCGCTCGCACAGACCACGGCCAGCACGCCGAGCATCTGCCGCGTGCCCGCGAGGAAGAAGGCGAGCGCGCCCGTCAGCGGCGCGCCGTCCCCGGGAACCGGCGACGACGCCGGGCGGACCACGAGCGCCCGGTCGGCACCCAGCTCCCGTGCGGTCGCCGCGTCGGTGACCAGCCACGAGTCGGGGAACACGGCGGCCTCCGCGCGGTGGTCGACCGCCCGGTCGAGCGTGGTCCCGTCCCCGACGAGCGTGACCGCGTCGCCCGTCACCGGGCCGGCGACGCCGTCGGGTACCGAGACGCTCGCGATCCCGCCCCTGGAGGGTGAGGTCCCGTCGGCGGTCGAGGCGTCGTCAGCAGGCGTGGAGTCGCCAGAGCGAGCGGAGTCGTCGGTTCCTCCGGCGGGGACCCCGACGACGGTCCGCGACTCGCCGTCGACCGTGGCGGTCGCCACCGGGAGGGTCGTCCCGTCGGCCGGGGCGGCCCCGGGGTCGTCCGTCAGCGCGACCGTCGACTCGGCCCCGTGTTCGCCGGCGATCGCCGTCGTCTGCCCGGCGACGCCGAGCAACACGAGCACCGCGCCGACCAGGAACGCCGTCGCCACGGCGACGACCAGCACCGCGAGCTGGTCGCGTGCCGACCACCGGGTGACGAGCGCCCGTGCGTAGTTCATCGGGACCGGACTGTCGTTGTCCGACCCACCGGGGTTCCGCCAATATATCTTGCTGTCGAGCTCACCCCGGCCGTCGAGGCCGCCGCTCCGTCCCGCTCAGCGCCGGAAGTCGGGCCTGATCGCCCGGAGGAGTCGATTCACCTGGTCGACGACCGCGGGGAACCCGTCGGGTCCGGTCGACCCACCGGTTTCCGCGTCCGCGTCCGCGTCCGGTTCCGAATCCGACTCCGGAGGGACTGCCCCCGAATCCCGGGCGTCCCCGTCGTCGGTCGGCCCGGTCGCCGGCTCACACCCGATAGAGATGTTCATCTCCCCCTCGCAGGGGCTGCAGGTCGACGTGTCGAGCGCGTCGCGGACCGCCCGCGCGTCGTCGTTGCGAGTCTCGGCGCAGTCGTTCGGGTTGAGACAGAGCCAGCACCCCTCGTCCTTTTTGTACTCGTCCTCGGCGACGTAGCCGACGACGACCTCTCCCTCGGCCGCGGTGTAACAGTGGGCGTCCCAGTCCCAGGGCACGTCCTCCCGCGGCCCCCGCTTCTCCAGCAGCCGGCACTCGTAGCCGTCGTCGACGGCGACGACCGCGTAGTCGCCGTCCGTCCCGCTGCACACCCGCTCGCAGCCGAAGAACTTCCCGTTGTGGGCGCTGGCCGTGCCCGAGAACGCGGTCACGGCGACGGCCGTCCCGCCCGCCGCCTTCAGCACGGTTCGTCGGTCGATCCGTCTCGGTCTCCCGTCGGTCGCTCCCTGCCCGTCGTGGTCCGCTCGGTTGCTGGTTGTCATCGAGTACGTGCGCCTCGCTTGTCCCGTGTCGACCGGTCGCTCGCGGTTTGTAATGGCGCGACTGAATCCGTCGCAGGCGGTGCTTACCGGTGTGTTCGGACAGTCGTCTTCGACGCTTTCGATCGGTGACGTTCATCCGAGCCGACGGTGGGCAACGAGCGGCCACTCGTCCGAACGGGACATCGAGGCAGTGTATCAATTTCCAGACTATCTTCGCCGAACCGGCCGCGATCTACAACCCCCCGAAATACCCGGGTCGGGCGGAACAACCCTGTGTATTCCCTTTTGATCCGACGGTACACACTGGGTAGATCACCGCTATAATCACGATTTTCACCCCGATTCGCGCCTAGGCACACCCCAAATCCAGCGATCGAAGCCGGTCGGCTACAATCCCGTATCGGACATATTCACACGGGAAAGGCGTTAAAGGAGCTGAACCGCTGTACACGCCACTCGCCGAAACATGTCAACACCCTCATTGCGGCGAACCCCCGAAATCGGAAATACATAGCAATAGCGACGCTCTAACACGTGGTATGTGACACTTCAGAATGGTGGTATGTGTCGGCTGGGGGCCAGCCGCCGACCGCGCTCCGTCGGCATTTCGGACGGCTGAGCGACCCCGGAGCAGGCTCAGTCGTTTGTGCCGGTGATCCCCTGGGTATCTCGCTTCCGTTCGGAGGATTGTCCGCTATACTAGCGGGGATCTCCCAGCTATGATATCCGGGATACTGCGACAGTCAGTGCGTGGTACCGGCAACTCGTCGATCAACGAGGGGTGCAGCGATGACAAATAGATGACTAGTGAGGATCCGCGGACAGCTGGTGTCACCGGTGGGTCCAGTCCTGGTCGCCCGTGGGGCAAGCCGACGACTGCCGATCGAGACGCGAGACGACGCGCTCCCGACGCCGGGCGCACACCCGCGCTGGCTCGATTCGGTCGCGTCCGTCACCCGGTTCGTGCCCGGTCGGGCGGCTGGTTCGCTCCGCAGACGCTAGTCGCTCCCCCCGCGGACGCTAGTCACCGACGACACCAGCTGTCGCCGGGGTCGACGCCTCGGCGTCCGCCGGCTCGTCCTTCGAACGCGTCTCCCCGGGGATCGCCGCGTCGGCTGGCAGCACCACCCGGCGTTCCTTGTACCGGAGGCCGTCGGCACGCCGCGAGCGCAACTCGTCGTACAGCCGGTGGTTCGCCAGGTCCAGCAGCGCGTCGATCGTCCGCCGGGCGAGTTTCGTCGCGTAGTCCCGGCTCACGTCGCCCTCCTGGATCCGGATCCACGTCGCCAGCTCGCCGGCGTCGAGGTACTCCCGGACGCCGTTACAGCCCTCGTTCCAGAGGTCGCCAGTGGACTCCTGGCGGGCTTGCCAGACCTGTGCGGCCAGTCGGTCCGGGCGCGTATCCGTGACGGACTGCAGCGTCGTCTCGTCCAGGTGCGCGAGTTGCTGGATGGGCAGCAGATCCCCGTGGGCGAGCGTGACACCGTCGTCGTGATCGAGCGGGTCGGTACGGTCGGGGTGTGGTGGCCGTGGCAGGTCGGCTCTGCATTGACTCGCCCGCAGTTGCCCGTGTGTGCTGACCGCCCTCGGCACGTTCGCTCGCTGGAGATACTACCGCAGGCGACAGCAGCGCTGAAAGCCCTCGGCGCGCTCGCGGTCGCTGAGCGGGATATCCGTGCTCTCCGCACCGCCCGCGCGGATAGTGCCCGCTCAGGCGACCAAGCAAGCGCGAGCGTGCCTCGCCCTTTCAGTCCGCCAGGACCGCGACCGCACGGCACCGCAGACGGCCACGGGCCTCCCCAACCGATTCGCGACACACGAGTCGCGAATCCCTCGCGCGATTTCGTCGCGGCACGGAGGCCGCGACAGCGCGCGCCGACCGCACTGCATTTGTCTGTCTTCTGGTTGGGCGGGTATCGCGTACGCTTTATTGGCTTGTGAGTACTGGTGGCGTAGGCGCGATCATCACCGCCGCCGGTTAGGGGTGTGTCTGAGATGGGCGATGAACCCTTTGAACCCTTTGTCGAGCAAGCGTACCGCTGACTCTCATATGGCTGTTATGCGGCTTTCATAGAACGATCTATTGGGTGGCGAGGTTATTTTCACCGTAGAATCGGCTGAATAAGCTGGTTAGCATGCGTACAGAATATACGACCAATTCAGAACGTTTTGGGTTATGGTACGTACTGACTGAGGGTATGAGGAAGGACCTTCTGAGCCGACTCCCGAACCGGTGTATAACTAAACAGAACAACTGAGTAAATGAGACCGCCAAATAGGACGATAGACAACAGATCTACTATCGAATTCACCTCAATAGCCGAGCGGACCGCGTAGATGCAAAATGCCATAAAGCCCGATGCAGCGGCCGCCCATCCCACTTCTTGAACCGGGAACGATATCGCTACGAACCGGCGTAGATATGCAACCTGCAATATGAGGAGGACAGCGGAGGCCATTGTTGTGGCCAAGGCCGCACCGACAATTCCAAACTGCCAGATCAATATGATGTTCCCCACCAGGTTGATGGCCATAGTTATCACCATCGCATAGGCTGCTATTGCCGGCCGATCTATCGCCCAGAGGACGCGACCGAAAATCGAATGCATCGATTGCAATATTTTCTCACCTGCTAAGATAATTAGGGCGATCCACGCCACTGTGAACTCCGCTCCAAAAAGGACTCCAAGAAGATCCCGTGAAAGAACCGAAATCCCCGCAAACGCTGGGATAACGACCAATAGCCCCGGCAGCAAGGCTTTAGGAATGAGAGATTCAATTCGATCAACCTCCCCATCTGCATCCCATTGACTCATCTGCGGGAAAATCGACACAGATATCGATTGTGTGAGCATCATGACAACAAGTGAGAGTCGCCAAGCATTTTCATAAGCCCCTATTTCAACTCGAGAAGAAGCGATCCCGATGGTAACATAGGCAGTCAGAATTAGTACATCCATCCAGCTGTAAAAGGATCCTCCGACCGAAGAGATCATATTGAATTGCCCGTAATCTAACAAGGACCGTGCATGCTTCATTGTTGGTCGCCCTATTGTTGTTGAAACCCTCCACCATCCAACAATAACCATTAGAAGGGATCCAAACAGATAGCCGTAAACCAACGCATATACGCCCATTCCCTGAAGATAGAGCAGGTAGCCCATACTGAGCCAACCAAGTGGGCGCAGAGCTTCAACAAAGGCGGTTTCACCTACACGAAGCTCACCTCGGAGGATCTTGATAGAAAATTTCCCGGCTTGGCTAATAAAAAGCGTCAGCACCAGAGGAACTGCGAGATCTGCACCAAGAAACTGATTAACATAACCGCCAAATAGCAGTATTGCGGCTGCAATGAAAATAAGTGGGGGAATTTTCATTATGATTGCGGTCGCAAGATACTGACTCGCATCTTCACCCTCACTAATTCGCTTTTCTGCTGCATACGATATCCCGAAATTTGCTGGGATCGCCATTATCGAGAGGAAGGCAATGAAAGGGTAATACGTGCCGAGGGGTGAAGCTCCCAATTCTCTGGAAAATATCACAACCGCTGCGAAACTTGCGAGCGAATTACAGACTCGCGCAATGAAGACTTTGAGACTTGATTTGGCGATATCCATCATTTCACCGTCCGATAAACTGATGGGTGGTATAATATTGATTGAGCAGGGCCTTGGAGTTACCTGCAACCGTATCGAAGGGACCAATCACAGATAACCAAGCGCCTGGAGTTGCTCATCTACATTTGCTGAATTGATTGGGTTAGTTCCCTCTGAGATGATCTCTCGCCGGTTGTCCTCAGAATTCGCCGAAACGAACCAAGGGACCGAGCGAACACAACTAACGCCACACCCATACGGATGGCCATAATACGAGAACGACCCAATATTACCGAACAATGGCTCACCAAGCATCTCGCCATGATCAGCAGATATTACCGTCTTACCGAATGAACCTTCAATAATTGGTTGAATCGACTCCTGCACGAGATCAAAATTTTCCTTGTAAGCTTCTCGGATGCTGTTTTCCGAGATGTCGTTTCTCCTTACTGCTTTCTGAAGGGGTTCAGATTGAAATGAAACATCCTCACCACTGGGACCGAGGTACGGGGCATGTGGTTGCATGTAGTGAGCCAGAATTCGCTTATTCGGAAATTCTTCTATCATTTCCAACGTTCTCTCGGTGATGTCATCTGGCGGTGTCAGCCCTGAACTACTGTCTTTTGGTTCGACCCATTCAAACCGATGAACACTGATTCCTACTTCCTCAGCGAGCTGCCTATAAAACGGATTTGCCGATATGACGACCAGATCTCCGTACGAACCATCAGAGAAATTCCCCCGGATCCATTCCTCGCTGGTCGAGCCGCGCGATCGCCTTTTTGAGAGATCCCCCTCCAACGAATTACGTTCGGCGAATAGATCATATCGGCAAGCGTCCAGTATTAGAAGGATATCCCAGTCTTGATTATGAACATTAATCCCTTCAGGATTGTAAGGCGGATCTTTCGATACTTTGTAATTCCGCCAAAGTTCAGCCGCTGTCACCTTCGGATAACATAACCCAAATTTTATTTTCTCAATTTTCATGCCGAGATTTTGAGGCAAGACCCTGAAATGCCGCCTCTGCCAGCTTGAACCCGCCAATGTTAGTCAGAATACCGAGACCATATATAAGCAAAACAGCAGCTGCTAAAATCTTCATTCCTTTCGCATCAATATGCTCTTCTGGAGCCACCCCAGTCATGATAGAGTAGAACATTTGCTAAACCGTATTAGATTTAATGATTGTAGTTACCACAAAATAACCTGATCGCGGCGACTTATATAGGGCAGACCATGTCAAGCTGCGGTCACGGACTCCTCAATCCATTCGTATCCGCCCGATCCATCGGGCTGTGCGGAGTAGTTCGGGAGCGGAGACGATGCGCTCGTGTCATAGACTGTCGCCTTCGTCTTCGCAGCGAACACGGCGTGACCGTTCCACTGTCCCGTTGTAGCAGGATTGCCGTCATTGACGCTCCAGCCGTTGACAACTGTCCGCGTTCCGTGCGTGACCGAGCTGTCGACGTAGTCGCTGAAAACGAAGTCATCGGCGAACGAAAGATCCAAGCCCGTGTTTGAGATGATCACGTTGTTTGCGATGCTGTCCTTCCCACGAAGTTGTACGTCTTCGGGAAGATCGCCGTCCGCGTTGGTTGACTCGCCGATGTAGACGTTGTTATAGATGACGTGGGCCTTGGAGGTATTCTCCCAGTCGAACGCACGTTGCCCTCCAGACGCGCTGTCGAGCATGACCCAGACGTTGTTGAGCATCGTCCGCTCGTGGTGGTCGAAGATGATCCCCGTCTCGATGCCGTGTCCGAGTTCGTCGTGGATGATATTATTAGAAATGAGTGACTGGCGGACGTTGAGTCGCATCCCAGCTGTCTGGCTGCCCTTTATTTCTGTCCAGTCCCGATGTAGCACCGCTTGAGAAACGACGAGGTGCCGGTGTTGATCGCGTATTGGTCTGCACGATCAACGTTCATCCCCTAGAGCCATAGTTCCGTCCCCTTTTCCGCTCGAATCGCATCCCCGCTCCCTGGATTCTCTACTCAGAAGTCGATGAGTGCGCCGTCGTCTGGTTCGACGCCGCTCAGAACTGGTCCGTCTATCCCACCAAATACTGGATATTCGAGTTATTGTTTTTCCCTTCGATCTTGAATCGCTTGCAGTCGATGTACGGTCTCGTCGTAGGACTCCTCGCTGCTGCCTGCTCCGCGACCCCCCAAGAGAATGTCTCCGCGGGGAAATCCAGAATCTGCGATAGGGGCGTTGTCGACGGCAGTTTAAACGCTGTCGTAGCCCTCGAGTACAGTTCGTCGTCGTCGTTGAGCGCACGGACGAGTGCCGACTCGTCATTGTTCACGCTACGCTCTGTACTGAGCAGATTGGGAGGTGAAGTCTGGTATAATACCCTCTATAAGGGGAAATCCCAACGTCGATATCAAATTGTTAAGACATCTTATCGATACCCCTCAGGGATTTCTGCGGGAGACATTAGAACCATAGGACACCGAAGGATCCTCTGTCTCTGGGCCTGGCAGGAAATACGTACATTTCGATAAGCTGTGATCTATAGATCAATTGAACCGAAATTAGAATCGCTATGACTGGACGCGTGTTATTGCGTTCGGATCGCCTCGTCGGACCGACCACGATCGGTCGCGTAGGTCACCGGCAGGTCGTACCGCTCGCCGTTGAGGAACAGGTCGCGGTAGTAGGTGTCGAGTTTCGAGGGGCCGTAGAAGGGATCGCCGCGACCCACGCCGACGGCGTGGACGGTCGCATCCCCGTACGCCTCCAGCAGATCGAACCCGACCGGGACGAACTCGTAGGTCTCCTGGGAGAACCGCTTCCAGGGCTGGTCGTCGATCCCGCGGAACTCGTCGGTCACCGTCCGGGTGTGCCACGCCCCGGGCTCGCGGTCGGCGTACATCGTCCGGAAGACGAGCGTGAAGCCGTCGACGACCGACGGCTCCGGCTCGGGCGTCCCCGTCTCCGTGCCGTCGTTTGGGTCGTCGGTCGGCGTGTCCGTCGCCGTCTCCGTTTCTTCGGTCTCCCCGGTCTGCAGGAGGAGCCACGCCTCGTCCGGCCCGACGCTCTCCATCTCGTGGTCGGTCCCGACGCCGGTCACGTCCTCGTCCGTCACGAGCCAGTCGTAGACGAACCCGCTATCCACTTGTTCGGTGTCTTCGTCGGCCTCGTCGTCGCTTTCGGTTCCGTCCGCCTCGTCGCCATTGTCTTCCTCATCGTCGCCCCTATCCTCGTTCTCGCTCCGCCCCTCGTCGCCGTCGGGTTCGTACTCGTAGATGTCCCGGACCGTGAGGTTTCGATTCCGGACATTCACCACGGAGATCCCGTAATCGAACGTCACGGCCTCGTCGTCGTTCTGTTCCCGGCTGTCGTCGCTGGTCTCTTCCTGTTCGTCTTCGTCTCCGCCGTCGTCTGTGTCCTCCGCTTTCGGGAGCGACGTGATCCGGACGACGCCGTCCTCTCTGTTTCCTCGACCCTGCCCTCTCTCGCCTCCTTGACCTTGTCCCCCTTCGCCTTCCCGGCTTTTTCCCCTCTCGCTTCCCTGACCTTGTCCGCTCTCGTCTCCCCGTCCTTGACCGTCGTCTTCGTCGTCGCCGTCCGATCCGGTCGGATCCTCGGACGTTTCGATACGGACGGTGTCGCTGAACCCGCGGAACTCGTTGTCTTCGCCGACGCCGATCGTCGCCGCTCGCCCGCCGTTCGCGAGGAGCACTCTCGCTCCGAACGCGGGCGTGACCTCACGCTGGACGTTCCACAGCACTCCGCCACCCACGAGCGCCGCACCCACTCCTCTCAGTACCGTTCGTCGTGTCGGTCGCATGGTTCAGAGATACTGGATCGGAATCCATAATTATCAACTAGATACCAGGTATGCGCGGCCGAGTAAGTTCGCAACAGTGATCGATAGGGTGGGACGTCACCGAGTAAGGAAAGGCAATGACCGCCGCGAGGTCCTTCGACTGCGGTTGAACGGTTCCGTTACTCGGACGGTCCGGTCACGCCCGGTCTTCGGTCGTCCGGATGTCTTCGGAGCCGGAGCGGCCGGACAGGATCGGGAGTCGGCTGGCGATCCAGTGTTTGTACCTGATACCCAGGATGTTGACGACCGTCGTGAAGTAGAGCGCGCTCAGGAAGTACCACGGTTTCCGCTCGATCTCCGTCGGGATTCCGCTGTTCGGAAGGAACCCGATATGGGAGGCGTTGCCAAACGCCGACAGCACCCCGAGAAACAGGAGCGCGTACGCGAGCAGCGGGTAATCACGGTACACGAGTCCGACGAACAGTCCCAGCAGGAGGCCCAGTTGCAGAGTGTGGATTTCCACGTAGGAGTTGAACAGTTGCGGCAGAATTTCCGGCATTCCTATCGGCCCTCCACCTCGGTCGCGATCTCGTCCGAGGTCGTCCATCGGCACGGTTCGACGCGCATACCATATCGAAACCAGTTGGTTCCCTTAACGTCCCGGTATACAGTATCAATTCTGAGAATATGCTCTAGAAAAACCTCAAAAAGCTGGACAAGGTGCTAGTAAGCCATTTTCCAAATAATCGTATCTAGTAGTGATATTTAGAAGGTGGAGGAAAGGAGAAGATCGGAGCGAGGATTGGTTCACTCGAATTGCTGTTCGGGTGGGTTGCGATGTCGAGCTGTCCGAACAGTTCGTACAGTGCGCCCCGCGCTCGACAGTGGGGTTGCGCGATAGCACCACGGTTCGCGCGCGGCAGATCGGGGGCTCGTACGAACACCACATCGCCGGCGAGGCAGGACGAACCACGTCGCGCGCGATCGGGAACGCTTTCGAATCGACGTGTACGTACACGCCGTTTCGACCGAATAGTTCGGAATATCGAATCACCGCTATTAGCGCCGCTCGCTGGTGATCGTTTCCTTTCCGATTCCGTAGGTCCCCTCCCAATTGTTCCGGCTTCCAGTAAAGTTAAGTTAGCTTGTTTACACTCTAGAAATGCATAGACGTAATCCGGTGCCGTGGAAGTATATCCGCTCGGCAATTCCGTGGGTGGTGTTGCCGAGCGGGGGTAGGTGGACGATGCGACCGACGACAGGCATACACAGCGGCCGTCCAAGTGCCGAACAGCGTTCTGGAGCGGCGCGTGTAGCTGAGATGGATGCCTGTTCCGCGGTCGGTATCGGATTCGAGCGGGGCGGCGGGCGGGTCCTGAGCGTTCGCGAAGCGGGGGTAGGTGATACTGATGTCCGGTGAAACTATCGAGACCAGAGAGGAAGGGCAACGGGAACGGGCCGACTCTGTCGCGGTGGGTGTGATCGCGACGGCGGACAACACCGACGGTGCGCTGCGGACGATCCATCGCGCGCTCGACCGGGGCCACGACGTATTCGTGTTACAGCCCGGCGAAACGGAGTCCGAAACGGTCCGGTTCGCGAAACAGTTCGATGTTGAGATCGTCCGAGTGCAGGCCAGCGGCGACCTCCAGCGATACAAGGAGGAGCTGGCGATCGCTGCCTCGGTCAAGGATTACGACGCCGTCATCGTCCCGCCGCCCGAGTGTGAGCGGATCGTCTACGACGAGACGCTCGCTGCGATCACCGAGAACTCGATTCAGGTCGACGCCGTCACCGAACGGGATGTCGAATTCTCCGGCGAGACTGTGGTCGGGATTCCGGCTTACAACGAGGCTGGTTCGATTGGCGACGTTGTGCGGGAGGCGCGGGCGCATGCGGATTCGGTACTGGTCGTTGACGACGGGTCGGCCGACGATACGGCTGCGGAGGCTCGTTCGGCCGGTGCTGTAGTTATCGAACACGAACGGAACCAGGGCTACGGGCAGGCGTTGAAGACGCTGTTCGATGAGGCAGCAGATCGGGACGTTGGTTCACTCGTGGTGATCGACGCTGACGGCCAGCATGATCCCTCGGACATTTCGCGACTGGCTGGTGAATTGGAGTCAGGTGATGCGGACCTGATTATCGGGAGCCGATTCGCTAGCAACGGGGATACGAACGCACCCGTGTATCGCCGGTTCGGTCTCTGGATCGTGAACACGCTGACAAACCTGAGTATGGGCGTCGTCCGCCCGCGGTCACGGGTTCAGGATACGCAGAGTGGGTTCCGAGCATACGACTCTGATCTACTGGAATCATTAGCTACAGACGGTGAGATTGGTGACCGAATGAGTGCAAGTACTGATATTCTATATCACGTCCATGAAAATCAATTTAAAATCAAAGAAGTTGGTACTACTATTGACTATGAAGTAGAAGATGCAAATTCACATAATCCTATTTCTCATGGACTGACACTGGTGAATAATATTCTAAAGACTGTTGAGCGTCAGCGGCCGATATCTACGTTAGGAGTTCCCGGGTTTGTGAGCACGGTTATTGGAATTAGCTTCGGATATTGGTGTTTCTCGAATTTCATTGCGAGTGGCTCATTCCCACTTGGATTGGCAATCATATCCGTGTTTTTCACGCTTACAGGTATCTTCTCTAGCTTTACCGGCATAATTCTGCACGCTCTCAATCAACATTTAAAATAGAAGTGTTGAATCACCCTCATTAAAAATCGATATATTAAAAACAATCTCAAATAAGCTTCAAAATCGCCTAATCGGATGCTACTAACCAAACATGAACGCTAGATCACGGAGTCTTCAATGAAGGTTGCTCTCCTCTCAATTATGTACCCTCCCGACTCAGGAGGTGCTGAAACTTATGCATATGAATTGTCAAGAGCATTAGCTCAACGTGGACATCAAGTTGATGTCTATACTGCAACTACTGAGCGGCTTCCAAAAGATCTGGATCATCCGTCAGGTGTTACAGTAGAACGTCTATTTAAGCGAAGGAAGATACCAGTACTAGAAACTATCTATTATAGTCTTAGGGCGCGATCTGTAGTTGATTTCAGTGAATATGATATTATTCATGGAACAATGATGCCAGCCTCTACGATCGCCTTGACACCAGGTCTCGGAATGACCGATGTACCAATAGTGTTGACCAGCCACGGCACATCGCTAGGTGAATTCCGTTCACACAACCCTGACTCATTTATTGACTATTTGCTGAAATATGGGCTGCATCCTGGTAATTTCGTACTTGACAATATTGCGGCTCGAACTGTAGATAGTGTGATTGCTATAAGTGAACATGTGGAAAATGAACTATCAAATTACTATAATATATCAGACAAAGCAACGATGATACCACATGGTGTTGATACTGAACGGTTTCAACCTAAAAACAAGATACACTCTGCAGTAGACCCTAAATTGTATAATATATTAACGGTTGGTCGTCTAGGACCACGAAAAGGAATTGGACTTGCAATTCGTGGCATTGCTGAACTTGACTCTCCTGATGTCCGTCTGCTTATCGGAGGAACTGGCCGTCATGAGGATCGTTTACGTGAACTGGCACAGTCCCTAGGAATTAAAGAGCAGGTCAAATTCTTAGGGTATGTGCCAGATGACGAACTGCCGCTACTATATTCTTCGGTTGATGTATTTTCATTGACTTCTAGATATGAAGGACTAGGGCTTGTGCTATTAGAAGCGATGGCTTGTGGAACTCCGGTTGTTGCAACAGATGTTGGTGGTGTATCAACTGTGGTTAACGACGGAAACAATGGATATTTGATTTCACGTGACAGATCTGAATTTGCAAAGCGAATACTTGAATTAAAGAATCCAGAACACCTTAAGAAAATGTCTGATGAAGCAAAAAGATTCGGTCAGTCTTCTAGTTGGGCGGATGTAGCGAGACGAGTTGAGAATGTATATGATGAATTGGTGTACTAGCTCACACCGAAGAAAATAGATAGCTGACCTGAATACACAGATATATGGATTTACTTGTCATCGGTTGGGATGGGGCAAGCTACCGTCATTTAAAAGAGTTTGACCTCCCATTCTGGGATGGGCTTTCGCACAAGGATTATCTATATCCGGAAGGATTGTTCCACGACGCCTCATACATCAGTAGTGCTAATGCTTGGACAACGATGACCACTGGTGCTGGCTTTCGTCAGCACAAAATTCTGGGGTTTGTCTATGGTAAATATACTGGCCATCCTCTCATGAAGGGAGTCTCTCTGATGGCAAGGAATCAGGCGGTTCCTGATTTCTTCCGCCGGGTACTAGTGAGTGAAGGAATAGGGCGGCTCGCGACCGATACTGGTCGAGTAGATGCGGAGAAGTCTCACATCCAAAGTTCAGATATTCCATTCAAACGTATATGGGACCTGTTACCCGGAACAGCGCAAGTATTTGGCCTTCCTCTTACTTATCCACCTTGGGAAATTAATGGATCGCTGATGTCAGGTATACCTGCACCGCGTCCTGAAGAAGCGACACAACCGCTTGTTTATCCCCCAGAATTAGA